>NZ_JBQFQP010000007.1:0-241543 GCF_056536925.1 Ruegeria sp. CI1 | reverse complement strand
AGCTTCAGGAAATCCGTCCCGTCACCGCCGAACAGAGTGTCAACCGCCGCCCCCGCAACAACCGTGTCGTCTCCAGCCCCCAGCACACCGCCAAGACGCTCGATCCCGGTCATCGCGCCACCGCCCGGGCCAATCCCGGCCACGATATCGACCGTCACGTCCTGGGTAACCGCGCCGAGGCTCAGTTCGACAAAGTCACTGCCGGCGCCGCCGTCGATGACGCTGCCGAGACCGATACTCGTGATCCGGTCATCGCCCTCGCCGCCCTCGACGGTGTCCGCGCCGCCGCCCGCGTTGATGGTGTCATTGCCCTTGCCGCCCACGATCCGGTCGTCGCCACCCTTGGTGAAGATCGTGTCATTGCCGTCCGTGCCGGTGATGTCAAAACGCTCGAACTGATCAAACCTCACTGAGTAAGAATTGTTGCTACCGGACGCGTCTACGTACAGAACCTGCTCGTTGTTACTGCCGTCGCTGTCCAGCCGCAGTGAAACAGACCGAAGCGCAAGCGCTGTCCCAGTCACCACCCCGCCGGAGTAATCCAGCTTCAGGAAATCCGTCCCGTCACCGCCGAACAGAGTGTCAACCGCCGCCCCCGCAACAACCGTGTCGTCTCCAGCCCCCAGCACACCGCCAAGACGCTCGATCCCGGTCCAGCGGCCATCAACCCCTGTGCCAAGTTCAACGTTTATGTATACATCCAGATCGGTATTCAGGTTGAAACCGACAAAGTCCGTGCCCGAGCCGCCGTTGACTATGTCGCCGAACTGTACATCGAGGAAGGTATCGTCCCCTGACCCGCCCGCCATGACGTCGAGGCCCGCGCCTCCCCGCAGCGTATCCGAGCCCGCTCCCGCCAACATCAGGGTGGTTCCCGATCCACCAATTATCGAGTCGTTTCCGCTTCCGGTCAGGACCTGAAAATTCTCTACACCATAAAGCGTCGAAATGTTTTCGCCGCCGGAGGTCTGAATGCGTTTTCCACTGGAAAAATTCTGGAAGGTCACGTTCCCGGTAACACCTGAGTAGTCCAGTGTCGCTGTGTCTATTCCACCGGGATCGCTGAAAACCTGAGCCAATACTTCAGGGCTCACAACAATCCAGTCATTGCCTTCCGTCAGTATGCCGCCTGATTTGGCGTCATCATCCAAAATTGTGAATGTTGCAGCGGCAAGGTATTCGCTGACGTCCGGGTCTGGCTCTGATTGAACGATAAAACCAAAAGTCTCAGGTGTTTCATCTTCGGAGTCGTTGGTGATGTTGATACTGACGGATTTGGTTATCTCACCCGGAAGGAAGGTCAGCGGCTCATCAATTTTGAAGCTGTAGTCTCCGTCATTCGACGATCCGTGAACGATAGTGGTACTCACGTAGACCGTTTGAGCCAGAGTCGCATCTGCTCGGCTGATTTCGAAGGTGACAGAGCCATCGTCTTCGTTCACCGTGGCAGCAGGTTGACCAATCGACCAGCTGAAAGGTCGCCCGTTATAGGTTATTTGGGCATCGCCGATGAACGATGCAGACGCCAACGCAAAAGTCGCCAAGGCTTGGCTCTCAGGTGGGTCAATAACAGTCGTCGTTGACCCATCCAGGATAACGTCGATGATGCCACCAGGTTTGAAAGTCTCAAAAACTGCGACTGTGCTCCAACCAAGTGCGTCCGCAACGCCATCCTGGTCAACTTGCAAAAGTACCTTTCCGGTCGATAAATCCGTTCTGGCACGCACAAAAGTGTCCACCGCCGCGCCTGACCCTCCTGCCCAAAGGTCAGAAGTCATCGCAGAAAGATCAATCACATCTTGTTCGGTGTCGTCGTAGAAGCCCAGCCCGGACTTGTAATCCTTTATGAAATCTATGTCGGCGTCGCCGATGACAAAGGTGTCGCCGCCACCATCCCCGCGAAGGATATCCTGACCACGCCCGCCCGAGATCGTATCGTTGCCGACCCCTCCCTCGATCAGGTCATCGTCGTCACCTCCAGACAAAAGGTCATCACCTGTACTGCCATATATTTCGTCAATTCCCCCCAAACCAAGAATGTAGGAGGCAACGCCTTCCGGCGCCCGGAGCGCTCTGGCATTGTAGTCGTTTTTCGCGTCGGACCCGCCTTTGTAACCGTCGTAAATCTCTTGAGGAGCGCCGAATATATCTGGGAAGGCGGAGTAGTCATCGACGCCCATAATGACGCGCTGGCTGCCGTAAAACGAAACGAGTGGATCATTCGCCAGTTGTGAAACGTTCGACCAGTAAAGATCTGCGTTGTGCAAAGCGCCGAAGCCCTTGTCCAAGTATCGCAGATCATACAAGTTTAAAGCGAGGCTTGTATCATAATCGACCTCGGAGTTGTCGATGTTTGGTGTGTAAATCTCCAGAATTTCTGAAACATCGTGAAATCCTATATTGCCATCGGATATACTGAATTCATCAAATTCCAATTGCCCATTCGGTGAATAGCCGAAAGCAATATCCACTAAATCGAAAACTTCACCTCGCCTTGCCACGGGATCTCGCTCCGCGTACGTCACCCGGTCCAAATGGTGAGCGATCCCAATGTAATAATCAGGTTGAACAAGGACAATTTCATCGTCGGCGTTGTTGAACTCGATGATTTTTACAACGCTGGTGTCGCGTTCTTCCCGAAAACTGGTCTCTCCGACGTCTGTGAACAGATCTCGGTCGAAACCGGCCGACGCCAAGGAAACCACCGTCAGGTCGACGAGTGACCGGTTTACGTGTTGTGCATCAACCGCCGTGAATACATCAGCCATGGTCCCGCCGAGACTATGACCGGCAACTATGAAGTTCTCTATCGCGTATGCCGGATCGTTGGCTACCGATATTGCCGCGTCAATCAGTGGGCGAAATGCCTCGTAGTGTTCGTAAATGCCGTTGCCTGTCCAGGCCTGGCCTTCCCTGAATGCCGCATCTTTCCAGTCAGTTCCTCGAAACGCCAGAACCAGCGTTTTTGAGCCGTCAGGCAGGTTGCCGAGTGCAAGCAATCCTTGCGAGTCGAAATCTTTATTTTCTGCATATCTCGCCTGAAACAACCGCGAATCCTCGAAACGCGCATTCGGAGTGGGGACATAATTCCCGCCTAAAAATGTGTCAGTTAAGATAGTCCAGCCATCGAGGTAGCCGACGTAGTCATCGTCGACTCCATTGTCCCTGTCGTCCGCTCCTCGGAACTCGCCCGGCAAAGCCCAGTCTCCGTAGACGACCTTGGCAAAAAACGTTCCCAGTTCAATTATATCAGCGGCATTTCTGAACGTTTTTGGCGTGGCGGCGTCCAACGTTGTCTCGGCGAAGCTTTCAACTGCCAGCTGACCTGAGGTATCGCTTTGGAGCAATACAGTTGGTTCGGAATTTGAAGCGTCTGCGAATTCAACGAGATCCGAGATATTACTATCATCCAGGGTTTGTTGGGCCACTTTGTAAGATGGGTAAACAGCGCCCGAGCCATCGGTATATGATCCAGCTTTATCACCAATGCTGAATTGAAACTGAGATCCTGGTCCCAGATCGATATTACCTACATTGCCGATGACTTGACCAGCAATCGTGGCATCTCCCACCGCCAAGGGCACCGAATTTTGAGCAAGACCGAGGTAACTCGCAAAAAATATCTGGCCATCAACCTGATGTTCGATCGTCACCACATTTCCGAGGGTTTCTGTGGGATCGGGCGAGGAAACTGTCATCGTGCCATGGTCGCGAGACCTGTCACTTGAAGGATCTCGATCCGGAACGCTTTGCTCAACAAACACGACTTTTCCGTCTGCGACGGCAGCAACCTCTTCGCCGGACAATGTCCCCGATGTCACGGCGAAGTCCCAACCGTAGAAACGGTTGCCGTCGCGGCCGGTTTCACCGCCAGGCACCTGCACAATTGTCAGATCCAAGCTACGCCGGAAAGGCATTTGCAATACAATCGGCACTTTAATTGCCATGGGTAATACTCCCCGAAATCAAAAGTACCTGTCGGACTACTCCGACAGGTTCAAAATTTATCGTTCAATCCAAATGGGAACCTTAAGCCAGACACCGGCTGTCACGGACTGTCGCGGAGGACAGTAAAAGCTATCACTCATCAAAAAAATTACCCCTACGTCCCCCAACGTTACCCAAAGTAAACATATGAAAATTCATTTAATCAAGGTTTTTTGATCTCGTCCACGTCGAGTAGAGGCTTGCAGCTACCGCGCTGACCTGCCCCCTGCTGCGGCTCATTCTCCAGAGGGTAAAGACATATGCTCTTTGGTTCACGCAAAAGCAGAACCGACTGGAAGTCGGTGGGTTTGCTCCAGTGCATGGATGACAAAGTTCCCCCGCCGGACGGGATCGCCTGAACACCCCGAAGGAATGTAAGGATGTTCGTCGCTACGCATAGGCTTAAACATATGCTCAGAGGCCCCGCCGCGCCGCCACAGCAGCTTACCGGTCAGCCGCGGATCCTCGTGTCTGAACTTCGCCCGCCAGTTCCCGAACCGCTTCAACGGCAGCCCGTGCGCCTCGCAATATTCCCTCTGGTTCAACGTGCTGTCGCGCCAGCCCTCGATATGCGCACGCCAGAACGCCTCCAGTTCATTGCGCTTTTCCTCACTCAGTCGCGGCATTGATACCTCCTTCGTCACAGACCTCGCCGTCAAAAGAAGATCGGAACCACACGCCTAACGCCAAGTGTGCATTCCCTGTACGCTTACACTGGTTCCCTGATCGGGTTGACTGTATTCCCTGCACCGGTCAGAAATTTTCCCTGTTATTTTGCTTAGGGAATTTTCCCCTAACCCACTGCATAAAATGCGATTTTCGAGGTAAAATCAGGCCAAATACACGTTTTTCCGCGATTTTCCCTGTTATTTTCCCTGTTAGCAGGGAAAAATCAGCAGAGACCAGTTCGCTGAGGACTGGGCGCACTGCCATTGGCCGCAACCTTTCAAACAGACAGCTTTTTGGATCCCGATCTAGCAGCTGACCGGTTTTGCCTTTACGATAAAAAAACCCGGGCCAGCGCGGCCCGGGTTCGTTTTGGTCGCAAGGATTGTCCTACTCGTCGCTCTTCAGGCTGTTGGGATCGAACACATTTCCGAACCCACTGTTGTTCGACGGCTGTTCTTCGGTATTCGAAGAACTGTCATCCTCTTCACCAGTCAGCGATCCCGGCGCGAACACACCGCCAAAGCCAGAGTTGTTGGAACCAGACGGCGCCTGAGAGTCGTCCTCTTCCGTTCCCGGCGTCAGATCGTCCGGATCGAACACGCCTTCGAACCTGCGTTGACGACGCTCTTCGCGCTCCTGACGCAGTTTCTGAATACGCTCTTCAGCTTCAAGACGTTTCTGCTCTTTGACGTCCGCAATACATTGCGCAGGATTATAGACGGTTGCCGTGCCAACAACCGTGATCGTTGCGATGCAGAACATCACAAGGATAACAGCTGCCATATTGCCGGCAAAGAAGCTGGGCAGTTTAATCTTTCCCGCCAATTCCTCGACCGTTGCATTCTTACGTGCAGCCGCCACCAATTCCTGACGCTTGATCTTGGTTTCGTTGAGTAGGGCAAAGAACACCGTCAGCACAACAATTATGAAGGCCAGCGCCGAAATCGCCGGAGTGATCCCGTAACGCACCTTTTGCGCCAGTTCGATCGTGAGCGTCGGATATTCGCCGAAGGTGAAGGTGGTGGTGTTGTAGTTCTCGAACGAGGCGAGAAACGCCAATACCGCTGCCGAGGCGATGGCCGGTCGCATGAACGGCAGAAGGATCTTGCGGAAGGCCTGAGCGTGACTTGCCCCGAGGTCAAGAGCCGCCTCTGTGAGCGCCACGTCATAACGCTGGAGCCGCGCCACGAGTACCAGCATGCAATAACTGGCGATGAACGTCGACTGACCCACCACTGTCAGGAAGATACCATTCGACAGAAAGCTGTCGGCCCCCAAGCCCAGAACCCGGTTGATCCGATCCCAGAACACCAGTGTCGAGATACCCAATACCACGCCAGGGATCAGGATCGGTGCAATGATGACAGTATAGTAGGTGGCCCGAAGCTTGGGCCAGATCTGGGTGAGCATCAGCGCTCCAGCCAGACCCATCGCCACCGACAGAATGACCGTTCCAAGGCCAATGATCACCGAGTTCTTGATGCCATTCAGGATGCGATCATCCTGGAACAACGCGCCGAACCACTCGAACGTCAGACACTCCCAAGGCGTCATACTCGGGAACTCGGACGAGTTGAAGGCGGTGATCGACATGATCACCAACGGGCCCAACAGATAGGCAAAGAATATCGCCAGATAGACCCAGATGCTTACACGAAGGATAGAGTTGTTCATTTCCCTATATCCCCCATGTTCACCTTGAACACTCGCATCATTGCCAGCACGAACAGGATACAGGTCACCAACAGCACGATCGCATAGGCTGCGCCTTGCGGCCAGTCGTTGTTGTCATTGAACTGCTGATAAATAAGTTGCGTGAACCACAGCGATGACGGACCGCCCAGAATTTGTGGCGCAGCCAGCGCACCGGCGCTGAGCATGAATACCATGGTACAGCCCGAGCTGATACCGGGTTTGGCGTATGGAATAACCACCCGCCAATGGATGCGCCACCAAGGTGCACCAAGATCCCGTGCAGCTTCGATCTGATTGCCGTCGAGGCTTTCGATCACGTTGTACATCGGGAAAATCATCAGCAGGATATAGGCGTAACCCAGACCGGCATAGAGCGCGATGTCGTTGCGGATGAAGTCAAAGGGCGTATCAAAGATACCTGTCCCTATCAGCAAAGTATTCAGCACCCCGGTCTCACCAAAGATGATACGCAAGGCAAATGCGCGCAGGATCTCGTTGATCCAATAAGGAATGATCAACATGATCGCGAAGACGCGGATCTGATTGCCTTTGGTCTGTCCAAGATAATAGGCAATCGGATAGCACAGGATCAGGTTGAAGATCGTCACACAAACTGCGGCAACAAGCGTGCGGAAAAAGACCTTGAGGTCGACGACGTTATAGTCCTGCCCGCCCCCTTCTGGTCCAAAAACGAGGTATTTATAGTTCTCCAGTGTATAGACGTCCTTTGGACCACCGATTTCTGGCGGCGGCAGGTTCGGACGGAATGAAAAGTCAAGCATCGACAGCTGTGGCAGGATGATCAGGCCGATGGTCCAGAACAGGACCAGACCCAGGATCGCAAGCCCCATGCCGAAGCCGTTGCGGTTGAAGAATTCCTTGAGGAAGCCGGGCATGATCTGGCCTCCTTATTCCGCAGCCAGTTCGCCGGCGGGCACGATAACCGCATTGCGGGTCTCGTATTCCAGCGTGATCATCTGGCCGGTATGATCGTCGAAGGATTGGCCAAGGTTGGGAATGGACACCTTGATTTCTTTGCCTCCTTCACCTGCGGTGAAAATGTTGAACGCATTTCCTTCGAACTCTTCGTGATTGACCCGCGCGGTAACAAAGTGCGTTCCCTTGGCACCATCCGGAGCGATAGCGAACGCTTCGGGGCGGATAAACATCATGGCGGCATCGCCCTCATTCATCTTGCCCCGATTGGCAGTCGATATTCGCGCAACCAGATCGCCCGAGCGGTTCGTCGAAATCATCGCCTCATTACCCATGATTTTCTTGATCTTACCGCGGAACACGTTGTTTTCGCCAACGAACGACGCAGCGAATGCCGTCGACGGATCGTTGTAGATCGATTTGCCATCACCGATTTGGTCGATCACACCGGCACGCATCACGGCGATGCTGTCCGACATGGTCAGTGCCTCGCCCTGATCGTGAGTGATATAGATGAACGTGATGCCCACGCGCTGCTGGATTTCGCGCAATTCAGTACGCATGTGCTGACGCAATTTCAGGTCGAGTGCGGAAAGAGGCTCGTCCAGCAGCAGCACATGCGGCTCGGCACATAACGCACGAGCGATGGCGACACGCTGGCGCTGGCCGCCTGAAAGCTCACTGGGAAGCTTGTCACCTTGTCCCGGCAGCGCAATCATGTCCAGCAGTTCGTCCGCGCGCTTGCGACGTTCAGCGGCACTGGCGCCCTTGATTTCCATCGAAAAGGTAATGTTCTCCCAAACTTTCATCAGCGGGAACAGCGCAAGGTTCTGAAAGATCAGCGCCGTCGGCCGCTTGTTCGGGCCGATCCCCTTCATGTTGTTGCCGCCGATCAGAACATTGCCCTCGGACGGTTCCAGAAAGCCCGAAACTGCGCGCAAGATTGTGGTCTTGCCACAGCCCGAAGGGCCTAGGAACGAAAAGAAATCGCCCCCGTTGATATTCACATTGGCGTCGCGCACGGCGACAAAGTCCCCGAAACGGATCCAAAGGTTTTCCAGATCGACTCCGACCCCAGCACTCATTTTTGGTTTCTCCCTGTGATGTCAGTCCGTTCATGCGGCGACATCTTTTGTTGCAGTGTGCAAGACGCACACAAAGAGGGCCCCCTGAACACGCAGGGGACCCATATTTGAAGCGATCAGGCGCTTACGAACTTGTTGACGAACTCGGTCCGCACTTCGGCATACCAGGGGGCTTCGGCCGGCCACGGGTTCAGGTTGGCCAGCGAGTCGCCCGGATAGGCTTCGGCAAAGTTCTTCTTGTAGACGTCGCCAGCGAATTGGTCGGCGCCCAGTACCGGCGAGTTGTAGCCGTGACTGTCGATGGCCACGCCGGCCGGTTCCTTGCGATAGGCGAACTCGATGAAAGCATAGATCTGATCCATGTTTTCTGCACCGGTAGGCATCGACATGCCATCAACCCATGCCATCGCGCCTTCGACCGGGGCTTGATAGTGGACCGGTTCGCCTGCGGCCTTAAGCGCCAGCGGAGGACCATCCCAAGTCTGACCGACCACAACACCTTCGTTCAACAGCCCGTTCTTCTGGGTGTCGGCGTCATTCCAGATCAGCTTGATGCGCGATTTGCGCGCGATGACCCAATCGGTGATCTGACCCCATACCTTACGCATGGTGTCTTCGTCATTATATGCAGACCAAACCGATCCAGGCTCCATCTCGCCTGCGCGTTCCATGTACAGGCCAGCACCCAGCATCATCGAATGCGCGCGCCCCATGGTCTTGCCAGCATTCTCTTCCGACCACACATCGCCGTACGATGGTGCATCGCCATCGGGAAGCCATAGATCGGTACGATAAGCGATGCCCTCGGTACCCCAGATGTGCGGCAGCCAGTGCACGCCGCTGCCGCCAAAATTCCAGGCATCGGTGCCGATTTTGGCCATGGCCGGGTTCACCGCGTCGATACCAACCTTGCTCATGTCAAAGGGCTGCAGCAGTTCCAGCGGTTCCCACTGGAGCGAGCGATTGTTTGTAGGCGAAACAATATCGAAACCCTGCCCCTTGGTGGCCTTCATCTTGTTGATGATTTCCTCGTTCGAGCCGATACCGGTATAGTTCACCTTGATACCGGTATCTTTTTCGAACGCTTCAAGGAACGACGGTGGCAGATAGTCAGACCACATCAGGATGTTGATTTCACCCGACGAGGCCAGCGCGCTTTTCGAGTACAAAGGCGCTGCCAAAGCGGCTGCACCTGCACTCTTCAAGACACTGCGTCGAGTTACGTTAGATTTTGAAGCCATTTTTATTCTCCCATTTTGGACTGTTTTGGCTAGTTTGTTGTTGTTGTCAGATGATGACGTTTTCATGAAGTTTCCTAGTGTCTTTTCCCTTCCTGAAGTGACAGTTGGATATTTCCATAAGTCCAGTTTACGTAAGGACTCAATTCTTTGTGAAATATTGCATTGGTCATCTACCTTTGCAAACCCGCTGGCCTCTTCCCCGCACATGCCCGCTTAACCTTTTTCAATTATTTGAAAAGTTTGCAGCAGATTATTGATGCGCAGCTCATGATCGGCTTGCATTCTTTTTGGGTTTCTTGGATCGGTGGTTCTCCATTGAGGTTTCCACTATCCATCTCACCTGTTCCGTCATGCACTCAGTTTCAAACAGATCAACTTGCAAGGTCAACACAATTGAGAGCAACCGTCAGTCGCTGCATTCGCCAGTTTTGGGACATCGGGCAAAGAATAAACACCGGCGGCGCGCGTTTCACCCAAAGTGATCTCCCATAACGCAGTATTGGGGCATGCAACAAACTTCTTTCGCGTCGGGAAATTCAGGCCGGCGAGCCTACACGCCGGCCCGATTCACCCACGTGTTTCAATTCACAAGGCGGTTCTGAACAAGCCATTCAGGTTTTCTTCGGTCAACTTGATCGGGTTCCCGCCGCAGGACGGATCGGTGATGGCACCTTTAACCAACTCTGGAATGGACCCCTCTGTCACCCCCAGTTCAGACAGTCTGCGCGGGATGCCGAAGCTGTCGTTGAATTCCTGCACAAAGGCGCGAAAGCCGTCAAAGCCACCGTTGATACCCAGATAGGCGGCGGCGTGCTGGAATCGGTCGGCGATGGCGGGGGCGTTAAAATCCAGCACAGCAGGCATACAGACCGCGTTGGTGGTGCCGTGATGGGTGTTGAACACCGCGCCGATGGGGTGGCTCATGGCGTGGATCGCGCCCAGCCCCTTCTGGAAGGCGGTTGCGCCCATGGCCGCTGCGCTCATCATCTGGGCGCGGGCCTCAATGTCGCTGCCATCTGCGTAAGCGCGCGGCAGATATTCTTTCACCAAGCGCATACCTTCCAGCGCGATGCCCTGGCTCATCGGGTGATAATGCGGGCTCGAATAGGCTTCGACGCAATGCGCGAAGGCGTCCAGACCGGTGCCTGCGGTGATGAATTTGGGCATCCCAACCGTCAGTTCAGGATCGCAGATCACCACCGTCGGCAGCACCTTGGGATGGAAGATGATCTTCTTGGCGTGGGTCTCGGAATTTGTAATGACGCTGGCGCGGCCCACTTCGGACCCGGTTCCGGCAGTGGTGGGCACCGCTATGATCGGCGCGATGGCATCGGCATCCGCGCGGGTCCACCAGTCGCCGATATCCTCAAAGTCCCACACGGGCCGCGTCTGGCCGCACATGAAGGCGACCATCTTGCCCAGGTCCAGCCCCGAGCCGCCGCCAAAGGCAATCACACCATCGTGCCCACCGGCCTTGTATGCCGCAACGCCTGCGTCGAGGTTTTTCTCATTTGGGTTAGGGTCCACGTCACTGAATACACCGCGGCCCAGACCAGCCGCCGCCATGATATCCAGCGTCGCCGCTGTGATCGGCAGATCGGCCAACCCCTTGTCCGTGACCAGCAGGGGTTTCTTCATCCCGGCTGTGGCACAGGCTGCGGGCAGTTCCTTGATGCGCCCGGCACCAAATTTGATTGCGGTCGGATAGGACCAGTTTCCAACAAGTGACATGTCAGGTTTCCTTTGTGATATGAGACCTGCTCGGGCGAGGGGGTCAGACCCGAGCAGGCCGTCGTCCTTAGCCCGTGACCTTCTTCAGGTGGTAGGATTTGGGACGGGTGAGATTGTGATAGCCGATGACCGAAAGACCACCGCCGCGCCCGGTATTCTTGCAACCGGTCCAGCACAGGCCAGGGTCCAGATAGTCGGCCCGGTTCATGAAGACGGTGCCGGTCTCGATCTGGTCGCCCACACGCGCCGCGCGATCCACATCGCGGGTCCATAGGCTGGCAGTCAGGCCAAATTCGCTGTCATTCATCAGCGCGATGGCCTCAGCATCCGAGGACACTTTCATGATGCCCACTACAGGCCCAAAGCTTTCATCCCGCATCACCCGCATGTCATGGGTCACATTGGTCAGGATCTGCGGCGTGAGATATGCGCCGCCGTCATCCTCGGGGAAGGGGGCGATCTGCGCGACCGCACCGGCCTCAACCGCTTCGGCAATCTGGGCGCGCACCTCGTCAGCGAAGCGCACATTGGCCATCGGACCAATGGTTGTTTCGGCGTCCAGCGGATTGCCCAGTTTGTAGCCTTTCACGATCTCAACAGCCTTGGCGACAAAGTCATCATAAAGGCTTTCGTGAACGTAAATCCGCTCGATCCCACAGCAACACTGGCCCGAATTGAACATCGCGCCATCGATCAATGTATCAACCGCTGCGTCCAGGTCGGCGTCGTCCATGACATAACCCGGATCCTTGCCCCCAAGTTCGGTGCCGACTCCGGTGAAGGTGCCCGCTGCCGCACGCTCCATGGCCTGACCGCCACTGACCGAACCGGTGAAGTTCACAAAGTCGAACGCGTTGCCCGCAATCAGATCATTGGTCACGTCGTGGCTGAGGAATACATTCTGGAACACGTCTTCAGGCACCCCCGCCGAATGGAACGCCTGCGCCATCCGCTCACCAACCAACAAAGTCTGGGTCGCGTGTTTCAGAACAACCGTGTTGCCCGCGATCAGCGCGGGCGCTACCGTGTTGATCGCCGTCATGTAAGGATAGTTCCAGGGTGCAACAACAAAGACCACCCCGTGAGGAATGCGCTTGATATAGCGTTTGAAAGTCTCGTCTTCGCCCACGGCAATATCGGCCAGTGACGCTTCGGCAATCTCCGCCATATGGCTGGCACGTTCGCTGAAGCCACCAAACTCGCCGCCATAGCGCACCGGGCGGCCCATCATATGCGCCAGTTCCGGAACGATCTCATCATTCATCGCGCCGACGGCCGCGACGCCCGCCAAAACGAGGTCAATACGGTCCTGCAAGGGCCGCGCCGCCCAATCCGCCTGTGCTTTGCGCGCGCGCGCTGCGGCTGCAAAGGCAGCCTCCCGCGGCAGTACTTCTCGTTCCGCAAATACCGATCCATCGATCGGCGAGACACATTGCAACATCTGCCCCATAGTCACTCCATCTCTAAAGAGAGCAGGATCCCTGCTTCATCTGGCCATAAATATCCCGGGGGTCGCCTTTGTTTGCGCCATTGGTCCGAGCAGACAATGGCGACGGGCAGGACCCCCGGCCGCGCCTGATCTCAGGCCCGCTCAAACCCGCGGGCAATTTCCCAATCGGTTACCACGCGTTCGAATTCCTCGATTTCGACCTCAGCCGCGCGGGTATAGTGATCGACAACGTCATCGCCCATCGCCGCGCGCAGCATCTGTGATCCGTGCAAAGCGTTGCGTGCATCCTTCAATGTACCCGGGATCTTTCCCGTCTCGCCCTGATAGACATCACCCTTTGTCGGCGGCTGCAACTCCAGCCCTTCTTCGATCCCCGCGATCCCGGCCGCCAGCATCCCTGCAATCGCCAGATAGGGGTTCATATCCGACCCCGGAATACGGCACTCGACCCGTATCGCCTTGGTGCCATCCCCGCACAGGCGGTACCCGGCCGTGCGGTTGTCTACCGACCAGATGATCCGCGTCGGTGCAAAAGTGCCCTTCATGAACCGCTTGTAGCTGTTGATGTAAGGCGCCATGAAATACGTGTAATCAGCGGCGTATTTCAGTAGACCGGCCATATAGCTTTTCATCAGCGCCGACATGCCCAGCTCATCCTCGGCATCATAGAAAGCAGGCTTTCCATCCGCCCATAGCGACTGATGCACATGAGACGAACTGCCCACCCTTTCATGATGCCATTTCGGCAGAAAGGTCGCCGCATGACCCTGCTGCCAGGCGATTTCTTTCACCGCGTTCTTGGCGATCGAGTGATACTCTGCCGTGTCCATCGCAGGCGCGTATTTGATGTTCAGCTCTTCCTGCCCGGCCTCGGCTTCACCTTTGGTGTTCTCGACCGGAATGCCCGCATCCCACAGATGATTGCGGATCGGGCGCATCACATGCTCTTCCTTGGTGGTCTGCAGAATGTGATAATCTTCGTTATAACCCGAGATCGGCTCCAGATCGCGGAACCCTTCCTTGCGGATCGCATCAAAGCTTTTCGCGAACAGGAAGAATTCCAGCTCGGTGGCGCACATCGCCTCATACCCCATCGCTTTCAGGCGGTTCACCTGTTTCTTCAGGATCGAGCGCGGCGCATGGGGTACCTCTTCGTGGGTGTGGTGATCCAGAACGTCACACAAAACCATCACCGTGCCTTCGAGCCAGGGCACCGGGCGCAGCGTGTCCAGATCGGGCTTCATGACATAATCGCCATACCCCCGCTCCCAGCTTGTGGACGCGAACCCGCTGGGCGTGGCCATCTCAAGGTCGGTGGCCAGAAGGTAGTTGCAGCAATGGGTTTCTTCCCATGCGCCTGCCACAAAATGACCGGCATGGAACCTTTTGCCCATCAAACGGCCCTGCATGTCCACCATGCAAACCAGGACAGTATCCACTTCCCCGGTCGAAACCTGTGTCTTGAGATGTTCGAAGGTGAGTGTTGCGCTCACGATGCGTCCTCCCTGATCGCAATGTCCTTCAGCGCCGGCTCAAGCAGCGCCAATATTTCCCGTGCCATGTCGGCAACCTGCTCATCGGTGCGCAACAGATCGTTGCGTACTTCAATCATCACATTGGCCAAGCCCCGGCTCAGAGCGTGCAGGCGCAGCGAATGGGTCACGCCGTCGGACGGACCATAAGGTTCGTTCCGTTCGATCTGGCGGTGTGGAATGCGATCAGCGTGGCCCAGCATCGCATCCACCAACCGGCTGTCTTCATCATGAAGCAAACCCAGTTCCACCTTGCGCGCCTGCCCAAAGTAAACCCGCGTGAAGGAATGCACCGTCACCACCACCGTGTCCGGTCCGCGTGCCTCCAGCACCTGAGAGACTGCAGTGCAAAACGGGACGTAAACTGCCGCCGTGCGGGCGTCCCGGTCTGCTTGAGTGAGATTGCGGTTACCGGGCACTTCGATCAACTCAGATTTCTCGGGTATGGCGCTTGGCGCTTCGGGTGGGCGGTTACAGTCGTAGACCAGCCGCGACACCGTCGAAGCCACTCCGACCGCATCCAGCGCCTCGGATAAAAGCAGCGTCAAGGCACGCGCGCCCGGATCCCATGCAGCGTGGCTGAGGCGCTCAACGTCAGACAAACCCAAACCGTCATACTCGTCTGGAATCCTATTGCTGGCATGTTCGCACAGAAGCACAACCTGCCCTTTCCCCGTTGCATTCAGTATCTCGAACGGAGCCGTCATTCCTGATCCTCCGAATGCATCTGCCTGTCACTTCTCGGCATATCTTCGATCAAACGAGTTTCCAGCAATTGCCCATTGCGATACAGGATCGGATAGGCCACCGCCGCAATATGGCTGTTGAACTCACGAAGCGCGCGCAGGGTTTCCAGATGGATGTCGCTGGTCTCAAAACTCTCTGTTGTGCCGTGCTGCAGACGTTTGAGATGGCGCTTGCGGCTGTCACGCTCGGCACGTTTGATCTCGGTTTTTTCCAGGCTTAATAGACGGGCGCTTTCCAGATCGTCCGAGATCAACACGTTCGAAGCCAGCTTCAGGTTCGCAACGATGCCTTCATGCATGTGCACCAGTTCCATCCACCCTTCCTGCGAGAACGAAGCGCCTTTTTTTCGCATCTCTCCGGCCAGAACCGTCAGACGTTTGGCGACCACGTCGCCCGCGGTCTCAAGCCTGATGGCATATTCCATCAGATCACGGGCGATCTTGGCGTTTTCCTTTCCGAATCCCTCTGTCGGGATCGACGCAACATAAGACCGGATGCCCGACAGACAGTCATTCACATCGTCATCGATCACCTGCACCGCGCGGATCTGTTCCTTGTCGCCGCTGCGATACAGTTCCAAGGCAGGTTCGAACATGGACTGTACCAGATCGCTCATCCGCAGCAATTCTCGCTTGAGCCCGGCCAAAGCTTGAGAGGGATTGGTCAGGACACGCTTGTCCAGCGCGCTGTGCGGTCGTCCGGGTTGCAACTTGGCGCTGTCCCTGTTGGGTTCGGGAATAAGCCGCTCGAACGGGGCCTGCAAGCGACCGCAAAACGGGATTGCCAGAACAAGCAATGATGCGTTGAAGACAAGGTGTGCGTTCACCAGCATCTGCCCCCCGTGCAGATCACCCAGAAGACCGCTGCGCAGTGCGATATTGGCGGCGAACAAGGTAACTACCGCCCAGCTGCCGCGCAGAAACAGGTTGGCGAACGGGATGCGGCGTGCGGAAAGGCTCATCCCCCGGGTCAGCCAGACCGGAATGAAAGCCGAACCGAAATTCGCCCCCAGCATCAGTGACAATCCGGCGGCAAAGGGAATAGCGCCGATCTGCACCAGCGTCACGCACATCAAAATCGCCGCCACCGAGGAATGCATGACAAAGGCCAATGCGCCGCCGACCAGAAACGCGGTTATGTAGTCACGCGCCAGATAATCCGCGATTGCGGGCAGAAAGGCGCTGTCGCGGATCGGGTCCATCGCTTCGCGCAGGAAGCGCAGCGAGATAAGAATGAACGCAACCCCCATCAGGATACGCCCAAGTTGCCGCGCCTTCTTGGCCTCTGTCTTGACAAACAGATAGCCACCAATGGCCAACAAAACCGGCACAAGCCAATCCAGCTCGAATGACAGGATCTGAATAATCAGCGCCGAACCCAGGTCTCCACCCAACACGATAGCAAGCCCGGCTGGAAATGTCAGCATACCGCTGGCGGCAAATCCCGAGGACAACAATGCCACCGCCGCCGAACTTTGCAGCACGATGGCCATGACAATCCCGACAAGCGACGCTTGGGCATAGCTGCGCTGACCGGTCATGACACGTTGAAACGACGCGCCATAGCTGCGCTCGATCCCCGTGCGCACCATCCGCACTGCATAGAGCAGCAGCATTGTCGCTCCGGCCAGGCTTATGATGAAACTGACAATCGCCATAGTTTATCCGCGCACAAGTTTGAGCATTTCAGCATGCAAATCCGGCGTTGCTGCCGAGATCACTTTCCCATCAGAATTCAACCCCAAAGGCTGCCCTTCCCAATCCGTCATAACGCCTCCCGCCGCTTCGATGACGACCGAAACCGGCAGATAATCGTAGGGCTGCAAATCATAGTCAATCACCGCATCCACATAGCCCGCCGCCAGCAGCGCATGTGGATAGCAATCATAAGCAAATCGGCGCGTCTGACCTGCATTCATCAACCTTTCAAAAACGTCGGGATGGTCGCGGTGGATCTTGTCGCCTTCATTCACAAATAGAATGGCCTGATCCACCCTCGTTTTGGCGGACGCTCGAATGGCCTCGCCATTTAGCGTCGCCCCCTGCCCCTTCACACCCAGAAATATCTCGCCAAGCGCAGGCATGGCGATGACACCAACCTGAGGAACACCGTCTTCCAGATGCCCCAGCAGGAACCCGAACAATGGATGACCGGACAGAAACGATCGGGTACCGTCAATCGGATCAACGATCCAGATATGGCGTCGGTCCTTACCTTCGAACCCGTGCTCTTCTCCAAAGATGCCATGATCCGGGAAGTGTTGCTCAATGTAATCGCGAACGCACGCCTCGACGCCTTTGTCGGCCTGGGTGACCGGGCTTTCATCCAATTTGAACTCGATCCCAAGATGGCCACGGAAATAACCACGCGCGGCCTTGGCCGCGATTCCTGCGATTTCGACCGCGTGACCCGCGTAGTCACTCTTCGCCAGCACCGGCCTCGCCTCCTGTCGCCACCCTTACCTTGATACCCCATTCCTTTAAGGCCGCCGCAAGGACGCCCTTGGGCCGTTTGTCCGTGAACAGGTCGTCAACCCGTCGCGGGTCGGCACCGCGATAGGGCGCGGTTTCACCGAACTTGAAATGGTCAGCCACAACCACAGACCAGTCGCTATTGTCGACGATGATAGACGCCAGATCCGCCTCGGCAGAACTCAGATACAAAAACCCTTTGCGTGCCGACACAGCATCTGCACTTAAAATGGACAGATCGAATGCGAACCTCTGCGCCTGACGGTGGGTGACATGACCAAAGGTTCCACGTTCATCGCTTTGCATCTCACCGCCCAACAGGTGAACCCGCGATCCATTTACACCCACCAGGCTTTGCGCCACTCCTACCGAGTTGGTTACGACAGTAAGGTTGCTGCACTGGCGCAGCTCTTCGGCAACGAAGGCCGTTGTCGACCCCACATCCAAAAAGACCGTCATCCCATCGCGCACGACTTGCGCGACGCTCGATGCGATCAGGCGTTTTTCGTCAGGATGCTGCGCGATGCGACGAAAGAAACTCGGATCACCCTGAGTTCCTGCCAGATAGGCCCCGCCATGCACGCGTTCCACTGCCCCGGATTTGGACAATGCCTTGATCGCGCGCCGTACGGTTTCCTCGGACACATTGAGGGCTTTTGCCAGATCGGAGTTCCGCGCGGCCCCGCCGAGGCGACGTAACACATCCAGCAATTCGACTTCTCGATGCGTATGTACACCGCGATTCGACACAGCGCCCTCAGAATAACCCCACGAACATGTTCACCCAGCCACACAAGGCGGTCAAAAGCAAGCACTTCATTTGGAATTTGACGGATTGAATCCACTTGTTTGGGAAGATTCCCTCGTTTTCCCTCAAATTTGCTCACATGACGCAAATCCAAGCAGACAGCGCCGATTTCAATTCCACGCTTTCAAAAGACCTTGACGGAAAAAGATTCAACCCAAAGGGGAAAATCTGATCCTCTTGAACGACGCGGCGTCATATTCGGGTCCTCTAATGTGGGTATCAGCAGCGTTTCCAGGGGGTGGATCGTCTGCGAACTCACCATCGCCCCCAACACCTGGGGCGACCCACATTTTTTGGAGCAAAATATGAAAAACTTTATCGCAAATACCTTCAAGCGTCTGCGTCGTGACGAGTCGGGTGCAACTCTGGTCGAATACGGCATCGCAATCGCACTGGCGGTCGTATTGGGCGCCGGCGCGCTTTCGACGCTGGCAGGCGACGTCGCAGGTTCGATGACTGCCGCTGGCAACTGTATGCCAAATGCAGACGGCTCGGTGCCGACCTGCGGAACCACGCCGTAACTTTAGAGAAGCACTTTCTCAAATGAAATTGTTGCCGCGGCCTTGGAGATTTCGCGGCAACACCTCCCGGAGCAAATCCGCAAGACGTCACCGTTATCCATAGTTTTTTTAAAGAGTGCGACTTCGAACGGATTTGAACAGGGCGTTTCACCGCAAATCAGTACATGGCTGCCAAGTCAGCGGTGAAACGCCCCCTCCGGGCCATTTGATCAACGGCATCAAGAGCGCCGACCAACAATATTGGAGACCACCATGCGTTTCTCTTCTTTCCTGACATTCGTCGCCGGACTGGGGGTTGCAGCGGGCTCGGTGTATCTGGCCCGTGACTACATCGAGAATGAATATGCCAAACGACAAGCCGTCGAAGAAGAAAAGGTCGTCAACGTCATCGTTGCCGCCCAGGACATCGACTTTGGCCAAGTCGTGGACGCCCAGAAACTGACCACTATCGCCTGGCCGAAAGAAGCGCTGCCAAGCGGCGTTTATACCGCCTACGACACATTGCTTCCAAGCCAAGGCAAGGAATTTCGCCGCGCCAAGCGCGCAATCTCTCAGGGTGAGCTGATCCTGACCAACAAGGTCTCGAACTTTGGCGAAAAAGTCACCATCGTTCAGACCATCAGCGCCAACAACCGCGCGATGGCAATCAACGTGAACGCCCAGTCCGGTGTTGGCGGTTTTGTCACGCCGGGCGATTTCGTCGACATCCTGTTGACGCACGGCGCCAACAAGGACCTCAAGACCGTCACGATCCTGCAGAACAAGCGCATCATTGGCGTTGATCAGGAAGCGGACGAGCAAAAAGACGCGCCCGGTGTCGCCCGTACCGTCACCGTCGAAGTCACGCCTGAAGAAGGCCAGCGCCTGGCGCTCGCCCAGCGCGCAGGAACGCTCAGCCTGACGCTGCGCACACTTGAGGCGGCCAATGACGAACCGCTGGAATCCATCGGACTGAGCGATGTTCTGCGCGAGTTGTCGCCGGTGCCGGAACAAGCACCGATCAAAACCGTCGTCGTTCGCCGCGGTACAGACGTGACCGTTACCGAACTGCGCTGAAACGATTTGCCGAGGAGATGACAGATGAAACCCGCCAACACCATGAAATGCCTCGCCTCTGACGAAAACGGCGCGATGCTGGTGATCTGGGGGGTATCGTTTGCCATCTTCTTCGGTATCGTCGCACTTTCTTTTGACGTCGGTCGCACCGCGATCACCCGGACCGAACTTCAGTCCTTTGCCGATCACGTCGCCCTGGCCGCCGCCGGAGAGCTGGACGGAGGTGCCGACGCCATCATCCGGGCAACCGCAGCCGCCGAGAACATGATCGTCGACAACAAGACTTTCGGCAGCGGCGGCAGCCAGCTGAGTGGCAATACCGACTTTACCCTGACATTTCTGTCTGACCTTCCCGCCGATGACACCGATGTCGTGACAGCGACCACCACGGATGCGACCGAAGCTGCATATGTTCTGGTTCAGACCACACCTTCGACAGTCGCCGCAACGTTCGGCGCTGTCTTCGCCGCCCTGACCGGAAATCCAATGCCAGACGGTTGGGCCAATGGATCGGCAATCGCCGGATTTACCCAATATGCCTGCGACGTGACCCCGATGATGTTCTGCCTGCCCGATTCAAATTATAAGGCGGACGAGAATATCGGTGATATGATCCTGTTGCGCTCTGGCGGCAATGGCGCGGGCTGGGGGCCCGGCGATTTCGGCTTCCTCGACCCGGCCAAGACTTTGGTCGACGACGAAGGCCCCTGCGCCGGTCTGAGCGGTGTGAACCTTGACGCCTGCCTGATCGGGGCCGAGGGCAGCATCACGCAATGCTTCAACATGCGCGGCGTCGATATCGAACCGGGCCAGAAAGTCGGCATCGAGAACGCCATCTATAACGTGCGCTTCGATATCTACCGCTCGATCATGAATGGCAAGAAGAACAATGCGAACTTCCCGCCTGCCCCAAATGTGATCAAGGGTATTGTTCCCGGCACCGGCAACACCTGCATCAGCGGAAATGAAGAGATCTCGCCTGATACAATGGGCATGCCGCGCGACGATTGCTTTGGAAGCGGTGGCTGCAGCCGATTTGGCGACGGCAGCTGGAACGCAGGCCGAACAGCCTATGTCAATATGAACTATGACGGCACTGATCCGCACCCTTCCGCCACAACTCGGTATGAATACTACCTTGCCGAGATCGACGCGGCCGCCAGTTCCTCCGCTCCGCTTCTGACCGGCAAGGCCGAAACCGGGCGCCCGATGTGCTCGAACAATCAAAGCAGTGATCCGGATCGCCGCGTGATCATCGCCGCCGGTATCGATTGCTCTGCCAACCCGATCAACGGAGCCGCCACCAACGTGCCAGTCCAGGAATTCTTCAAGATCTTCCTGACCGAGCCTGTCGGCGATGACGGTTCCTCTCCTCCCACCGTTGACATCTGGGGCGAGGTCGTCGGCAGCGCCAGCGAATACAGCCCCGGTGCCGGCTCTCTCTTCCACGACGTTGTCCAGCTTTACAGGTGATCCCATGTTGTCTCGTCTGTTCCATAGCAAGAAACTGTCGGATTTCCGCCGCGACGAATCCGGTGCCGCCTTGGTCGAATTCGCCATACTGATGCCGATGATGCTGGTTCTGTTCGCCGTAACCATCGAAGGCGGTCGTCTGTTCTGGGCCTATCAGAATGTCAACGCAGGCGTCCGTGACGCCACGCGCTATCTGGCCCGCGTCGCTCCCAAGGATATGTGCAGCGGCGGCACAGCGGTCAGCACCTATACGACCAAGGCCGAAGAGATCGTCAGAAACCGGATCGACGGCACCTCGCCGTTCCCGTCTGGGATCAGCGTCAACTCGGTCTCGCTCAGCCTGAACTGCGTCGCCGGAACCTACCGCGTTTCGCCCGCGCCGGTCATCCAGGTCACTGCGAACCTGTCGGTCACTTTCCCCTTTGCCGATGTCTTCTCACTGGTCGGGGGCAACCTGCAAAACGTCAACACCGTCATTTCGGATCAGTCACGGGTATTTGGAGCATGAGACATATTGCAAGAAAATACCGCCTCGCCCAGCAACTGGCACGCCTGCGTCGGGATGAAAGCGGCACGACACTGGTCGAATTCGCTGTTGTCCTGTCGATCTTCCTGCTTATGTTCTTTGGCCTGATCGATTTTGGCCGCATGAGCATGCACTACGCTTCCGCCGAACGTGCCATGCATGTGGCGGCCCGCATCGCCGCTGTTCGCCCACCGGCCTGCACCGGCGTACCGAACGTGCACCGCCGCGGACCGGTTCAAAACGGCTCCACCGCGCCCGACTTTGGCACAATGTGCAGCAGCGGCGCGAATGTCTGTGCCGACGTCGGAACGATCAGCTGCAGCGGAGACTCCACCAACGACACTGCCAGCGAGATCTGGGACATCGTTCAAGGATCAATGCCGATCAACAGTACGATTTCCAATCTGCGCTTTTCCTACACCTACGACAGTGACCTTGGCTTTTTGGGTGGTCCGTTCACGCCAATCGTTACAGTTGAGGTGCAAAACCAAACTTTTGAATTCATTTCGCCGCTAGGGGGGCTGGTGGCATTGGCCGGAGGTACGTCCTCCCCGGATCTCGGGGCCTCCGTAACCTTCCCCTCCATGAGTGCATCGATGCCTGGTGAAGACCTGGCAATGGGCACCAGCGGATAATTTCAGACAGGAGCATAGTAAAATGGAACAGAGAAATAAGACAATTGCAGTCGTATCAGACGACCCGCTGGTTCACTCCAGCCTGCAAGCCGCTCTGGGCACCGACGCTTCGCTGAAAGTGACGGGTTTGAACGCAACCCTGCCCCAGATCAACGGCAAGGCCACCGAACTCGCCGCTTCGACTGATGTGATCGTGTTCCGGACCGGAGCTGCAGCTTCGGACGATGTAGAAGCGATCCGCGCCATTCGCAAGGGCGGAGGCACACATGCAGCGATCATCGCGCTCAGCGATGATGGCATCCTGTTCAGCGATGCCCGCAAACTGACCGATGCCGGCGCAACCGACGTGCTGCCTATCTCCATGAATGCCGACGATCTGCGCAACAGTATCTGCAAGGCAATGAATGTGAGCAATCAAATCGCATTCGGATCTGCAGATTCCGGTCGCGCTGGGAAAATCCTCTCCGTCGCCCAAGCGCGCGGTGGGATCGGCTCGACCACCGTCGCCGTCAATTTGGCCGACCAGCTATTGGACCGGCGTGGCATGATGAAGAAGGTGCCGACCAACAGCGTTGCGCTGGTGGATCTTGATCTGCAATTCGGCGCGATCAGCAGCTTTCTGGATGTGCAGCCGAACGAAACTCTGTTCCAGATGGCGGTTGAGGGAACCATGCCCGACGCCACATTCTTGGAACAATCCATGGTAAAGGCCGAAAACGGGGTCGATGTCCTGTCAGCACCAACTGGATTTGCGCCCGTGGATTCCCTGCGCCCCGAGCAGGTGAAATCCCTGCTTAACGTTCTGCGCAGCAAATACGACTATGTTGTCGTGGATCTGCCTCGCGCCCTGGTGCCCTGGCTGTCGCCAGTGCTCGAAATGAGCGACCGGATGTGCCTTGTGACCGACAGCGCGGTTCCGTCCGTTCAGCAATGCCTGCGCCTGGCCAATTTCTTCACCGAGGATGTGCCAACGCTTCAGATTGATCTGGTGGTCAATCACGAGAAAAAGCCGCTGGTTCAATCCAGTCATCACAAGGAAGCTTCGGCGATCCTGGGCCGCCCGCTCCGCTATTGGCTGCCGCATGACGAAAACGCAGCTCGCGAAGCTGTCGATCGCGGTCAACCGCTATCGAAAGCAGCCGGGCGATCGGCGCTGACCGCAGCGCTTGCGAAGATGGGAAGACAGATCGCTGCAGATCTTAAGGAAAACACTGCAGTCGCGACTGCGAAAGCCTGATTAGGGGGTAAAAATGTTCAAGTATTTTTCAAATAGCAGCGAGCAAGCGACTGCAAAGGCCATTCATCTGCGTCCGGTCGAAGATGTAAAACCGGTGATAGTGGCCAAGCAATCGGAAGAAGAAAAGGAGCTGGTAAAGTTCCTGGAACTCAAAAGCCGCCTGCACGAAGCCCTGCTGGATCGCCTCAACCTTTCGGTTGTGGAAAAAGTTGCGCCCGAGGAACTGCGCCGCGAGGTCGCCGCGCTGACCAGCGAGGTTCTGGCCGCGGAAAACAACCCGCTTCGCTCGGATGATTTCCGCCGGATCGTGGATGAGCTGATGGACGAGGTTCTGGGCCTTGGGCCGCTTGAGCCACTGCTGGCCGATCCGACGATCAACGACATTCTGGTCAATGGCCACCGCGACGTGTTCGTGGAGCGCCGCGGCGTGCTGGAACGCACAAACACGCGCTTCCGGGACGAAAAGCACCTGTTGCGCATCATCGACAAAATCGTGTCACGCATCGGTCGCCGCGTCGATGAAAGCAACCCTTGGGTGGATGCCCGTCTCGAGGATGGAAGCCGTGTCAACGCCATCATCCGCCCCTGCGCCATCGACGGTCCCAGCATGTCGATCCGCAAGTTTTCCGAGACACCTCTGACGCTTGACCGCCTGATTGAATCGGGCTCGCTGGACCAGCGCGCCTCCAAGTTCCTGATGGCATTGGTCGAAGCGCGCAAAAACATTCTGATCTCGGGTGGCACCGGTTCGGGCAAGACCACCATGCTGAACGCAATTTCGGCCGGCATCGACCATCGTTCGCGCATCGTTACCGTCGAAGACGCCGCCGAACTGCGCCTGCAGCAAGAACATGTCGTGCGACTGGAAACCCGCCCGCCGAACCCCTCGGGCAATGGCGCGGTGCTGCAACGGGATTTGGTGCGCAATGCGTTGCGGATGCGCCCTGACCGCATCATCGTGGGCGAAGTCCGTGGCGCCGAAGCATTCGACATGCTTCAGGCAATGAACACCGGCCATGACGGATCGATGACCACAGTGCACGCCAACTCGGCTCGTGATGCCATAGGTCGGATCGAGCAGATGGTCACGATGATCGGCTTGGACATGCCGCTCAGCGCCATCCGCGCACAGATTTCGTCGGGCCTCAACTTTGTCGTTCAACTGACCCGTCTGGCCGATGGCAAACGCCGTGTCGTCAGCATTTCCGAGATCACCGGCCAGGAAGGCGACGTGGTGACCATGCAGGACATTTTTGTGTTCCGCAAACTGGGCAAATCGGAAACCGGAGAGATCATCGGCGAGTTCGTCGCGACCGGCATTCGTCCGCAGTGCATGGACGATCTGGTTGCCGCCGGTATCGACCTTGATCTTTCGACCTTCCTGGCCAAGGAAGCGTGATCATGGAAATCTTCGCTGGACAACAGGAATTCACGTATCTCGTTTATACCGGCATCGCAGTGGGAACGCTGCTTGCCTTCACCGGCATGGCACAACTGGCCAGTCGGAGGGAAAAAATCAACGAAGCGAAAACACGCCGTCTCAAGATGTTGGCCAAGGGCCACGACGCGGCAGACGTGTTGGCGCTGCTGAAACCAAAGCAAAGCAGCGGTTTCTGGCAAAAAGTACCGTTCGTGGGCGATTTGCCCCGGCAATTGCATCAGTCCGGTCTGACCATCGGAATCGACAAGTTCACGTTTCTTTGCCTGCTGCTCGGCTTTGGCGTGTTTGCATTCGCCTTGTACCCGCTCGGCCCCACCGCAGCTCTTGTGCTGGCCATTCTGGTAGGCTTTGTCGGCCCGGTCGGCTTTGTCAAAATCAAATACAAAAAGCGTACCGATGAGCTGACCAAGCAACTGCCTGATGCATTGGACATGCTTGCACGCGGCCTCAAGGTCGGCCATCCACTCAGCAACTCGATTGGCGCGATCGCGCGAGAAATGCCCGACCCGATCGGAACCGAATTTGGTATCGTATTTGACCAGATAAGCTATGGCGACGACTTGCCAGATGCGTTTCAGGAGTTCGCCCAGCGCGTGGATATCGAAGATGTCTACTATCTGGCAGCAAGCATCGGCATCCAGCACGGCACCGGCGGCGATCTTGTCAACGTCATCGAAATCCTATCCAGGGTGATCCGCGACCGGATTGCAATGCGGCGCAAGATCCGTGCGATTTCATCCGAAGGCCGGCTGACCGCCTGGTTTCTGTCAGCCTTGCCCGTGATCATCGGGATCTTCACCTCGATCACTGCGCCAAATTATTACCGGGGCGTCATGGAGGACCCGCTGTTCCTGCCGATGGCCATTTCAGTGGTGGTTCTGACCACCCTGAATCTGATTTTCCTGAAAAAACTCGTCAATTTCAGAATTTGAGAGGACGAAAGCCATGTTCAACAATATCCAAAGCCTAGCGGCATCAATGGAAATCTCGCCTGAGATCATGATCCTCTCGGGACTGGGGATCGGGATAGTACTCGTTTTCTGGAGCATCGCAGCGAATATGGGGCGCAAGAGCGTACCAGCGACGCGTATTGCGGCTTTGAAGGGCGCGCCCAACATGGCGCGTCTTGACAAGGCGATCCTTAAAACTCCTACCGCTGAATTCGACGGTTTCACCAAAGCTTTTGCTCCGGGAAACGAAAAGGAGCGCTCGGAGCTCAAGCAGCGTCTGCTGCGCGCGGGTTTCACGTCGCCCAACGCATTGCGGTACTTTGTTATCACGAGAGCCGTTCTGGGCCTGATCCTTCCTGGTCTCCTTCTGGCATTGGTCGTCATCACCAAGATGCCCGGCGCGTCGGTCCCAAGCGGTCTAGCGGCCCTTGTTTCCGGTTTGACCAACTTTCAAATCAAGCTGTTCCTGGCATTTCTCGTCGGCGCCGGCTATTTCGGCCCGAATTTCTGGCTTAACAACAAGGTCAAGCAGCGCACGCAAAAGATCGAGGAGGGCTTTCCGAACGCACTGGATCTGATGCGCATCTCCGTCGAAGCAGGGCTTGGATTCGACGCCGCAATGGCCCGTGTAGGTAACGAGTTGACCGAAATCTCACCCGAGATCTCGCTGGAGTTCCTTTCGGCGCAGCGCCAAGTTCAGGCGGGCCGCCCACGGGATGCCGCACTGATGGACATGGCCGACCGTACCGGTGTCGATACCGTACGTTCATTTGCGAAAGTCACCCAGCAGTCGATGCAATTCGGCACCAGCATGTCTCAGGCGCTTTCGACCTATTCGGACGAGTTGCGTAATTACCGCGAAATGAAAGCACAGGAGATGGCAAACAAGCTGCCGGTCAAGATGTCTGCTGTCTTGGCGGCGCTGATGCTGCCAGCGCTCATCATGCTGACCATCGGCCCGAATGTCATTCGCTATATTCGATATTTCTCCGGCTAATCCTCACCTGACATTCGACGGACATACACCCTGCGTCACGTCGTTCCACAAAAGCGGTCGCCACACTTTGATAGTGTGGCGACTTTTGTGACGCGCTCAAACCCAATACCCAACGTTAACTACGTATCCAATTGGAGAGCGGCGTGAATCAGTTTTGACGGAGTTTTAGGGATCGGATTCCATCAATACGTGAATAATCCGCAACTACCGGCTCGACTGTTTTCGCCGCAGGCCTCAATAACAGCAGATTTAATCGAAAATCCTCCATTTTGTAGAAACCTTTCAAACTATTCGCCAATGTATAGTGACCAAGTTCGCCACAACTTGGTTGTTGTACCCTCGGCCCTGTTTGTTTTCGGGTGGAGGTCATTGTTCACGAGTAACCTGACCTGGGGGGTTAGGAATGTTTTCTTACGGCGACCGCACAGAAGGTCAGCATAACCACCTCGCTTCCGAAGCCCGCCTGATTGGGGCAGTCGCGAAATGGTGTGAATGCCTTCACTCCAAAGCTTTGTTGATGGATGCTCTTCATAGCATCGCCGAAAGCCTCGGCGCCGAAATCGTGGTGCTTGCGCGCGTGCCGAAAACGGCACGCGCGCTTCCCAAGACAATTTCCTACGATTCAAAACCGACCACCGGCCACGGACCGTGCAGATCGTATTCCCGTACCCTGCTCGGCCCATATCTGGATCAGGCCAAACCCGGGTCCACCTGGGCCAAGTCGACGCTTTACGACGAATTCGATCCATCGTTGATGGAGTTTCACCTGAACCGTCGGTTGAGAGAGTTGATCGTTATACCGCTCTCCCGCAACGACATGACATCGGATCTGCTGGAACTTCATTTTCCCGAGGCCGTGCCGCCCCAAATTCTTGCCGTCTTGAACATCTTGGCAGAAACGCTGGCACAAACCTGGGGCAACCGCGCCAAGGGGCTGTTCATGGATGCTCTTTTGCGGTCGACACCCAATGACACGGCGCCGCTGGATGGGAAACCTATCCTGAGCGTCGAAAACCCCGCACGTCTGAGTCGCGCCGAGTACCGCGTTTGCGTTCTTTTAAATCGTGGAAAGACAAACGAGGGTATTCTCAAGGCCTTGGCAATTTCCACTTCGACCTTGCGCACACATCTGAGAAATATCTACGCCAAGACCGGCGTGCAGAACCAGGCAGAGCTGATTTATCAACTGATGTCAGTTGAACCTTTCACCTCGGATGACGCCGTCGGCGCACAATTCGGCTGAGGCGACCGGCAGTGGCACCGTTTTTCCAAGCAATGTTTTGCCTCCTGATGAGCCTCGTCGCGTATTGCGACGTGAAATATATGAAAATCCCAAATATTCTGCCCTTGGGCGGGTTGGTGCTGTTCGTGACGTTCAGCCTCACCCTTCCATTCGACATGGTTGTGTGGCGGTTGGCAGCGGCCTCTATCGCTTTCCTGGTGGTATTTGTACTGTTTTCTCTTCGACTGATCGGCGGTGGAGATACCAAAATGCTTCCGGTCCTGATCCTGTTCGTTCCGACCGGTGGGCTAATTACCTTTGCCTACATATTCTCGGCGGCGATGCTGATCGGCAGCCTGTTAACAGTCGTGATGCAAAGGCTTCCTGTATTTCAAGGCGCGGGTTTGACCAGTGTCTCGCAAAAAGGCCATTTCCCCATGGGGATTGCCATCGCAATAGCGGGCATCGGACAACTCATTCTGTTGGGGTGAGCATTCACCGACTTTTTGATCGTGAATTAGGTTCGAATATCTCTCACTTGTTTTGCCGCGCCCAAAATCCAAGCGTCTTCAATTGGTACAATGTAAAGGAAACCGTTCGTCAAACGGTGGATAATGGTGCGGGCGGGGAGACTCGAACTCCCACACCTTGCGGCGCCAGAACCTAAATCTGGTGCGTCTACCAATTCCGCCACGCCCGCACGAACAGGGACAGAACCCTGTAATGAGGCGCTCAATAACAAAGCTTTCAACCAAGTGCGAGGGGGAATTTTGCCCTCTCACAAGGAAAGCATTCGGAACACTTTCGGCAACTGTTCCGGCAGATCTTCGGCGATCAGACCAGGGCCAAACTCACGCGCGCATTCGACATGCAGCCAGGCCGCCGATTCCGCCGCCTGCATCGGGGCAAAGCCGCGGGCCAGAAGGCCGGTGATGAATCCCGCCAGCACGTCGCCAGTTCCGGCGGTGGCCAGCCACGGAGCGGCCCGGTCGTAATGCGCCGAATTGACCGAACAGCGCCCATCCGGTGCCGCAATCACCGTGTCCGCCCCCTTGAACAGAACAACACAACCCGCCCGCTTCGCCGCTTCTCGCGTCGCGTCCACCTTGGAATAGGCCGGCCCTTTCGTGGGCACCGCATCCAGCCTTGCCGCGATGTCCGGGAACAGGCGCGCAAACTCGCCACCATGCGGGGTCAGAACGCAGGTCTCATGCAACAGAGCGAACAGCTCTGCCGGTTCTTCGGCATAGGCGCTCAGCGCATCGGCATCCAGCACCGTGGCGCGTTTGGCGGTCAGCGCCACCGGCAACAGATCACGCGCCCGCTCGACGCCCATACCCGGCCCCAAGCAGAGCGCGTTGAGGCGGGTATCCCCCAGCACTGCCGCTAACCCATCGGCGCCCTCGACACGCGCCAGCATCAGCGCGGTGATCTGGCAAGCAACCTCCTGCTGCGCGCTGGGCGGCACCGCCAGCGTCACCATCCCTGCCCCAATCCGCAGTGCCCCTCGCGCCGCCAAACGCGCCGCACCGGTTCTTCCAGTACCGCCTGAAAGGATCAATGCGTGGCCGTGACTGTATTTGTGCTGACCAGCCCATTTTCCACGAAAACCACTGCTCTCAGGCAAATCAATCAACTGGACCTCCGTAGGTGCAGCGTTGGAATTTAGTCCAATATTAGCGACAACAATTTTATTCGACAGTCCGGGACCTCCGCCATAATGACCATCCCCCAACAGGTAGTGCCCAAGCTTGGGAGCGTGGAACGTAACTGTTAGATCAGTTGGAAAAGCTCCAAAATTTGCTCCGGAATCGCAGCAAAGACCGCTGGGACAATCGACGGCAACGTATTTTGGCCGTCGGTCACTTTGCGGTCTATGCGTAACGGTCGGTACAAAGCCGTGCCAAGCGCGATCAATGTCGTCCGGCATCGTCCGTGTTATTCCAGTACCGAACAGAGCATCGACAACCAAGTCATGTTCTTGATTGTCCAACGCCTCTTCGACAGCACCATCGTCCCATTTACAGGCAACATCCAGGGCGCACCACCGCTCATAATTCACCCTCGCATCCGTCGGCAGTTTCTCGGGATCGCCGTACAGGAACACCTCCACCTCCCAGCCCCGCTCCTTCAACAACCGCGCCACGACAAACCCGTCGCCGCCGTTGTTGCCCGGCCCGCACAGCACAACGGCCCGCTGAGCGTTCTCTTCATCTTTGTCCAAATACTCCGGAGAGCGCGAGGGGCTGGCCCCTCGCCTGTCCAATTCCGGCCACTCCTCGAAAATCGCCTCGACAACACCTCGCCCGGCGCGTTCCATCAGCTCAAGCCCGGTCACCTCACCGGACTCGATCGCGGCCTTTTCAAGCGCCCGCATCTGCGCCGCCGTCAGCAATTCCGTCATCGCAATTCTCCCCGCGATTCACTTTCGCGCATTTTTTGTGCACTGCGATCAAAGTTTGATCGCAAGCCCGGTTTCAGGCTGCCAAGCACCTCGCATTTCCGCAAACGCGTTGCCGCCCGATCTTAGACGTGATCTGAGCCAGCCTGACAAGATTGCGAGGGAACTCCGATGAAGAAGATCGAAGCGATCATCAAGCCGTTCAAGCTGGACGAAGTGAAAGAAGCGCTGCAGGACGTCGGTGTCCAGGGGCTGAGTGTCATTGAGGTCAAGGGCTTTGGCCGCCAGAAGGGACACACAGAACTATATCGCGGCGCCGAATATGTCGTCGATTTTCTGCCCAAGGTGAAAATCGAAGTCGTGCTGGACGACGATCAGGTCGATGCCGCAATCGAGGCGATCATCGGGGCCGCCAAGACCAACAAGATCGGCGACGGCAAGATCTTTGTCTCGCCCGTCGAACAAGCCATCCGCATCCGCACCGGCGAATCCGGCTCGGACGCGCTGTAAGAAACAAACGAGATCTCAAACAGAGGACTAAAAGAATGAGCAAGGACGCAGTTCTTCAGCTGATCAAGGAAGAGGGTGCCGAATATGTCGACATCCGCTTCACCGACCCGCGCGGCAAGCTGCAGCACGTGACCATCGTGTCACACCTGGTGGACGAGGATTTTCTGGACGAAGGGTTCATGTTCGACGGCTCTTCCATCGCGGGCTGGAAGTCGATCGAGGCATCGGACATGAAACTGATGCCCGACACTGAAAGCGCCTATGTCGATCCGTTCTATGCGGAAAAGACCATCTGCATTCATTGCACCGTTGTCGAACCCGACACCGGAGAGCCTTATGATCGCGACCCGCGCGGTACCGCGCAGAAGGCCGAAGCCTATCTCAAGGCGTCGGGCATCGGTGACGTGGCCTACATGGGACCCGAGGCCGAGTTCTTCCTGTTCGACGACGTGCGGTTCTCGAACTCGATCAACAAGGTGTCCTACGAAGTGGATGCGACCGATGCGTCCTGGAACACCGACACTGAGTACGAGATGGGCAACATGGGTCACCGTCCCGGCCTGAAGGGCGGCTATTTCCCGGTCAACCCGACCGACGAAGCGCAGGACCTGCGTTCCGAGATGTTGTCGACCATGAAGCGACTGGGCATGAAGGTCGACAAGCACCACCACGAGGTTGCGTCGTGCCAGCATGAGCTGGGGCTGATCTTTGGGACGTTGACCAAACAGGCAGATGAGCTGCAAAAGTACAAGTACGTGATCCACAACGTGGCGCATGCCTATGGCAAGTCCGCGACCTTCATGCCGAAACCGATCTATGGTGACAACGGTTCGGGAATGCATGTGAACATGTCGATCTGGAAAGACGGCAAGCCGTTGTTCGCAGGCGACAAATATGCCGATCTGTCGGACGAGGCGCTGTGGTTCATTGGGGGTATCCTCAAGCACGCCAAGACGCTGAATGCTTTCACCAACCCCGGAACCAACTCGTACAAGCGACTGATCCCCGGCTTTGAAGCCCCGGTTCTGCGCGCCTATTCGGCCCGTAACCGTTCGGGTTGCGTCCGTATTCCGTGGACCGAAAGCCCGAAAGCCAAGCGCGTCGAGGCCCGCTTCCCCGATCCGTCGGCAAACCCCTATCTGTGCTTTGCCGCACTGCTGATGGCCGGTCTGGACGGCATCAAGAACAAGATCGATCCGGGCGAGGCCATGGACAAGAACCTGTACGACCTGCCGGCGGAAGAGTTGGAAGGTATCCCGACCGTTTGCGGCAGCCTGCGCGAAGCGTTGGATTGCCTGGCGGCGGATCACGACTTCCTGCTGCAGGGCGACGTGTTCACCAAGAACCAGATCGACGGCTATATTGCCCTGAAGATGGAAGAGGTTCACACATACGAACATACACCGCATCCGGTGGAATTCGGCATGTATTACAGCTGCTGACCGACAGTCTGCTTATGACCGAAAGGGCGTCCGTGAGGGCGCCCTTTTTCGTTGACCTTTACGGCTCCGCCGATACGCTTGGTCACGGATTTCAGCTATGGAACAGTTTCATGACCTTTCTTCGCCCGCCTCAGCGCATTTTCGGAGAATTCTCCTTTGCAAAGCCGAATTGTACGAATTGTACAGGTTTTGGAGGCACGAATGAGCATTTTGTACCATTCGGAATGCGGCGCGTCGTTGTGGTCGCATTGCTCGGCTTGTTCCTGTTTCCCGCCACAGTGCCTGCGGCAACCTGCGGCAATACCAGCGCCGGGTTTGAAAACTGGAAGAAGGATTTTGCCGGAGAAGCGAAACGTGCGGGTGTGCGCAAGAAAGGGCTGAGCGCCCTGGCCCAGACCCGGTACGCCAACAGCACCATCGCAGCAGATCGGAACCAGAAGAGTTTCAAATATTCTCTCGACAAATTCATGCAGGTGCGCGGCGCGGATGTGATCGTGGCGCAAGGGCGCAAGAGAAAGGCGGCGAACCCGGAGTTCTATGCGGTGCTGGAACGGCAATACGGTGTGCCTGCGGGCATATTGATTGCCATTCACGGCATGGAAACCGGGTTTGGTCGCTTCATGGGCGACAGTCCTGTTGTTTCCGCTATCACAACACTGGCCTATGATTGCCGACGCTCCGACTTTTTCGTTCCGCATGCCATCGGCGCGCTGAAACTGGTGGATCAGGGATCGATTTCAGTGGCGACAAAAGGCGCAAAACATGGCGAGCTTGGACACACGCAATTCCTGCCCGGCAACGCGCTGGCCTATGGCGTCGACGCAACCGGGGACGGACAGGTCGATTTCTACAACATGACCGATGCGCTGGCCTCGACCGCGAATTTCCTGCGCCAGAAGGGGTGGAAACCCGGTCGCGGCTACCAGCCGGGAGAGCCGAATTTCACGGTGATCGAGCAATGGAACAGCGCCACCGTCTACCAGAAGGCGATTGCCATAATGGCCGCGCGAATCGATGGATGACAAAATCGCGAGCGTTGCCCACGCCATATATTCGCCACATTGAATCTATGATTGGGGCCCAAACCCCTAGGTCTTGTGGTTTCCAATCCGTGATCAATCCATAAATTCCGTTTCGAAAGTTCACTTTCGGTCTAACTTTCCCCCACATCGTGCAGTAGTCTTGATTCTGACGGTACACGTATAGGGGGATTCCACCTGTGACGCAGAACGGCAAATACCACGGCGGCCTGGTTTTCGAAGGCAGCGTCGAGGGCGCGCTGGATCAGTTCAGCCGCATCGTTACCTCCACGTTGGAAGACTATGGCCATCATGTCGAGCGCCGTTCGGTGATGGGGGTCTATGATGCGCGTATCGTTTCGGGTCAGTATCTGATCCGCTTGCATCTGGAAGCCGATATCCCGGTTCAGGAACCCCGGCACCGGCGTATTGACCGGATTGCGGGGTTGAAGACCGCTCTGGCACGTGTGGCCCCCGCGCCCCGAAACAGGTTGGTCATCTCGATGTCGCCGGTTTCTGACCTGTTGGACGACCGCGAACTTTCGGAGATGATGCTGGTTGTGATCCTGTACCGTCTGGTCGAGGTTCAGCAATCGACATTGATCGAGTGGCTGTCACCGAATGCAAGTCTGACGGTCGAACAGTTCATGACGGCATTCTCAAGCCTTGCGCCGCAGCACAAGCGAAGCCGCAAGCAATTGTTCAGCGCGGTCTGTGGCCCGTTCCCGACTGGCCTGGCCGACAACGACAATGCCGAAATTGTCTCGATAAAGGGCGGCTGGACCGGCTCGCATCAAGAGACTGGTAACAAGCCTAAAGACAAATCCAAGCTATTCGACGACCAAGTACTGGCCCTGACCTTTCGAGCAGACCCGGATCACCTGGCAAAGGACGACAAATGCCCGCAAGAGGCCCTTTCCAACGATCTGCAAAGGTTGACCAGTTGGTGCATGACCGGAGTTGTTGCGTTTTTGGCAACTCCGGTCGCGGTTTCCCTGGCCGCGGTCAATCTGATCCGGGGCGAGGATTTTCGTCTGAACACGCAGGTTCTGTCCTATACCGCCGCGATCGTGTTGCTGGAAAGCAGTGGCGCATATATGGAGCTGGCCTCGGCTCTGGGACTGTAGTCGTCAGTCCCGGTGCGGCAGCGACCGCGCCGCCAGGACATATGTATGGATCGAAAACACCACGGCCCGGCTTTGTGGCAGTCGCAGCAGGCATTGCCGCTCGCTCCGCAGGTATTGGGCCTGTGAGCGGTTGCGCGCGGGCCGCGGAGCATGGGCGCGGCGCGGCTGATAGAGTTCGGCATCGTCATACCAAAGGGCATTGAACCGCCAGAGCGGCCTGTCGGGCTGAATGCCGTCGAACAGGCGCTGCACCCGCTTGGCGATGCTGGCGTCATAAGATGCCACGGGATCGTGGATCGCGATCAGCGGGCGCATGAACTTTTCCGAAAGCGTCCAGCTGGCCGGAAAGCACAGGATTGCGCCGGTCAGGATATGCTCTCCCCCCTGCTTGTGCAGGATGCAGAAATCTTCCTGCACCAGCCTGCACAGGGTACCCAGCGGGTCGGTGCGATCAATGGGAATGCGGGCGCCATCCGGGCGTTGGGCGGTATCGCCCGTGTCGGGATAGACCTGGGCCAGCACCAGATCGAGCAATTCCCGCGCGGCCGGAACGGCGCTGTCATCAAGCGCCAGAACCTCGTCCCGGCGGTTTGCCAACAGCGTCTCGCGCCGGGCCATCTGGGCGGCAAAGGCATCGTCCTGATGCAGCCAGTCCGCGATTTGCAGCGGCCGGATGCCCGGCAAGGGCGGCTGGGCCATCGGGTCGTAGGGAATCGTTTTCTGCAAGATATCTGCCATGTCCTGGGCCTAGCACCGCATTTGTCGCCTGTCGGTCGAAAAACGACGAAATATCCGTCGCAAACCTTGGCGACCCTGCGTCAGATGCTGGACAGGCTGGGTCAGAACCCAGGGAGGCAAGCCTTGAACACGCATTACCGAGACACCCGCAAGATCGATCCGTCACGGGGCACAACGCTGGCGGACGGCACGCCCAACGACAATGACCGGATCGAAATCGGGCCGACGCAACTGGCCTTTCGCGAGTGGGAAGCAGCGGGGCTGGTGCTGCCGAACCTGGAACGGATGCGGGAGTATCGCTGGAAACGGCTGACGAAAGCCATCGTTGATCGCGGGTATGGCGGCCTTTTGATGTTCGATCCTCTCAACATCCGGTACGCGACGGATTCGACCAATATGCAGTTGTGGAATACGCACAACCCGTTCCGGGCGGTGCTGCTGTGTGCTGACGGGTATATGGTGATCTGGGACTACAAGAACTCGCCTTTCCTGTCCAAGTTCAACCCGCTGGTGCGCGAGCAGCGCTCGGGCGCGGATCTGTTCTATTTCGACCGGGGCGACAAGGTGGATGTGGCGGCGGATGTGTTCTCGAACGAGGTGCGCGTGCTGATCGAGGAGCATTCCGGCGGCAACAAGCGGCTGGCGGTGGACAAGATCATGCTGCACGGGCTGCGCGCGCTGGAGGCGCAGGGGTTCGAGATCGTCGAGGGCGAGGAGGTCACCGAAAAGACCCGCGCCGTGAAGGGACCGGACGAGATTCTGGCGATGCGTTGTGCACACCATGCCTGTGAAACAGCTGTCGGGGCGATGGAGGAGTTTGCCCGCGCCAATGTGGGCGATGGCAGGACCAGCGAGGATGACATCTGGGCGGTGCTGCACGCCGAGAACATCCGGCGCGGCGGAGAGTGGATCGAAACCCGCCTGCTGGCCTCGGGGCAGCGCACCAATCCGTGGTTCCAGGAATGCGGGCCGCGCATCACACAAAAGAACGAGGTCATCGCCTTTGACACCGATCTGATCGGGTCCTACGGCATCTGCATCGACATCAGCCGCACGTGGTGGATCGGCGACCAGAAACCGACGAATGCAATGGTCTATGCGATGCGGCACGCGCATGAGCATATCATGACCAACATGGAGATGCTCAGGCCCGGCGTGACCATTCCGGAACTGACCGCCAACGCGCACCGGCTGGATGACAAGTTCCAGGCGCAGAAATACGGCTGTATGATACATGGGGTGGGATTGTGCGACGAGTGGCCGTTGGTGTCCTACCCCGACAAGGCGGTCGAGGGGGCCTATGATTACGCGCTGGAGCCGGGCATGGTGTTGTGTGTCGAAGCCTGCGTCGGCGAAGTGGGCGGCGAATTCTCGATCAAGCTGGAGGATCAGGTGCTGATCACCGAGGACGGGTACGAGAACCTGACCACCTATCCCTTCGACAAGGCGCTTATGGGGGAATAGGCTGTCGGTATGACCGACGACACGCCCGGAGACGCCCCCTGTTTTGCGCATCATCTGGTCAACGGCTTTCCCGTTGACCCCGAGACGTGGCGCGACGTGGCGCGGTTTCGCCGTGCGGAACGGGCGCGCCTGCTGGGGTTGCGCGACGCCATGCGCCCCGAGGAGCGGAACCGGCAGGCAAATGTCATCGCCGACAGTCTTGACCGGCTGATCGAACCGGGCCCCGGCAAGGTGATCGCGGTCTATTGGCCGATCCGGGCCGAGTTGGACCTGCGCGGGTGGATGCGCCGCTGCCACGAGCGCGGCGCGACGACATGTTTGCCGGTGGTGATGCAAAAGGATGCGCCGCTGGTCTTTCGCGAGTGGACACCCGGCTGCGCGATGGAGCGCGGTTTCTGGCGGATACCGGTTCCGGAAGAAGGCGCTTTTTGCGATCCGGATGTGGTGATATCTCCGGTTCTGGGCGTCGACGCGAATGGCTACCGGCTGGGCAATGGCGGCGGATATTATGACCGCACACTGGCAGCGATGCCGCGCAAACCGCGCGCCATTGGCGTCGGTCAGGGGTTCGCGCGGATCGCGACCATCTATCCGATGCCCTGGGATGTTGCGATGAATGCGGTGGTTCTTGGGAACGGCAATCTGTGGCAATTTCCCCGGTGAGACCGCACGGGGCCTCACCTTGACGTGACACCGGCGACACATGGCTTGTAAGCGCGCGCCACCCTTCCCAAACTCCTGTCGACTTCAGGAGACTTAACATGCCCACAGAACGCATCACCTTTGCCGGCCATGATGGCGGCCAGCTTGCAGCCCGGTTCGACTTGCCCGATGGCCCCATTCTGGCAACCGCGATTTTCGCCCATTGCTTCACCTGTTCCAAGGATATCCCCGCCGCACGGCGTATCGCGGCGCGGCTGGCGGCGATGGGGATTGCGGTGTTGCGGTTCGATTTCACCGGGCTGGGTCATTCCGAAGGCGAATTCGCCAACACCACCTTTACCTCGAATGTCGAGGATCTGGTCGCGGCGGGACAGTACCTGAGCGGGCGCGACATGGCGCCATCGGTTCTGATCGGTCATTCGCTGGGTGGGGCTGCGGTGCTGCGCGCCCGTGCCGGACTGCCATCGGTCAAGGCGGTGGTCACATTGGGCGCCCCTGCCGATCCGGGCCATGTCTCGCATCATTTCGAAGGTGAAATCCCGAGAATTCAGCAGGAAGGCGCCGCCGAAGTTCTTCTGGGCGGCAGGCCCTTCCGGATCGGGCGCGATTTTGTCGAGGATATTTCCAGCATCTCGCTGACCGAGGCGATCGGCGGGTTGAAGGCGGCGCTGCTGGTGCTGCATGCACCGCGCGACGACACTGTCAGCATCGACAATGCCGCGCAGATCTTTCAGGCGGCAAAACACCCCAAAAGCTTTGTCACGCTCGACGGCGCGGATCACCTGATCTCGCGCGCGGAGGATGCGGAATATGCCGCCGACGTCATATCGGCCTGGGTATCGCGCTATCTGGACCTGACGCCCCCAGCCCCGCCCCCGGGTGCGCCCGAGGGCATCGTGCGGGTGACCGAAGCCGACGTGAACGGGTTTCTGCAGGATGTGCAGTCGGGGCCGGATCATCACACGCTGGCGGATGAACCGGTCGCCTATGGCGGCACAGACAAGGGCATGTCGCCCTATGGATACCTGGCGGCGGGGCTTGGGGCGTGCACCTCGATGACGATCCGCATGTATGCCCGGCGCAAGCAATGGCCGCTGAAAGGGATCAGTGTCGATGTCAGCCACAACAAGGTGCATGCACAGGATGCCGGGCTGAAGACGGACAGCAAGATCGACCATTTCGACCGGCGAATCCGCCTGGACGGCCCGCTGGACGCCGAACAGCGGCGGAAACTGCTGGAGATCGCCGACAAATGCCCGGTGCACCGGACATTGGAAGGATCGGCACATGTGACCACGGTTCTTGTGGAAGACCCGCTGGCCGTCTGAGGGCTTTTGGGGACCGCGGTCGGGTCTTTCGACCGCGGGTTACCACGCGCGCCCTGGCCGGGATGATCGAGGAAAATTATATGCGGCCCCCTCATCCACCGGCGCGTGCCGAAAACGGTACTTGGTGATCCTGTATCCAGACAGGCGCGACCAAAAAAGGCTTACGCAAGGCCGGTAACCCCTATACCATGACATTCACCCGACGGCGCGACAGCCCGTGCGGGTCGGGGCGCAATTTGCCAAATTCCATTGGCAAGCGCCCATTTTCCGAAAAACCCCCATAACACTGAGGCCAGGAATGATGATTTCAGCCGAATACTGCCGTCTTTTCGCACGCTACAACAGCTGGCAAAACACCTCGCTCGTGACTGCAGCCGATGGATTGACCGAGTTCGAGCGCTGGCTGGATCGAGGAGCGTTCTTCAAATCCATAGCGGCAACACTGAACCACCTTTTTTGGGCTGATGCACTCATGCTTGAGCGTATCAAAGGAAACGAACGACCGCAGGATACGGTCACACATTCACTGACCAGCCCTTCAGACTGGTGTGAGTTCAGGGACTTGCGCATGCGGCGAGATGCAGAAATCGAACAGTGGGCTGCCAGCACCAGCACCGCTGATCTCAATGGCTTTGTCAGATGGTACCCGCTTGACGGCTCGGCCAGGATTGAAACGCTGAAAGCTGCCAGCGTTGTTCAACTCTTCAATCACCAAACCCATCACCGGGGACAGATACATGCCATGCTCACAGCTGCAGGCGCCAAACCCGAACCGACCGACATTCCGGCGATGCCGTAGAAAATGCCCGGGATTATTATCGGTCAGCGTTGACTGTCGTCCACATAAGAAAAGGCCCGGAGCGATGCGCTCCGGGCCTTTCGTCTTGTTGCCGTCAGGCTTAGCCGCGGGCGTTGCCCACCAGTTTCCACAGGCCGGGGATCAGCAGCGCGGCCAGCACCAGCTTGATCGCGTCGCCCACCAGGAACGGGGTCAGGCCCCATTCGAGGATCGGCTTGTCCCAGCCATAGAGCTGGCCCAGCCACAGCAGGCCGGGAACGTAGATCAGCACGTTGGCCAGCACCAGCGCCAGCGCCATCTTGCCGAACGAACGGTCCCAGCCGCGCGCGGCCAGTGCGCCCAGCGTCACCGTGGCCAGCAGGTAACCGACCAGATAGCCGCCGGTGCCGCCCATCATGTAGGTCAGGCCGAATTTCTCGGCCGAGGACCCGGCGAACACGTCAAAGCCCAGCGCGCCGACCAGCAGGTAACCCAGCATGGTCACCAGGCCCAGGCGCGCGCCATAGGCGGTGCCGATCGAGAGAACGGCAAACGTTCCCATGGTGATCGGAACCGGCCACATCGGCACCTTGATTTTTGCGGCAATCGCCAGGGCAACGATGCCCAGCGCCACCAGAACCACTTGCTTGACCCTGAGGGCCGTTCCTTCGCGCGGGCCGATTGCGTCGGCCAGAACACTCATGCTCATTCCATGGTCTCCCATATCAATCCGTCATTGGCACACAGCAATGCCCATTCAGGCCGCCTGCTGCAAGAAGTTTACGCTATCGGCGCGAGAATTCCGTCCTCATTTCATAGGATTTGCGCGGACCCGAGACCGTCCAGCGCACGCTCCAGCGCGGCCAGGCGGAGAAATCATAGGCCGCGTCATAGCTGTCGGGCGGGCAGTCGTGGTGGTCGGCCGGTTTTGCTTGACCCAGGGTTAAGCCATGGAAATAACGGCCATCTTCGAAATGAATCGCGATCTGCGGGCCTGCGGCTTGCCACAGATAGCGGCGGGTTCCGCGCATCGGCTGCTGGCCGGGGATGCGCAGCGTAACCTCTTCGTCATAGACAAGGCCCTCTTCGCTGCGACGCAGCGTCGCGACCCCGTCGGCACGCAGGATCTGGCCGGACAGGCGGTCGTCGATCACCCGCTCAAGGCACCATTCGCCCTCGAAATCGGCAATTCTCTGCGGCGCGGTCATCGGCGTAACCGGCCTGGGGGTAGAAAAATCAGGGCAAACCGTCTCATCCGGGGTCTCGTGTCTTGTTCCAGCGCGCGCGGGGGTCTAAGACCCGCGCCAACGCCCCATGCCAATCACAAAAAGGTGCCGCTGCCAATGATCCCCCGCTATTCCCGCCCCGAAATGGTCGCCATCTGGTCGCCCGAGACCAAGTTCCGCATCTGGTACGAGATCGAGGCCCATGCCTGTGACGCGCAGGCCGAGCTGGGGGTGATCCCAAAGGCCAATGCCGAGGCCGTGTGGAAGGCCAAGGACGTGGAATTCGACGTGGCCCGGATCGACGAGATCGAGGCGGTGACCAAGCATGACGTGATCGCGTTCCTGACCCATCTGGCCGAGCATATCGGGTCAGAGGATGCGCGCTTCGTGCATCAGGGCATGACCTCGTCGGACGTGCTGGACACCACGCTGAACATCCAGCTGGTGCGCGCCGCCGACATTCTGCTGGCGGATATGGACAAGGTGCTGGCGGCGCTGAAAAAGCGCGCCCACGAGCACAAGGACACCATTCGCATCGGCCGCAGCCACGGCATCCATGCCGAGCCGACGACGATGGGGCTGACCTTTGCCCGCTTTTATGCCGAGATGGACCGCAACAAGAACCGGTTGGAAAAAGCGCGGTGGGAAGTGGCCACTGGCGCGATATCCGGCGCGGTCGGCACCTTTGCCAATATCGACCCTGCGGTCGAGGAGCATGTGTGCGAAAAGCTGGGCCTGCGCCCCGAGCCGATTTCCACCCAGGTCATTCCGCGCGACCGGCATGCGATGTTCTTTGCCACGCTGGGCGTGATCGCCAGCAGCATCGAGAACATCGCCGTCGAGATCCGCCACATGCAGCGGACCGAGGTGCTGGAAGCGGAAGAGTTCTTCTCGAAAGGTCAGAAGGGATCGTCGGCGATGCCGCACAAGCGCAACCCGGTCTTGACCGAGAACCTGACCGGCCTCGCCCGGCTGGTGCGCATGGCGGTGATCCCGGCGATGGAGAACGTGGCGCTGTGGCACGAGCGGGATATCTCGCATTCCTCGGTGGAGCGCGGCATCGGCCCCGACGCCACCGTGACGCTGGATTTCGCGCTGAACCGTCTGGCCGGCGTGATCGAGAATCTGGTCGTCTATCCCGACAACATGCTTGCCAACATGAACAAGTTCCGGGGGCTGGTGATGAGCCAGCGGGTGCTGCTGGCACTGACACAGGCGGGGGTGAGCCGCGAGGACGCCTATCGTCTGGTGCAGCGCAACGCCATGAAGGTCTGGGAACAGGGCAAGGATTTCAAGACCGAGCTGCTGGGTGATTCCGAGGTGACGGCAGCACTCAGTCCGGCGGAGATCGAAGAGAAATTCGATCTGGGTTATCACACCAAACACGTGGACACGATTTTCGCGCGTGTTTTCGGCGCGTAACCGGTCACAGTTCAAGTACAAAGTGCAAGGCCCGGATCGCAGGCGTGATCCGGGCTTTGTTGTTTTGCCAGACGGGACAAAACCGGCTATGATGAAAGCGCAAGTCGAGACAGGAGAAACGCGATGACGTTCAAGACGCTAGCTTGCGCTGTTGTTTTCGGGCTGTCGGCCTCGGTCGCCCTGGCCTGCGAAATTCATCAGCAACAAACGCAGTCCTGCGTACCCGGCACCGTCTGGGACAGCGAAAGCCAGAGCTGCGTGAAAGAGGTCACGAGTTGAACTGTGCCTCACCGAAGTTTGAAAGAAAGCGGGTCGCTTGCGGCTCGCTTTTTTCAATGTCACGCTATTTGATTTGAGAACGGATATTTGACCGGAGACCTTCGATGCGCCTGTTGATCGCGACTGCTATTGCCCTTTCTGGATTTGCCTTCACCCCCGATACGGCCCTTGCCGCCAGCGGTGGCAGCGGAAGCCCGCCCAAGACCACGAAAACCACCAAGAAATGCCTGTTCGGGCGGGTCTGGGATGTGGATACGCAGAAATGCGTCAAACCGAGCGCGACCAATTTCACCGATGACGAACTGTACGAAGCCGCGCGCGAGCTGGCCTATGACGGGCAGTTGGCTCATGCACAGAATGTGTTGCGGGTGATGAGCGATCAGAACGACGACCGCGTCCTGACCTATTGGGGATTTACCTATCGCAAACAGGGCCAGACCGATCTGGCCAACGCCTATTATCAAAAGGCGATCGCCACCAATCCCGACAATCTTCTGGCCCGCAGCTATATGGGACAGGGATTTGTCGCCGAAGGCAAGACCGGCCTGGCCATCGAGCAATGGAAAGAGATCAAGGCGCGGGGTGGCGAGGGAAGCTGGCCCGAAACCTCGCTGCGCGATGCGATCCGGTCGGGGGTCACCTACAGCTATTGAGGTTCAGCCTTTCTTTACCGGTGTGCGGCTAGCCTGACTGCGGAAGTCAATTGTTGGATGGCGCAGGCGATGCAGGACTGCAGTGCATTGGTTCGAACAGGTGCGGGTGCGCCGCGGGCGCGTGCCCCGGAACCGGATGTGGTGGAAGAACGCAGGGTTCCGCGGGACCTGTCCAACCTTCAGAAGGCCGCCGTCGTGGTGCGGCTGTTGCTCAACGAAGGCGCGGATATCCCGCTGGAGGAGCTGCCCGAGGAACTGCAGGCCCGGCTGACGCAGCAGATGGGGTGCATGGGGCTGGTGGACCGGGTGACACTGGACGCCGTCGCGCATGAGTTTGCCGAGACGTTGGAGGGGATCGGCCTGTCCTTCCCGCACGGGCTGGCCGGGGCGCTGGACGCGATGACCGGCAAGATCGGCGCAAGTACGGCGGCGCGCCTGCGCAAGGAGGCCGGGGTGCGCCAGATCGGCGATCCGTGGCAACGTTTGCGCGCGCTGGAAGCCAAAGAACTGGCTGAAATGGCGCAGGCCGAGAGCACCGAAGTGGCGGCGGTGATGCTGTCCAAGCTTGACACGCCCAAGGCCGCCGCCCTGCTGGGATGCCTGCCGGGGCCGGTGGCGCGGCGCATCACCTATGCCATGTCGCAGACCGGCAATGTGACGCCCGAGGCGGTGGACCGGATCGGCTGGTCGCTGGCGGCGCAACTGGACCGCAAGCCGGTGCCCGCGTTCAAGGACCGGCCCGAGGCGCGGGTTGGCGCCATCCTCAACCAGTCGGCGGCCAGCACCCGCGACGGGCTGTTGCATGCGCTGGACGAGGAGGACGCGGAGTTCGCCAGCAATGTGCGCCGGGTGATCTTTACCTTTGCCCACATCCCGGAGCGGATTTCGACGCGCGATGTCGCGGCGGTGATCCGGGGGGTCGAACAGCCGGTTCTGGTCGCGGCGCTGGCCGGGGCCGAGACCGAGGGCGACCGGGCGGCGGCGGAGTTTCTGCTGGCCAACATGTCGAGCCGCATGGCGGACAACCTGCGCGAGGAGGTCGCCGAGCGTGGCAAGGTCAAACGGGCCGAGGCCGAACAGGCCATGGCCGAAGTTGTGGGATCAATCCGCACGCTGGTCGATGACGGGACAATCACGCTGATCGAGCCGGAGGCCGAAGAAGCGGCCTGACCCGGCGTCAGGAACGTTACGGCAATTGCGAAGCAAGTGGATGGACCGGCAACGCGTCCCGGCCTATCAAGCCCTATGACAACCGCCCTTCCCTTGCCCCACGATGGAGACCCGGCTTGAGCGCCGGGGCGGGTCGCGCCATCGTGATGATGGTGTTGGCGATCCTGTGCTTTTCGCTGATGGATGCTTCGGTCAAGGCGCTGGCGCCGAAGATCGGGGTGCTTTCGGCGCTTTGGGTGCGATATGCCGGGCAGATGCTGGTGGTGCTGGTGCTGGTTCTGCCGCGCCTGCGGCGGATCGTGCGGACACGGTACCCGAAGCTGCAATTGCTGCGCTCGCTGCTGCTGATGGGGGCGACGGGGTTTTTCTTTGTCGGGCTGAGTCGCATTCCCCTGACGGATGCGGCGGCACTGATGTCGATCAACCCGGTTCTGATCACACTGGGGGCGGCGTTGTTTCTGCGCGAACCACTCGGGCCGCGCCGGATCACCGGGATCGTGGTGGCCGTGCTGGGGGCTGCGATGGTAATCCGCCCCGGCTCGTCGGTGTTTCAACCGGCCGCGTTCTTTCCCATCGGGGCGGCCATCTGTTATTCGGCCTATGCCTTGCTGACCCGGCGCGTGGGTCCGGACGAGGACCCGTGGACATCGCTGTTTTATACCGGGCTGGTGGGCACGGTTCTGCTGAGCCTGATCGCCCCGGCGCAATGGCAGATGCCCGAGCCGTCGGGCTGGGGGCTGATCGTACTGGTCGCGGGGTTCGGCACAATGGGACAGATGTTCCTGATCCTGGCCTTCAGCCGGGGCGAGGCGGCGATGCTGGCGCCCTATGCCTATTCCGGTCTGGGCTTTGCCGCGTTGTGGAGCGTGCTGTTCTTTGCGGAATACCCCGATCTGTGGACCGTCCTTGGCACGCTTGTGATCGCGGGGGCGGGTCTGTATGTCTGGCATCGCGAGACGCAACAGCGGTGAGACCCCTATATGCCCATCGAAAAATCGGAACTCGGCCGAGTTGAGCTTGGCAAATACTATGCCACCAACGTGTTTCTGAAGGGCGTGATCGGCGCCATGCACCTGTTGCCTTACGAGCGCCGCCTTGCGGCGATGGGCGCGATGGTGCGCCGTTTGTCGCCACTGGTGGGGTTCCGCAAGCGGGTGGAGAAGAACCTGAAACTCACCTGCCCCGACCTGCCGTCCGACGAGGTCGACCGGATCTGCCGCCAGGTGCCCGACAATGCCGGGCGCGCGATCATGGAACATTTCTCGCCCGAGGATTTCACCGACCGCCAGAGAAACGCCAAGGTGTCCGGCGCGGGCGTTGCGGCCTTTGATCAGGCAGTGGCCGAGGGGCGGCCGCTGATGATGATCACCGCGCATTTCGGTCACTATCTGGCCGCGCGCATCGCGTTGCAGACCCGCAGCGGCAAACCGATCGGATGCCTCTATCGCCGCATGGCCAACCCCTATTTCAACGAGATGTATGTGGACGCGTTCCACCGCACCGGCGAGCCGATGTTCGAACAGGGCCGCAGGGGCATGATGGAAATGGTGCGGTCACTGAAACAGGGCGGCATCATCGCGATTGTCTCGGACCTGCACGCGCATGGCGGCGAGGAACTGACCTTTTTTGGCAAACCTGCAGTCACCTCGATCCTGAATGCGGAACTGGCGATCAAATACGGTGCGGTTATGATCCCATGTTATGCCGTCCGGCAACCCAACGGGGTCGATTTCGAAATCGTTCTGCACGACCCGGTGCCGCATTCCGATGCCAAGACCATGACGCAGTACATCAATGACGACCTCGAAGCGATGGTGCGTCAGCATATGGGCCAGTGGTTCTGGATCCACCGCCGCTGGAAAGCGTGGAACGGTCTGGGCGTTCAGCCCGAGGACATGCCCTGATCACTCGACCCTGGCGGCGGCGACGATTGGCCCCTGATCGGCGTGCTGCACGATCACGACGGCAGGGAGATGAGGATCGAGCGAGGTGGTGAAGTTCGCCTCTGCTGATCCGCTCCATTGGCCCGCAACCTGCCAGCTTTCCACTACGTTGGCATAGTTCAGGTCATGCCCGGCCAGCTCTCCGCGTTTGATCGAGGCATGGCGCAGCGGGGAATACTGAACGACCTGGATCGAGTAGGTACCACGTTCCGTCAGGCTGAGCGGCGCAACGTCGATTGAAAGATCGTCACCATTGCGGACCGCGGAAACGCTGACAACATCCGGCCGGGCGCTGTGAAGGCGGATCAGCCGCTCAAGTTCGCGCCCTTTGGCACCGACCACATCGTGCTGACCGTTGATCACCATTTGCGGCGTATAGATCATCGATCGGCCGCCCTCGCGCGCATAGGCGCGTTGGCGCTGGGCATGACTGGGATCGGCATACTCGTCTTTCCAGCCGATGTAGTCCCAGTAATCGACATGCAGGGCCAGGCCGATCACGTCGTCGCGCTGCGCCAGTTCGTGCATGATCCGGTCTGCCGGGGGACACGAGGAACAGCCCTGCGAGGTGAAAAGCTCGACCACGACAGGATTTCCTTCGGCCGATGCCGGCGTGATCGTGGACAGGCAGAACAATGCGGCGGCGAACGATTTGAACATGGGTGGCCCTGGTTGAATTGGGATGGTTATCATGGTGTAGAACGCCTGCCGTTCAACCGCTAATCAAGGTTTCTTGAGTTGGATGTCAGCGGATCGGTCAAAAATGTGTGCAATGGTATACAAAAATTGCCGCACCCCCCGTCTTGGACCTTGAACGGAGGCCGTTCGTGATGCAGATAGCCATCAGCGAATCCCATTTCCACGCATTTTGACAGGGAGGCCACGGATGCCCATCAAAGTTGGACAGGATACCGCCAAGACACGCAAGACGCTGAGCGTGAATGGCAAGTCCGTTTCTTATTATTCGATCCCCGCCGCGCAAGAGGCCGGCCTGGGCGATTTCTCAAAGCTTCCCGCCGCGCTGAAAGTGGTTCTGGAGAACATGCTGCGATTCGAGGACGGCGGATTCTCGGTGTCGGTTGACGACATCAAGGCCTTTGCCGAATGGGGCGCCAAGGGCGGCAGGAACCCGCGCGAGATTGCCTATCGCCCTGCCCGCGTGCTGATGCAGGATTTCACCGGCGTTCCCGCCGTGGTGGACCTGGCCGCGATGCGCGACGGCATCAAGGGCCTGGGTGGTGACGCGCAGAAGATCAACCCGCTGAACCCGGTCGATCTGGTTATCGACCACTCGGTCATGATCGATGAGTTCGGCAATCCGCGCGCGTTCCAGATGAACGTGGACCGCGAGTACGAGCGCAACATGGAGCGGTATCAGTTCCTGAAATGGGGCCAGAACGCGTTCAACAATTTCCGCGTCGTGCCGCCGGGAACCGGCATCTGCCACCAGGTGAACCTGGAATATCTGGCGCAGACTGTCTGGACAGACACCGACCAGAACGGCGACGAAGTCGCGTACCCCGATACGCTGGTCGGCACCGACAGCCATACCACCATGGTCAACGGCATGGCCGTTCTGGGCTGGGGCGTTGGCGGGATCGAGGCCGAGGCCGCGATGCTGGGCCAGCCGATCTCGATGCTGATCCCCGAGGTGATCGGTTTTGAGCTGACCGGCCAGATGGTCGAGGGCACCACCGGCACCGACCTGGTTCTGAAGGTCGTCGAGATGCTGCGCGCCAAGGGCGTGGTGGGCAAGTTCGTCGAATTCTACGGCACCGGCCTTGACCGTCTGCCGCTGGCCGACCGGGCAACCATCGCCAACATGGCACCTGAATACGGCGCCACCTGCGGCTTTTTCCCGATCGACGGAGAGACCCTGCGCTATCTGCGCAATACCGGCCGCGACGAGGACCGGATCCAGCTGGTCGAAGCCTATGCCAAGGAAAACGGGTTCTGGCGTGATGCCGATTACGCCCCTGTCTATACCGACACGCTGAGCCTGGACATGGGCACCATCGTGCCCGCCATTTCCGGCCCCAAGCGCCCGCAGGACTATGTGGCGCTGACGGATGCCAAGACCGCGTTCACCCGCGAGATGGCCGAGACCTTCAAGCGCCCGATGGGCAAGGAGGTTGCGGTCAAGGGCGAAGATTACACGATGGAATCAGGCAAGGTGGTGATCGCCTCGATCACGTCCTGCACCAACACCTCGAACCCCTACGTGATGATCGGCGCCGGTCTGGTGGCGCGCAAGGCCGCCGCACTGGGGCTGAACCGCAAGCCCTGGGTCAAGACCTCGCTGGCGCCGGGAAGCCAGGTCGTCAGCGCCTATCTGGAGGCCGCCGGCCTGCAGGAGGATCTGGACAAGATCGGCTTCAACCTTGTGGGTTATGGCTGCACCACCTGTATCGGCAACTCGGGTCCGATCCAGAAGGAAATCAGCGAAGCGATTGCCGAGGGCGATCTGGTGGCCACCAGCGTTCTGTCAGGCAACCGCAACTTCGAAGGCCGTATCTCGCCCGACGTGCGCGCCAACTATCTGGCCTCGCCGCCGCTGGTGGTGGTCTATGCGTTGGCCGGCACGCTGGATATCGACCTGACATCCGAGCCGATCGGCACCGACAAGGACGGCAACGATGTCTATATGAAGGACATCTGGCCGACCCAGAAGGAAATCGCCGACCTGGTCGAAAGCACTGTGACCCGCGAGGCATTCCAGTCGAAATATGCCGACGTCTTCAAGGGGGACGAGAAGTGGCAGGGTGTCGAGACCACCGATGCCGAGACCTATGACTGGCCCGCGACCTCGACCTATATCCAGAACCCACCCTATTTCCAGGGCATGGGAACGGAGCCGGGCACCATCACCAATATCGAGGGCGCCAAGGTACTGGCGATCCTGGGCGACATGGTCACCACCGACCACATCTCGCCCGCCGGGTCCTTTGCCACCACCACGCCCGCAGGCAAGTATCTGACCGAGCGTCAGGTGGCGCCGCGCGAATTCAACTCGTATGGTTCGCGCCGGGGCAACCACGAGATCATGATGCGTGGCACCTTTGCCAATATCCGCATCAAGAACGAGATGCTGGACGGGGTCGAGGGTGGCTATACCAAGGGGCCGGATGGCGCACAGACCTCGATCTATGACGCGTCGATGGCGTATCAGGACGCGGGCACGCCGCTGGTGGTCTTTGGCGGCGAGCAGTATGGCGCGGGGTCTTCGCGCGACTGGGCGGCCAAGGGCACGGCACTGCTGGGCGTCAAGGCGGTGATCGCCGAGAGCTTTGAGCGTATTCACCGTTCGAACCTGGTCGGGATGGGCGTCATCCCGTTCGAGTTCACCGGCGGAGACACCCGCAAGACGCTGGGCCTGAAGGGCGACGAGACGGTTTCGATTTCGGGGCTGGACACCATTCAGCCGCTGCAGGAGGTGCCCTGCACCATCACCTATGGCGACGGGTCGGAGAAGACCATCACCCTGAAATGCCGGATCGATACCGCGCCGGAGATCGAGTACATCGAAAACGGCGGCGTGCTGCACTATGTGCTGCGCAATCTGGCCAAAGCGAGCTGAGACAGAACGTTTCAGTAGCATTTGAAGGGCGCCTGCGGGCGCCCTTTTCTTTTTGCGAGGCTCTGCCTCGCGCTCCGGGGTATTGGGAACCAGAAAGAAGCGGCTTTCCTCCTGCGCCTTTATCGCTAGGCTGGCGGGATGAAAAAAGTTGCATTGGTGACAGGCGGCGCGCGGGGGATCGGGCGGGCGATTGTCGACGATCTGGCGCGGGACCATTCGGTTGCGTTCACATGGCGGTCGACGGAACCGGCGGGAACCGGGGATGGCAAACTGGCGATCCGAGCGGATCTGACCCGACCGGATCGGGCCGAAGAGGTTATTTCGCAAGTAATCGGACAGTTCGGCAGGCTGGACGTGATCGTCAATAATGCAGGATTGATCGCGTCCACCCCCAAGGACGCATTTGACGCCGAGGCGCACCGGGCCATTCTGGATCTCAACCTGCTGGCGCCCGCCGCGCTGTTGGCTGCTGCCCTGCCGCATCTGGACGCCGGGGCGGCAATTGTCAGCATCTCGTCGGTCAACGCGGTGCTGCCGCCGCGCGATGCGGCGACATACGGGGCCAGCAAGGCGGCGCTGAACCTGTGGACGCGGGCGATGGCCAAGGAGCTTGGTCCGCGGGGCATCCGGGTAAACGGGGTGGCGCCGGGCGCGATCAACACCCCCGAAGCGCCGCGCGCCGACGACCTGACCGATGCGTTTGTCAGGGACACGGCGCTGGGCCGGATCGGGACACCCGAGGACGTGGCCCGCGCGGTTCGGTTTCTGGCCTCGGACGCGGCGGGGTTTATCACGGGCGAGATCCTGACGGTGTCCGGGGGCTACCGGATCTAGGTTCTGGACCTTCGCGCGATAATTGTGCAGGCTTTTCAGATTGCTGAACCGGAGGGGAGACCGGGATGCCCAAGCCCAACGCCTTGCTGACATGCTCTTTGTGCGTGATCGCGGTGGTCGGGGTCTGGGGCATTGTCGACATCGAGGGTCTGGTGACCTGGGCCAGCAGGATCGTTCAGCAGAGTTTTCACAGCCGGGGCTGGTTCGTGATGCTGGCCGCGTCGGGTATGCTGATCGGCTGCCTGGGGCTGGCCTTTTCCGGATATGGCGACATACGGCTGGGCAAGGATGACGAAACGCCGGAATTCTCGACCGCCTCGTGGATTGCGATGCTGTTTTCGGCGGGCATGGGCGTGGGGCTGCTGTTCTGGGCGGTAGCAGAGCCGCTGACCCATTACCGCTTTATCTCGGGCATGGCGCCGGATTTCCTTGCAGCGCAGCAGGCCATGCTGGCCACCAATTTTCATTGGGGGCTGCACGCCTGGGCCATCTATGGTTCGACCGCGCTGACGATTGCCTATTTCAGTTTTCGGCGTGGTACCGGCATGATGGTCAGCGCGCCCATCAGATCCCTGTTTCCCGGTGAGCGTTGGGCCGAGCTGGTTGGATGGCTGTCGGATTTCATGGCCATTATCGCGATCGCCATCGGGGTTGGCGGGTCGATGGCGATGGGTGTTTTTCAGGTGGCGGACGGTCTTGCGGTGATGGCCGGAAAGGATGCGACCGGGCCGGTTCTGATCGGCGGGGTATTTGCGGCCATGGTCGCCGCCTATGTCCCTGCCCTGATGATCGATCTTGGTCAGGGCATGGCGCGGCTGTCGAACGCGGCGATGGCGATCGCCATCGCGCTGGTGGCCTATACCATCATTCTTGGCCCGACCGAATACCTGCTGAACACGGTGGTTCAGGGGTTTGGCGACTATGTGACCAATGTCATCCCCCGAGGCTTTCAGACCTATACGTTTTTCGGCGACGAGGTAGCCAAGTGGTTCAGCGACTGGACGCTGACCTATATGGTCTGGTGGATCGCGTGGGGGCCGTTCGTGGGTGTTTTCGTCGCCCGCATCTCGCGTGGGCGCACGATTCGTGAGTTCGTGATCGGGGTGCTGTTCGCCCCCACCCTGTTTTCGATCCTGTGGTTTGGCGCGTTCGGGGGCATCGGCCTTTTTGAGGCGCTTAACGGTGCGGGAGAGTTGCTGGCCCTCACCCAGACGAATATCGAGCGTGTGACCTTTGCCCTGCTCGACCGTCTGCCCCTGTCCGCTGTGACCACGCTGGCGACGGTGCTGGCCGCGTTCCTGTTCATCGTGACAAGCGTTGTCAGTGCGGCCTTTGTGCTGGGGACATTCTCGACCGGGGGCGATCCCAATCCGGCGCCGCGCGTGCGTCTGATCTGGGGCGCTCTGCTGGGGTTGCTGAGCGTCGCGATGATCCTGTCGGGGTCGGTGGACTCGGTCAAGATCCTGATATCGCTGGGTGCCTTGCCCTTTGTCTTTATCTCGGTCCTGCTGATGGTGTGCCTGTTCCGTGGCCTGCGCGAGGAGGGAGCACGCGATGCTGGTCGGTGACCTGACGGATACCGTGATGAACCTGGTGACCTTTGCCTTTATCGCGGCGATGGTCTGGATCCTGCTCAGGCCCTGAGCCCGTCTATTCCGACGTGGCGGCCTCCATCGCGGGGCGCAGGCGGTTGGTCAGTTCGCGTTGCGTCAACGGCCCGGCGACACGCAGGATGATGTGGCCCTCGCCATCGACAAGGAAAGTTTCCGGAACGCCGTAGATTCCCCAGTTGATGTTCATCGCCTGCTCGGACGCGCCGCCGGCGGTATAGGGATCGCCCAGCTCGTCCATGAAGGCCAGTGCGTTGTCGGGATCGTCCTTGTAGTTGGCGCCCAGAACGGTGATGCCTTCCTGTTTCAGCGCCTCGAGGTTTGGGTGTTCGGCGCGGCAGGGCGCGCACCAGCTGGCCCAGAAATTGACCAGCTTGATCTTGCCGTCGCGCAGGGTCTCGTCCGACCACAGCGCCTTGTCGCCCAGTTGCACCAGTTCGACCGCCGGAGCCTGCTTGCCGGCCAGTGCGGTGGGCAATTCGTCCTTGTTGTCGCTGCGGAACATCTGCATCACCGCGAGGGCGACGAACGCGCCGAAGATCAGCGGCGGCGCCAGCATCAGGGGCGAAACCTTAGCCATTCCGGGTCATCCTTTGTTCGACCTTTTCCATCTCGGCCCGCACCTTGCGGCCACGCACGAGGCTGAAAATCACCAGTGCTACCAGCAAAAGCACCGAGGCGGCATAGGCCGACAGGACCGTGTCGGCATATTTTCCAAGATCGGGGATCATGCGTTGACCCTTTCACGCGCCAGAAGCGCCTTGATGCGCCGGGCCCGGATCTCGGTTCCGGTGCGGTAGAAGACCAGCGCGATGAACAACAGGACAAAGCCGATGATGCACATCAGCAGCGGGTAGAAGAAGATGTTGCTCACCTTTTCTTCGGTGTCGGTTCCGGTGATCGCCCCGGCCCGCATGACCGATGCGCCCTGATGCAGGCCCTGGTTCCAGAAATTCACTGCGTAGCGGCTGAGCAGCGCAAAGACCGAGCCGACCAGACACAGCACCGAAGTCAGGTCAGCGGCGGTGTCGGGGTCCTCGATCGCCTCCCACAGGGCGACGTAGCCCAGATAGAACAGGAACAGGATCAGGAACGAGGTCAGGCGCGGGTCCCAGGCCCACCATGTGCCCCACATGGGCTGACCCCAGATCGCGCCGGTAGCCAGCGCAATCAGCGTCATGACGATGCCGATGGGGGCCGCCGCACGGGCGGCAAGCGCGCTGACATGGTGGCGTCGAACCAGCCACACCAGCGAAGTTGCCAGCATCATCAGCCAGCAATTGATCGCCATCAGCGCCGCGGGTACGTGCAGATAGATGATCTTGACGGTCGAGCCCTGCTTGTAGTCGTCGGGCGTGAAGAAGAAGCCCCAAACGAGGCCCACCACCAGAAACAGCGCGGAGGTGACCCAGAAGAATGGCAGCACGCGCTCGGTCGTGGCCAGAAACTTCTTGGGGTTGGCGTATTCCCAGAGGGCGTTGGCTTTGGTTGCTAGTGACATGGGGCTTATCTAGTCCGAGTCGGGTCCATTCTCAATTGACAAAGGTCAACGCAGGTTCACGCGCAGCACCGCAGCGCTGGCAAAGGGCAGAAGGGCAATGGTGGCGGCAGTGATCCCGGCGAGCATTAGCAGCGGTGTCGTGGTCTCCATCCCCGTGGCGCCGCGCCGGGCGACCTCGGCCCCGAAGATGAGGGTTGGTACGTAAAGCGGCAGGACCAGCAGCGACAACAGCAGGCCGCCGCGTTTCAGCCCCACCGTCAGGGCCGCTCCGAAAGTGCCGATGACGCTGAGCGCCGGGGTGCCGATGGCGAGCGAGATCACCAGCCAGAAGAACCCGGGCACAGGCAAGTTGAGCAAAACGCCCAGCACGGGTGCGGCCAGAACCAGCGGCAGGCCGGTTGTGATCCAGTGGGCCAGAGCCTTGATCGTCACCACCGATTCCAGAGGCAGCGGCGCGGTGGCGAGCAGATCGAGCGAGCCGTCCTCCCAATCCAGCGCCAGCAGGCGGTCCAGCGACAAAAGGCAGGCCAGCAGCGCGCCCAGCCACAACACGCCGGGCGCGATGGTCGACAGGAGCGAGGATTGCGGACCAACGGAAAACGGCACCAGCACCGTGACGATCAGGAAGAACGCCAGGCCGAGGCCAAAGCCTCCGCCCGCGCGCAGCGCCAGCGTCAGGTCGCGCTTGAGCAGGGCGATCACAGGAAACCTCCGTCGAAGTCGTCGATGGGTTTCGGTTTGGCCTTGTAAGGCCCCACGTCGAGCACGTCGCCGTCAAGCCCAAGGTCGATATGGGTGGCGATCAGGGCCGAACCGCCCTGCCCCAGATGCGCCCGCACCGCGTCGGCGAACATCGCCACCGCATTGCGATCGAGCGACACAGTTGGTTCGTCCAACATCCAGATCGGGCGTCCGGTGACCAGCAGCCGCGACAGGCCGAGCCGCCGTTTCTGCCCCGCCGAAAGATTGCCTGCATGCCGGTCGGCCAGATCGTTCAGGTCAAAGGCGTCGAGCGCGGTTTGAATATCCGCAGCGCCAAAGACCGAGGCCCAGAACCGCAGGTTCTCGGCCACGCTCAGCGTCGGTTTCAGCCCGTCGGAATGCGCGGCATAGGCGATGCGATCCTCGGCCCCCGAGATGGTACCCGCGCGCGCCGGTTGCAGCCCCGCCAGCGTGCGCAGCAGCGTCGTCTTGCCGATGCCGTTGGGGCCGCGCAGGATCAGCGCCTTGCCGGGCTCGAGCCTGAAGCTTAGCCCTTCGAGAACGGTCACGCCGCCACGGGTGATGGCAAGATCGGAAACGGAAAGTGTCATGGGGTCCGCTTATCCCATTGGACGCGACGGCAAAAGGCCGCTTTTGCCGCAGGGACCGGAGCGAGGGACCAGCCCCTCGCGCTCCGCGGAGTATTTGTCAACAGATGAAGGGCGCAGGTCAGACAGGGATCATCGCCAGGGCGATGCGCCGGCCCTCGGACAGAAGCACGTTGTAAGTGCGGCAGGCGGCGGGGGAATTCATCGGCTCTACCCCGATACCCGCCGCTTCGAGCGTGGTGCGCAAAGGGGTCGGGATGTGCGCCATCTCGGCACCGGTGCCGATGAAGAGCACGTCGATCCGGTCGGCAAGGTCCAGCAACGGAGCAGTGTCATCATACCCGCCCCACGGGCCAGTTCCGGCGGGGCCGGTCAGGACGGCCCCTGCGAACAATTCCCCGCCGATGCGGAAGAAGCCAGGGCCATAGCCATCGACCGGTTTGGCATCGGTATATGTGACCTCGTTCAGGCGCATCAGGCGTCGATATTGGCGAACTGGTTGCCCGAGGTGTTCGAGGGCTTGGACCAGTCGCGTTTGACGCCCAGCCACAACAGGATGGTCGAGGCGACGAACACGGTGGAATAGGTTCCCACGATCACGCCCCAGATCATCGCGAAGACGAAGCCGCGGATCACGTCGCCGCCCAGCACGTAAAGCGAGACCAGCGCCAGCAGCGTCGTCAGCGAGGTCATCACAGTGCGGCTGAGGGTTTCGTTGATCGAGATGTTCAGCACCTCCTTGAGGTCCATCTTCTTGTATTTGCGCAGGTTTTCGCGTACGCGGTCGAAAATCACCACCGTGTCGTTCAGCGAGTAACCGACAATCGTCAGAAGGGCCGCGATGATCGCGAGGTCGAACCGGATCTGAAGTTCGGAAAAGATGCCGATGGTCAGGATGACGTCGTGTACCAGCGCGGCCACCGCGCCGACGGCAAACTGCCATTCGAAGCGCATCCAGACATAGATCAGCACCGCGCCGATGGCGAGGGCGACGGCGATGACCGCCGACTTGATCAATTCGCCCGACACTTTCGGACCGACCGATTCCACCGACACGAACTGGATGTCGGGCGCGGCCTGGCTGAGGGCGCTTTCGACGGCGGCGATGGTTTCGGCCGAGACCGCCTCGGCCTCGTCCTGGGCCTGAATGCGGATCATGGCGACGTTTTCATCCTCGCCGAAGGTCGGGTCGAAGATTTCGGTGATGGTCACATCGCCCAATCCCAGTGGCGAGACCGCATCGCGATAGAGGCCCACGTCAACCGGTTGGGTGCTTTGGGTTCGGATCGTGGTGCCGCCACGGAAATCGATGCCGAAATTCAGCCCCTGTATCATGAACGAAGCAAAGCCGACCACGACCATCAGGGCAGAAATGCCCAGCCACAATTTCCAGCGCTTGAAGAAATCGAACGAGGTTTCGTCGGGAACAAGTCTCATACGCATGTCAGACCTCGATCGTTTTCGGGCGGCGGCGTTCGAACCACATCACGATCATAACACGGGTCACGAAGATCGCGGTGAAGACGGATGTGATCAGGCCGAGGCCCAGAGTGATGGCAAAGCCGCGAACGGGGCCGCTGCCGATGGCGAACAGGATCACCGCCGTGATGAAGGTGGTGATGTTGGCGTCAAGAATGGCCGATAGGGCCTTTTCATAGCCGAGCTCGATCGCGCGGGCGGGTCCCTTGGCGGTTCTCAGTTCCTCGCGGATGCGTTCAAAGATCAGCACGTTGGCGTCCACCGCCATACCGACCGTCAGCACGATCCCGGCGATGCCCGGCAGCGTCAGCGTGGCGCCGATCAGCGACAAGAGGCCAAAGATCAGGCCCACGTTGATCAGCAGGGCGATATTAGCGAAGATGCCGAACAGACCATAGCTGAGCGCCATGAAGCCCAGCACGGCAACGAAGGCCACGATGGTCGCCACCTTGCCCGCATCGATGCTGTCCTGACCCAGTTCCGGGCCGATGGTGCGTTCTTCGAGGAATTCCAAACCGGCAGGCAGCGCACCGGCGCGCAGCAGCACGGCCAGGTTGGTGCTTTCCTCGACGGTGAAGCGGCCGGTGATGATGCCCGAGCCGCCGGGGATATGGCTTTGGATCACCGGGGCCGAGATCACCTCGTTATCCAGAACGATGGCGAAAGGGGCGCCGATATTGTCGCGGGTATAGTCGCCGAACTTGCGCGCACCCGAGGTGTTGAAGCGGAAGTTCACCGCAGGGCGCCCGTTCTGATCGAACGAGGGCTGGGCATCGACCAGTTCCTCGCCGGTGACGACGGGGGCGGGTTCGATGATGTAATAGACACCCTCTTCGTCGATCGACGGGATGACTTTTTCGCCTATTCCCGGTTGGGCGTCGGGATCGGTGCCGCGCGAGACGACCGGGTTGAATGTCAGCTGTGCGGTCGTTCCGATGATGTCTTTCAACTCGGATGCGCTGCCGATGCCGGGCACCTGAATCAGGATGCGATCGGCGCCCTGGCGCTGGATGGTGGGCTCGCGGGTGCCGACCTCGTCGATCCGGCGGCGCACGATCTCTAGCGCCTGCCGAACGGTGCGATCGTCAGAGGCCAGTTTTTCAGCCTCGGACAGCTGAACCACGATGACATCGCCGTCGGCGCGCACGTCGATATCCGACGCCCCCGCTCCTGTCAGGGTCTGGATCGGGCGCGACAGGCCGCGGACTGTTTCGAGGGCGCGGGACATGCCTTCGGGCTGGCTGATCCGGATGCGAATCTCGTCCGGGGCCGAGGGCTGCTTGCGGATGGTACCGACCGTCGCGCGTTCGTCGCGCAGCGCGTCGCGGATTTCAGGCCACATCGCCTCCATCCGGGATTCGTAGACATCACCGACCTGAACCTCGGCCAGCAGATGCGCACCGCCGCGCAGGTCGAGGCCCAGATTGACCAGAGACGACGGCATCCAGCCTGGCCACCGACCCGCGACGGCCTGCATCTCGGGCGTATCGTTGCCCAGTTCGATGGCGGTCCGCGCGTCGTTCGATTGCTCGACGCGGGTATAGAACGCATTTGGCAGGGCCAACAGCAGGCCGACCGCGCAGACCGACCAGATCAGAACCCGCTTCCAGGTATCAATTTGCAGCATTACCCTGCCTTTTCAAGGAATTGCGGAACGAAGTTATTTCGCCGGTTCGGTCTTGTTCAGAACCTGCGCGATGGTCGCCTTGACCACCCGCACCTTGACGCCTTCGGCAATCTCGACCTCGATTTCGCCGTCTTCCTTGACCTTGGCAACCTTACCGATGAGGCCGCCTTGCGTGACCACCTGATCACCCCGGCGCAGCGCATCGACCATGGCCTGATGGGTCTTCATCTTTTTCTGCTGCGGACGGATCAGCAGGAAGTACATGATGCCGAAAATCAGGATCAGCGGGAGAAACTGGGCAATTGCGCCACCATCCATGGGATATTCCTTTGTTTTGACGAGGCGGGGTCAACCCCGCAAATTTGCCGGGAACCTATGCGTTGACGCGGCAAGGTGCAAGCGGCGAAGGAGCGCTTGCGCCAGAGAAACTTTGACGTTGCCGCCCGGCTGCATCCGCGTCGACCCTCAACTCAGCCACAGCAACAGGGCCGAGAGCGCGACAAAGGCCAGGGAGGTTGCCGCCAGCAGGGTGATCGAGGCGATGCCCTCCTGCCCCTGCTTCTGCGCCAGCACAGTGCAGACGCCGAACATCGGCATGGCGGCGGACAGGATGACGACACTTTTCCGGTCTGGAGAAATCGAAGCGAGGCCCGGGACAGCCAGCAAGTTTTACCCCAACAAGAAAAACTGGCCGAAACAAACCCGTTTCCACCTGCGATGACAAGCTCTCATTCCCTTCCTGCCGCTTCTTTCTGGTCTCAAATACCCCGGGGTGAATTGCCCGCAGGGCAAAAGGGGCAGCGCCCCTCAACCAATCCGTCCTTGCCAACTGTTGACGTTCCGTCCGAGACGGAATTAGGCTTGCAACAGGTGACGCGTATCTCCTCCGGCTCAAGGGTGGCTGGCCATCCGCGCCGGGGCTTGTCGAGGGCATTGCAATGCATCCATATCTGAATACGCGGCGTCGTGTTCTGTTCCGGGCCGCCCGTTCCTATGACACTGCCGATACCGCCTGGAAGGCCGGGTTGCGCGAAGCTTCGGCGTTGGTTCCGGAAACCATCGGTCGAAGCCGCTGGATGATCGGCAACCCGGGATCGCGCATTCGAAGGCTGTATGACGACCGGGAAAAGGCGCTGCAAAGGCTGGCGGTTGCGCATCTGAAACTGAAGATCGCGCAGGACAGGCTGGCGCGGCGACAAAATGCGCTTTCTCCGCGTACCGTCATGTTGTTGACCCGGTCCTGAGACTGCGCTGATATCGAATGGTATTCAACAGCCACGAACAGGTCGTGACAGATGAACGACGATCCCTATGCCATTCTTGGCGTTACAAAAACAGCGACGCAGGATGAGATAAAGAAAGCCTATCGCAAGCTCGCGAAATCCCTGCATCCCGACCTTCACCCCGACGATCCGGACAAGAAGGCGCAGTTTCAGGCGGTCTCTGCCGCCTATGACCTGTTGGGCGATCCCGACAAGCGCAAACGCTTCGATGCCGGCGAGATCGACGCCAGCGGACAGGAGCGGCCCGAACGGCAGTATTATCACCACTATGCCGGGCAGGATGCGGGGCGCCGTTACGATCCGGGCGGCGGGCCGGGTGACTACGAGGACATGTCGGACCTGTTCTCTGAACTCTTCGGGCGGCGCGCGCGGGGCAGCGGCGGGGGGTTCCGGCAGGAGGTCCATGCTCGGGGTGCGGATACACGTTATCACCTCGACGTGGAGTTCCTCGATGCCGCGCAGGGCGTAAAAAGCAGCGTCACCATGCCGGACGGGAAAAAGATCGAACTCTCGATTCCCGCAGGTGTCAGGGACGGTCAGACCCTGCGCCTGCGCGGCAAGGGCGGGCCGGGTTATGGTCAGGGGCCGGCGGGGGATGCGTTGGTGACCATCGGCGTCCGGCCTCATCCGGTGTTTTCGCGAGACGGCAACGATATCGAGATGGAGTTGCCGATCACATTTGACGAGGCGGTACTGGGGGCAAAGGTCGATGTACCGACGATCTCGGGCACGGTGTCGATGTCGATCCCGAAAGGGGCATCGTCGGGGCACCGGTTGCGGTTGAAGGGCAAGGGGATTGCCCCGCCAAAAGGCGCGGCCGGGGATCAGTATGTGCGCCTGAGAATCATGCTGCCAGACCGGATCGACGCCGGGATGGAAGACATGGCCAGGCGCTGGCGGGATCACGCGGGCTTCGACCCGCGCAAGGATATGCGGAGGCGGGTATGAAACTGGATGAACGCGCCGTTGTTCAGCGCATCGAACGCCTGAGCCTGAGGGAATTGCGGGTCTGGGTTCGCGAAGGTTGGGTGCGCCCGGCGCAGGGCAGGACGGGTCCGGTTTTCGACGAGGTTGATATCGCCCGCCTGCGCCTGTTATGCGATCTGAGAAAGGAAATGTCGGTTCCGGCAAATACCGTTCCTGTCGTGCTGACGCTCATCGACCGTTTGCACCAGACGCGCCGCGAATTGCGACGCCTGACCGATGCGCTGGAGGCAGAACCCGACGAGGTTCGGACCGCCGTGATCGCGCGGTTTCATGCCATGCGGGATGATGCGGAGGATTGATGCCGCCGTGAACCCGGTGCGCCGCAAAGGCAGGACGATAATTTCAGTTGCTTTTTTCCGCGATTCGGCGCTTAGGATTTCCTCGCGCTAGCCGCCGAGCGCGGGGGTTGCCCCCTCTTTCCGGCCCGGAAGGCGGCCCGGCCATTCCATGTAGAAGGAACAGGCGCATGATGATGGTGCGCTGCTACCTCGCCCCCTCCGAAATCGAAGGGTTGGGCGTGTTTTGTCATGACGATATTGCCAGGGGTGACAAGGTCTGGCGGCATGACAGAATGCTTGACATCACGTTCCCCGAAACCAAGCTCGACAATGTCGAGCCGCATGTCCGGGAGTTTCTGGAACGCTACAGCTATCCCGATATCCATCGTCCGGGATACCTGATTCTGGAAAGTGATGAAGGGCGGTTCATGAACCATTCGATGTATCCCAACCTGGATTTTTCGGGCGGGATCTGGGGCGTGGCCAAGGAAGACATCCCGGCAGGGGTCGAATTGACCTGCGACTATGCCGATTTTTTGACGGGTGACATCGTCATGCAACCGCCGCGTCACCGGGTGAGCCGGATCGAGGCGGTTTTGAATTAGTGAACACTCAGGCCGGGCCGCAACGCCCGGCCTTTTTCTTTGGGCAGTTCGGCTTGTACCGGCGAAATGTTCCAATTGTACCGGTTTTCGACCCCCACTTGTTCGTTTTGTACACTTGAATATCCTTGGTTTCAGCCACCTGCAGCGTCTTGGCATCGGCCCGATTTCTGCTCATGATGCACGCCAAACGCGAGTGAGGCCGAGCACGTGACCGAGATACCGATTGAGCCGGAACTGTTCTGGATATTGACAGGCGCGGGTGCGGTCCTGTTTGCCATTCTCGTGGTCTTTGTCGCCCTGCCCGAAGATAACCGCCCGGTCGATCCGCTGGTTCACGGTCAGAAGAAGATGGGGCTGTTGTTCAGGGTTCCGTTTTTGACGGATGCTATTTCAGAAGGACTTCCGGCCTAGAGAACGTTTTATTCAATTGTCGTGTCAGTGCCAGCCTGGTTCGTGACGCTGACTTAAGAGAACTGAAACTAAGCAATGAAACACTTAGCCATATTATTTGCGACGGGAGCGTTGAACGTGAACCCGAGCAAGAGCAACTGCACTGGACAAAAGACTTAACTGGCTGGGAAACTCTTAAGAACATTTGGCGCAGGTGGCAAAAATCCATCGGTTTCGATCCCAATGCCCCCTCGACATGGGATGAATGAACCACCCTACCCTCTGCCAGTCAGTTGAGGCATAAGGCGGGTATCGAGTCGCAATTCATCAAGGGAACCAAACCCATGCACGACATCCGCGCCATTCGCGAAAATCCCGCCGCCTTCGACGCCGCTCTTGCGCGCCGTGGGGACGCGCCGGTGTCGTCGGACCTGTTGCGTCTTGATGAAGAGCGCCGCGCCAAGATCCTGGCGGCCGAGACAGCGCAGGCCGAACAGAACAAGGCCAGCAAGGACGTGGGTGCCGCCAAGGCGCGCGGGGACGAGGCCGAATTCGCGCGGCTGCGCACGCTGGTGGCCGAGAAAAAGGCCGAGATCGCGCGGATGCAGAACGAGGCCAAGGACCTTGACGCGCTGCTGAACGACCAGATGTCGCGCATCGCCAACCTGCCGGCGGACGACGTGCCGCAGGGGGCGGACGAGAACGACAATGTCGAGATCAACCGCTGGGGCACCCCGCGCGAAATGGGGTTTGCGCCCAAGGAGCATTTCGAGATCGAAGCGGTGCAGAACGGTATGGATTTCGAAACCGCCGCCAAACTCTCGGGTGCGCGCTTTGTGCTGCTGTCGGGCGGTGTTGCACGCATCCACCGGGCGCTGGCGCAGTTCATGCTGGACACGCATATCAACGAAAACGGCCTGACCGAGGTCAACGGCCCGGTTCTGGTGCTGTCGGAGATGATGCAGGGCACCGGCCAGTTGCCGAAATTCGGCGAAGACAGCTATCAGACCCGCGAGGGGTGGTGGCTGATCCCGACCTCCGAAGTGTCACTGACCAATATCGTCAGTGATTGCATTGTCGAGGAAAGCTATTTGCCGCGCCGCTATACCGCGCATTCGCTGTGCTTCCGCTCGGAGGCCGGATCGGCGGGCAAGGACACGCGCGGCATGCTGCGCCAGCACCAGTTCGAAAAGGTCGAGATGGTGTCGGTCACGCATCCCGACAAATCGGAAGAGGAACAGAAGCGCATGCTGCGCTGCGCCGAGGGGATTCTGGAAAAGCTGGGCATTCCCTATCGCACCGTGGTGCTGTGCACCGGCGACATGGGGTTCGGCGCGCGCCGTACCTATGACATCGAGGCGTGGCTGCCCGGGCAGGACACCTATCGCGAAATAAGTTCGGTCTCGACCTGCGGCGATTTTCAGGCGCGCCGGATGAATGCGCGCTTTCGCCCCGAAGGCGGCGGCAAGCCGGAATTCGTGCATACGCTGAACGGATCGGGTCTGGCCGTCGGGCGCTGTCTGATCGCGGTGCTGGAAAACGGCCAGAACGAGGATGGCACCGTCACCCTTCCCGAGGTTCTGGCCCCCTATCTGGGCGGCAAGCTGACGCTGCAGCTGGACGGTACGCTGGCATAAGAAAACCGGCGCCGCGGATCGCGGGGCCGGTTTCGACGGGACAAGGGGAGGCGTTACTTCTTCCCCTTTTTCTTGTCCTTCTTGTCTTTCTTTTTCTTGTCTTTTTTCTTTTTGTCCTTCTTGGCCTTGATCTTGTCCTTGGCCTTTTTGAACTTTGCCTCCATCTCGGCCTTTTTCCGGGCGGCTTTTTCGGCCTTGGCCTTTGCCTTGGCTTTCTTGCGGGCCTTGGCCTCGATCTTTTCGAGCTCGGCCGCTTCCTGCGCTGCCTTACGGTCGGCCTCGGCCTTTTGAACCTCGCTCAGGACCACGACAGCGGCCGGTGCCGGGCGGCGGCTTTTGGCCTTGCTTGCCGCCGGTTTGCGACTACGCGTGGCACGCGCCAGTGGTTTCGCCGCGGGTTCGGATACGGCAAGTTCGCGGGCCGCGGCGATCAGGACGGGCGCGCGCGCCTTGCCGATGCCGGGCACCTTGATCAGTTGCTCGGGCGTCGCCTTGGCGAGCGCCGAGACGTTTTCGATACCGTGGTCCTTGAGGGCATTGGCCAGTGCCGCGCCAATGCCGCGTACGAGTGTGACCGGGCTCATTTCTGCTCCTTGTGTTGCCTGGGGCGCGCGTTTCAACATGTATCTATCAGGTTATCCGACCGACGCCACCGGATCGGCCGAAGAGCTGTCGGGGAACGGCACGAGGCGCTTTGCGTCTTCGTCCCACAGCTTGAGATTCAGCGCCGCCACCGCCTCGGGGAACTTGATGCGGCGCGGGGTGTATTCGGGTGGCAGGTTGTAGTGGCAGGCGCGCAACCGGTAGGAGGGGATGCGCGCGTTGAAGTGGTGGATGTCATGCAGCGTGATGCAGGCCACCGACGCATCGAACCACCAGCCGAAATCCAGCGCCGACGAGCCTTGCAGCGCGGCCAGTTGCGGGTCGAGATCGGGGCGGCGATCCCAGTACGTGTCTTCGAAATTGTGCTGCAGATAGACAAGGAACACCCCGAGCATGCCACCGAGGAAGGAAAAGGCCAGCCACAGCAGAACGCCGGTTTTGCCTGTGGCCAGATACAGCAGGCCCAGCATCGCCACGATCGACAGGTTGTGCAGCACCACGCCCCGGACACCGAACCGGGTGGTGTTCTTGGGCCAGCGATAGCGGATGAAATAGGTGAATAGCGCCCCGATCGGCACCAGGAAGAACGGGTTGCGGTAGAGCCGGTAGAACAGGCGCGTCTTCCAGTCCGCCGCGTTCCATTCCCGCAGGGTCATGGTGTGGATCTCACCGGTTTCGCGGTGTTCCAGGTTGCCGACGCCTACGTGATGCAGGTTGTGGTTCTGCTTCATCACCTCGAAAGGAGCAAAGGTGAAGGGCGACAGCACATGGCCGGCCAGTTCGTTTTGCCCGCGCGTCTTGAACAGGGAATGGTGGCCGCAATCGTGTTGCAGCACATAGAGGCGAACGGCGCAGAAGGCAAAGACGATGCCTGCGGGGATCATGATGACCCAATGATCCACATACCGGATCGCCAGCGCGAGCGCGGTGAAATAGACCGCGAATGTGCCGAAATAGCTGAACCCGGCACGACGGTTGTCCTGCACCGCGTATTGACGTGTGTAACTTCTCAGATCCATGCCGTACGCTCCCCACGATGGCTGGCCCAAACTGTGTTCAAAAATGGGTGCGGCCTGCAGGGATGCAAGCCGCGCGCAGAATCTTGTGCGCGCATTCATGCTAACGCCATAGGTCGAGCGTTGTCACGTGTCTGAGGTGAAAATGCTGCGAATTGGCGCAGTTACGCCTTGCGATTGAGGTGCTTGGCCAGCGCACCGGCGTTTTTCTTGCGCCGTCCCTTATAGGGGTTCTTGTCCCCCTGCCCGCGCAGGGTCAGACGGATCGGGGTGCCGGGCATGTCGAAATCGGCCCGCAACCCGTTGACCAGATAACGCGTATAGCTTTCCGGCATCTTGTCGGGGTGCGAGCACATCACCACGAAACCGGGCGGGCGGGTCTTGGCCTGGGTCATGTAGCGCAGCTTGATCCGCTTGCCCTGCGGCGCTGGCGGCGGGTGCTGTTCCAGCATGCCGGTCAGCCAACGGTTCAGTGCCGCTGTCGGCACCCGGCGGTTCCAGACGTCATGGGCGCGCAGGATGGCGTCGTGCAGGCGATCAAGGCCCCTGCCGGTCTTTGCCGACACGGTGATCAGCGGCGCGCCGCGCAGTTGCGGCAACAGACGCTCGAACGCCTCTTTCAGTTCGCGCAGCTTGTCCTGCTTGTGGTCCTCGACATCCCATTTGTTGACGGCCACAACGACGGCGCGTCCTTCGCGTTCTGCCAGATCGGCAATGCGCAGATCCTGCTGTTCGAAGGGGATTGCCGCGTCGAGCAGAACCACCACCACCTCGGCAAATTTGACCGCGCGCAGGCCGTCAGAAACGGAAAGCTTTTCCAGCTTTTCCTGCACTTTCGCCTTTTTGCGCATACCGGCGGTATCGAAGATCCGCATCGGGGTGCCGTTCCAGTCGGTGCGCAGGGAAATCGCGTCGCGGGTGATCCCGGCCTCGGGTCCGGTCAGCAGGCGGTCTTCGCCGAGAATCTTGTTGATCAGGGTGGATTTACCCGCATTGGGGCGGCCCACCACGGCCACCTGCAGCGGTTTGGACGCGGTGATTGCCGGAACCTCGCCGTCTTCCGCATCTTCCTCGTCCAGATCCACGTCGGTTTCCGGCGCGTCCTCGGCGGCCTTCTCGGCCATCGCATCGGCCAGCGGCATGAGATGCGTGTAAAGGTCGGTCATGCCCTCGCCATGCTCGCCCGACAGGCGGATCGGTTCGCCCAGCCCCAGACCGTAAGATTCGAGCACGCCCGCATCCGCCGCCGCACCTTCGGCCTTGTTGGCCGCGAGAATGACATGATCGCAGCGCTTGCGCAGGATGTCGGCAAAGATCTCGTCCACCGGTGTGACCCCGGCACGGGCGTCGATCAGGAACAGGCAGACATCGGCCATGTCCACCGCGCGCTCGGTCAAGCGGCGCATGCGGCCCTGCAGGCTGTCGTCGGTGGCATCCTCAAGCCCCGCCGTGTCGATCACGGTAAAGCGCAGATCGCCCAGGCGCGCCTCGCCCTCGCGCAGGTCGCGCGTGACGCCTGGCTGGTCGTCGACCAGCGCCAGCCGTTTGCCGACAAGGCGGTTGAACAGGGTGGATTTGCCCACATTCGGGCGCCCCACGATGGCGAGGGTCAGGGACATGTCACTTTACTTTCAAGACTCAGACGCGCCCTATAACGCGTCTGGCCGTCAACGGAAAGCGTGCAATTGGCCCTTGGTCGACACGACATAGAGCGTCTGCCCCGCCACGACGGGCGCGGTGGACGCCCCGCCCGGCAGTTCGATGCGGCTGGTCATGACGCCGTCTGCGGGATTGTAGAAGCGCAGATATCCATCGCCCGAGGCGATGATGACCTTGCCGCCCGCCATGATCGGGCCGTAATGGGCATAGACCGCGCCGCGCTTGCGAGGCTTGTCCTTGACAAAGCCGGGAAGATCGCGCGCCCAGATGGTCGACCCGTTCGAGGCGTTCACACGCAACAGCTGATTGCGGTCGCTGACCATGAAGATGCTGTCACCCACAGGCCAGACCGGGCCAAGCGCGCCTTCGCTGGCGGTCCATTTCCGCTCGCCCGAGTCGGCCTGGAAGGCCACGGTGCGTCCGGAGTGGTTGCCGACATAGATCGTGTTGCCCGACACCACCGGCCCGCCGGTCACGTCACCGATCTGGGCGACGGCGCGACCCTGACGGCCACCGGCGATGGAAGCGTTCCACCGCACGATCCCGCCCCTGCGGAAGCTGGACGTGATATCGCCGGAGCCAAAGGCAAAAACCACCAGGTCCGAGGTCATGGCAGGGGCCGGAGCGCCCAGAACATTTCCGACGCTGGGTGTCGCATCGACCTGCCAGGCAATGCGCCCGTCCTTTGTCCGGATCGCCCAGCCGGTGTCATCCCCGGCCACCAGATACAGAAGCCCGTCGCGAATCGTTGGTGTGCCACTGCCGGTGGCGTTCAGCCGCTGCTGCCAGCGGACAGCCCCCGTATTGGCATCCAGCGCGGTCAGCCGGCCAAAACCCGAAGACACATAGAGAACGCCGCCATCATAGGCCAGCCCGCCGCCGGTGGCCTGTTCGGCGCTTTCACCCGTCGGGATGAGGTCGGTGCTCCAGACGGTTCCTCCTTGCGGCGTCACCGCGGTGACGGTGGCCGCCGAATCAAGCGTATAGATCAGGCCGCCAGCAACGACCGGGTCGGCGGTAATCCGTTGCCGGCGGGAATCGCCGCTGCCGATCGAGGTCGACCAGATTTGTTGCGGGGCGGCGCGCAGCGCGGGATTGGTGGTGCGATAGGCCGCCGTGCCGGGGCTTTGCGCCCAGGTCGCATTGTTCTGTTGCGAAGGAAGGCTGATGGGCTTGGACCCTGCCGCCTTGCTTACGGTGTCTTCGATGGGACGGATATCCTCTCGCTCGCCGGGCAGGATCGCTTCGGGTGGCTGGCATGCACCCAACGTCATGATCGCCAGCCCCATCAGCGTGACCCCAAGGCGGGGAAAGGTCGTATTAGCCATCGTATTCTGAACTCGCCTGTGTTTCACCAATGACCCGGGTCCGGGTCAGATCCGTTTCAGCCCTGCTGTCCGGGAATGGGTTCGGGCTTGCCGCCCAGCGCCACAATCAACTGTGTCGCGCGCTGTTGCAAGTCAACTCCGACCTCGGCGTCCTGCCGCAGGGCTTCGAGACGCGACAGGGCGGCGCTTGCATCGCCTTCGGAAATATCGATCAGGGCAAGCTGTTCCTCGGCCAGAAGGCGCAAGGGTGCGCCCGGCTGGGCCAGCGCCTCGAACTGTTGCCGCCGGTCGGCCACAGGCAGGGCGTCGCCCTGAATCAACAGCGCCTTGAAGGCCGCGATCTGGCGGTAAATCTCCGGCACTTCGCCGTTGGAAGCCACCTGATTCAATCCCTGAGCGGCGGAGTCGGCAGAACCGGAGCTTGCCTGGGCAGCTGCGATCATCATCTGCAGCACCGCGTCGCCACCGGCGGATTCGGCATTGATCTGTTCCAGACCGGCTGCGCGGCCCGCCGCGTCGTTCCGGGACAGGGCGGCGATGATTTCATCGCCCAGCTTTTCAGCCGCTGCCGTGGTTTGCGCCTTGCGGTATTCATTGAACGCGGCGCCACCCACGATGGCGACCACGGCCAGCGCCCCGACCCAGCCCCATCTTTTCAGCATCAGGAACAGGCGGTCGCGGCGGACCTCTTCGGTCACCTCATCGATGAAACTGTCAACGTCACTCATCCCTGCCCCCGGGTGTTGCTTCAGGCTGTACCGCGCCTGTCATACCCCGCAGCAACTTGCAAGCCAAGTACCCCGGATCGACCAATTCGATCTCCCTTGCGCTGTCAGTCCAAAAAAAATAAACTGAACTAGTCCGTTCAGTATGGACAAGTCGATTATGAGTCCCCATCTGATACCAAATGCCGTTGAGTTCCGTTGTCAGGACAGATTTGAAAAGGGCACACGATGCGATTGATCCCCATCCTCACCGCTTTTCTGGTGATCACTGCGCTTTACCTGCTTGTATTTGAAAGACCGGCCCTTCTGGCCTTTGCCGGGTATGAAGCGGCGGCGGCACAGCCGCAGGCCGATCAGACGGGCGATGACGTTGCGGAAGCCGGTCAGGACGCCGCCGATCCGAACGCCGTGGCGGTTGTCGCCCTGCGTTCTCAGGCGCGCGAGATTGACAGCGCGGTGTTTCTGAGAGGCCAGACCAAGGCGAACCGCCAGGTCGAAGTGCGCGCCGAGACCACCTCGACCGTGATCTCGGAGCCCAAGCGCAAGGGCGCATTTGTGAAGACCGGTGATCTTTTGTGTGAGCTTGATCCCGGTACGCGATTTGCCGATCTGGCCGAAGCCAAGGCAAGAAAGATCGAGGCGGAAAGCCGGCAGCCGGAGGCCGAGGCGCTGTTGGATGAGGCACGCGCCCGGCTGGCGGAGGCGGAAATAAACAACACCGCCGCCCGGAAACTTTCGGAAACGGGGTATGCCTCGGAAACGCGCCGCGTCTCGACCGAAGCCGGGATGCGGGCCGCTGAGGCGGGGATCAAGACCGCCGAAGCCGGACTGGAAACAACGCGCGCGGGAATCGAGGCCGCAACCGCCGCCGTGGCCGCAGCCGAGCGGGAAATCAACCGCCTGACGATCGAGGCGCCGTTCGACGGGTTGCTGGAAAGCGATACCGCCGAATTGGGCAGCCTGATGCAGCGCGAATCGGGCAGCCTCTGCGCGACCGTGATTCAGCTTGATCCGATCAAGCTGGTCGGTTTCGTGCCGGAAACCGAAGTGAACCGGATTGCGGTCGGGGCCGAGGCCGGGGCCACACTGGCCACCGGTCGTCAGGTGCAGGGCCGTGTCACGTTCCTGAGCCGGTCGGCCGACGAGACCACCCGGACATTCGAGGTCGAAATCACCGTTCCGAACCCGGACCTGACGATCCGCGACGGCCAGACCGCCTCGATCGCGATTTCGTCGGAAGGGGCCAAGGCGCATCTGCTGCCGCAATCGGCACTGACGCTGAACAATGACGGCCAGTTGGGCGTGCGCACCGTGGCCTCGGGCAATGTGGTGGATTTCCTGCCGGTGCGCCTGTTGCGCGACACGACCGAGGGCGTCTGGCTGGGTGGCCTGCCTGAAACCGTTGACGTGATCGTGGTTGGTCAGGAATTCGTGACCAAGGGTGTCGCCGTAGCGCCGACCTATCGGGAGGTCTTGGAATGATCGGCATCGTCGACTGGGCCGCCAAGCGCGCCCGGATGGTTCTGGCCTTTATCGCGATCTCGCTGGTGGTTGGCGGGTTTGCCTATGTCAGCCTGCCCAAGGAGGGCGAGCCGGATATCGAGATCCCCGCCCTGTTCGTGTCGGTTCAATTTCCCGGCATTTCGGCGGAGGACAGCGAAAACCTGCTGGTCAAGCCGATGGAGACCGAGCTGGCCGATCTGGACGGGCTCAAGAAGATGAGTTCGACCGCCGCCGAAAACTATGCCGGCGTGGCGCTGGAATTCGAGTTCGGCTGGGACAAGACCGCGATCACCGCCGATGTGCGCGACGCGATGAACACGGCGCAGGCCGATTTCCCCGAAGGGGCCGAGCAATATACGCTGAGCGAAATCAATTTCTCGGAATTTCCGATTGTCATCGTCAACCTGACCGGGGCGGTTCCGGAACGGACAATGGCGCGCATTGCCAAGGATTTGCAGGATGATCTGGAAGCGCTGGATTCGGTGCTGGAGGCCGGAATCGCGGGCAATCGCGACGAATTGCTGGAAGTGATCATCGATCCGCTGCGGCTGGAAGCCTATAACGTCACCGCAGCCGAACTGATCAACGTGGTCCGGAACAACAACCAGCTGATCGCTGCCGGTGAGGTCGAGACCGAACAGGGCACGTTTTCGGTCAAGATCCCGTCATCGTTCACGACCGCGCAGGATGTCTATGGCCTGCCGGTCAAGGTCAATGGCGACCGGGTTGTGACGCTGGGGGAACTGGCCGAGATCAACTATACCTTTGAAGACCGCGAGGGCACCGCCCGCTTTGACGGAGAGCCGACGGTTGCCCTGCAGGTGGTCAAGCGCAAGGGTTTCAATCTGATCGACACGGTTCAGGCGGTGAAACAGACCGTCGCGGCCTCAAGCGAGAAATGGCCCGAAGAATTGAAAGCGGCGGTCGAGGTCGGCACGTCGAACGACCAGAGCCGCGTCGTGGGATCGATGGTCAGCCAGCTTGAGGGTTCGGTCCTGACCGCCATCGCGCTGGTGATGATCGTGGTTCTGGCCTCGCTTGGGTCGCGCGCGGCGCTGCTGGTGGGGTTCGCCATTCCCACCTCGTTCCTGTTGTGCTTTGCCTTCCTCGCCGTGATGGGCGTCAGCATCTCGAACATCGTGATGTTCGGTCTGATCCTTGCGGTGGGCATGCTGGTCGACGGCGCCATCGTGGTTGTCGAATATGCCGACAAACGCATCAAGGAAGGCGTCGGCCCGATGCACGCCTATGTCGAGGCGGCGCAGCGGATGTTCTGGCCCATCGTGTCGTCGACAGCAACGACACTGTGCGCGTTTTTGCCCATGCTGTTCTGGCCCGGCATTCCAGGCGAGTTCATGGGCATGCTGCCCGTCACGCTGATCTTTGTCCTTTCCGCTTCGCTGGTGGTGGCGCTGATCTATCTGCCTGTGATGGGAGGGGTTTCGGGGCGACTGAGCCGGGTGTTCGGCCGCATCTCGGACTGGCTGCGCGTCCGAACGCCGTGGCTGGTGCGGGCCGCGCTGGTACCCCCTGCGCTCTACACGATCTTCCTGGGCGCGATGCAGCTATTGAATCCGCATTACCTGCTGCCCGAGGGTGCGTCGGGTGGCACGCTCCTTGGCGTGTTGCTGTTCCTGTTTGGTGCCTTTGCCGGGTCGGTGACGCTTGGGGCGGCGCGGATCGAACGGACCGATGATCATGTGCATTCCGCCGAGGAACACACGCTGTTTGGCCATTTCATCAAGTTCCTCGTTGGCAATCCGATCATGCCGATCGTTTCGATCGCTGCTGTCGGCTTTGCGGTGATGACCGTCATGAACATCTATGGCGAGAACAACCGTGGCGTGGAGTTCTTTGTCGACAGCGAACCGGAACAGGCCACCGCTTATGTCCGGGCACGCGGCAACCTTTCGCTGACCGAAAAGGACGCGATGGTGAAGGCGACCGAAGCGGTGATCGGCGCACACCCGGCGATCACCAATATCTTTGCCTTTGCGGGTGAAGGCGGGCTGAACCAGAATACCGGAGGCTCGCAGGCACCTGCCGACACGGTCGGTCGGGTGCAGTTCGAGATCACCCCATGGGAGGACCGCCCGAAGGTGGCCGAACCAATGCTGGGCGGCCTGATGTCGCGCGAGGTTGTCGCGCCGGACTATGCCGGCAACACGGTGATCGAACAGCTGAACACGGAGTTGGCCAAGCTGCCCGGTTTCGAGGTCGAGATTGAGGTTTTGGGCCGCGGCCCGGCCTCGGCCAAGCCGGTGCACTTGCGTATCAAGGGCGATGGCTGGGAGGATCTGACCGCCGCCACGCTGGCCGCACGGGAAAAATTCGAGACCACCCCCGGCCTGATCCGGATCGAGGACAACCTGCCCCTGCCCGGCATCGACTGGCAGATCGACGTTGACGTGGCCAAGGCGGGCCGGTTCGGCGCCGATGTGGCCACCGTCGGCGCGATGGTGCAGCTGGTGACGCGGGGCATCCTGTTGGGCGAAATGCGGCCCGAGAGCAATGACGAGGAAATCGAAATCCGCGTGCGCCTGCCGGAAGAGGACCGGGTGCTGTCGACGCTGGACACACTCAAGGTGCGCACGCCCGACGGGCTGGTGCCGCTGTCGAACTTTATCACCCGCAAGCCGGTCGACAAGCTGGCCCAGATCAACCGGGTGGACCAACAGCGTTATTACGACGTCAAGTCCGATGTCGAAAGCGGGCTGATCAAGGTTGTGGCAACGGATACGGACGGGTCGGAACAGACCCTCGCCATCGTGCGCGAAATCGAAGAGGGAACCTCCGCGCAGGACGTGACGGTCGAAAGGGCCGACGGCAAGACCTATGCGCTGGTTCGACTGTTCGACGTCGAAAACGCGGACATCCTGCAGGACCGGATAGATGCCGAAGAGGCGCGATTTGCGCCGATCAACCCGAATGAACGTATCGTGGCGCTGACCGAATGGCTGAACACCAGCCCCTTCCCCAACAGCATCAGCTGGGAATGGACCGGCGATCAGGAGGATCAGGCGGAAAGCCAGGAGTTTCTGTCCAAGGCATTCCTGGCGGCGCTGGGGCTGATGTTCGTGATCCTGCTGGCGCAGTTCAACAGCTTTTACAATTCGGTTCTGGTGCTGCTGGCGGTGGTGCTGTCCACCACGGGCGTTCTGGTGGGCATGCTGGTGATGGACCAGCCGTTTTCGATTATCATGACCGGAACCGGGATCGTGGCGCTGGCCGGTATCGTGGTGAACAACAATATCGTGCTGATCGACACCTATCAGGAATACAGCGCCTATATGCCCAAGATCGAGGCCATCGTACGCACAGCCGAGGCGCGTATCCGCCCCGTTCTGCTGACCACGCTGACCACGATGGCGGGCCTGACGCCGATGATGTTCGGCCTGTCGCTGGATTTCATCAATGGCGGCTATTCGATCGACAGCCCCACGGCGCTGTGGTGGAAGCAGCTGGCCACGGCGGTTGTGTTCGGGTTGGGCATTGCCACTGTGCTGACGCTGATCGTCACCCCGTCGTTCCTGGCGCTGCGGGTGTGGGTCACGACCTATGCGATCTGGCTGGGCCGCGCGCTGGCGCGTCTGACCGCCGGCCGGTCCAGCCGTATCGCGCAGGACATGGCCCTGGGCCGGGCGGCGAGCGGAATGCAGGCAACCGAGGTGATTTGGGAGGACAGCACGGCGCCGGAGATCCGCGATGGGAGCCCGAAAGACCCGGAAAGCACGCAGCCGCCAACACCACCGCTCAAGGCGGCGGAGTAACGGCCAGGGGCCAAAGCCCATATTTCCCGGCGGGAACCTGCGCCGGGAAATGCGTTCAGACCGGCAATTGGATAGAAAGCACAAATTCTTCAACGCCGGACAGCATGAGTTCCACGGAAACTGCGGCCAACAGAATTCCGAGGACGTTTGTGCCGATCTGAATTGTCGTGTTGTTCAGGTATCGCGTCACGACGCCTGCAAAAATCATGGATAGCCAGTACTGAAGCGCGGTGACGACCGCAACGGCGCAGATCGCGGCGAAATCGGAAAGCGTTGTCAGCTCGCTGCTGAAAACGATGGCCGTCGTGAACAGTCCGGGTCCGGCAAGAACGGGGATCGTCAACGGGTAGACGCCGATATCCTTCTTTGGCGGCACGGGCATGTCTTGCGACGACTGGGCGGGGTCTTCGTTCTTGTCCGGGTTCAGAAAGAGCATCTTGAATGCAAGACCCAGAATAATCAGTCCTCCGGCAATTTTGAAGGACGGTAGATTGATGCCAAAAATCAGGAGGACCTGATCTCCGACTATCACGGTCAGCATCAGCACGCAGAACATCGTTGCGGCTGCGATGAGCGAGGTTCGCAGGCGCTCTGCGTTGTTGAAGCCTTGTGTCATGGCGACAAAGACGGGGACTGTATAGAGCGGATTGACGAACGCAAAGAGCGCAAGCGAGAAATCGATAAACAAGTCCTGATTGAACATATGCCCTCCCCAAGGTTGACGGCTTGATCGTTTCATTCCCGCCCGAAACAGACTCTGGCTGTTGATGTGACGCGAAGAAAACTCAGAGCCGCGTCCAGGACTGGTGGCCGCAGATGTGGTGGGCGCAGCCCCTGACCTTGAGGGTGTTTCCCTTGAGCGTCATCTGGGGCACCGCCTGAACGTTGACCAGCGGCACCCAGAAAGTACCGCCGCCGTATTTCCCGCCGCCTTCACTGGTGACCCCCCAGAACAGCCGCTTGCCGATATTGGGGGTTTGGACTTTCTTTCCCGACGGATCATAGGCCGAAAGGATCTGACCGCAGAACTTGTCACCACAGGCGGATATCCGGATGTGCGATGTCAGGTTCTTGCGGTCTGGCTGCGTTTTCCAGACGCCGATGATCGGATCGGCGTATACAACGGCTGGCAGCAAGAACGGGCTTGCGGAAAGGGTGGCCAGGGTCAGGGTCATTCGCAGGTATCGATACATGATGAGACCTCCGGAATCAGGGCCCCATCATATCATTTCCCTTGCGCCCGACAAAGCTGTCAGGCGGCGTCGGCATCCGCCTGCTGGCGGCTCCAGAGCTGGGCATAGCGGCCGTCGCGCGACAGCAATTCGTCATGCGTGCCCTGCTCGACTATCTCACCGCGTTCCAGCACCACGATGCGGTCGGCCTCGGCAATGGTGGACAGGCGGTGGGCGATGGTGATCACCGTGCGCCCCTCGCCCGCGCGGGCCAGAGCGCCCTTGATTTCCTGCTCGGTCTCGGTGTCGAGCGCCGACGTCGCCTCGTCCAGAAGCAGGATCGGCGGGTTCTTGAGCAGGGTTCGGGCAATGCCCACGCGCTGTTTTTCACCGCCTGACAGTTTCAGGCCGCGTTCGCCAACGCGGGTGTCATAGCCCTCGGGCAACGTCACGATGAAATCATGGATTTGCGCGGCGCGCGCGGCCTCTTCCACTTCGGCCTGGCTGGCCCCGTCGCGGCCATAGGCGATGTTGTAGCGAATGGTGTCGTTGAACAGCACCGTGTCCTGCGGCACCACTCCGATGGCGGCGTGCAGGCTGGATTGCGACACGTCGCGCACATCCTGTCCGTCGATCCTGAGCGCCCCGACGGTGACGTCGTAGAACCGGAACAGAAGCCGCCCGATGGTCGATTTGCCCGAGCCGGTGGCGCCGACGATGGCGACGGTCTGTCCTGCCGGGACAGTCAGGGAAATGCCCTTGAGGATCTCGCGATCGGGGTCGTAACCGAAATGGACCTTGTCGAGCGCCACCTCGCCGCCATTGACCCTGAGCGCAGGCGCGTCGGGTTTTTCGGTGACTTCCGAAGGCTGTTCCAGAAGCTGGAACATCTGGCCCATGTCCACCAGCGCCTGACGGATTTCGCGGTAAACCGTGCCAAGGAAGTTGAGCGGCACCGTGATCTGGATCATGTACGCGTTGACCATGACGAAATCGCCCACCGTCAGCGTGCCGTTCTGTACACCGAGAGCCGCCAGAACCATCACCCCGATCAGGCCGCAGGTGATCAGGAAGGATTGGCCGAAATTCAGGAGAGCCAGCGAATAGGCCGTTTTCAGCGCCGCCTGCGCATAGGCCTTCATCGATACGTCGTAACGTTGAGCTTCGCGGTCTTCGGCGTTGAAATATTTGACGGTTTCGAAGTTCAACAGGCTGTCGATGGCGCGCTGGTTGGCCTCGGTATCCTGATCGTTCATCTCGCGGCGCAGCTTGACCCGCCATTCGGTCACCGCAAAGGTGAACCAGATGTAAAGCGCGATGGTGACGGCGACGACGACCAGATACCAGACATCGAAAAGCCACATCAGGATGATGGCGACCAGCAGCAGTTCCAGGATCAGCGGCCCGATGGAGAACAGCAGAAAGCGCAGCAGGAATTCGACGCCCTTTACCCCGCGCTCGATGATGCGGCTGAGACCGCCGGTGCGGCGGGTGATGTGATAGCGCATCGACAGGCGGTGAATATGCTGGAAGGTCTCAAGCGCCAGCGCCCGCAACGCCCGCTGTCCGACCGGTGCAAACAAAGCGTCGCGCAGTTGCTGGAACCCGACCGTCAGCATCCGAGCAACGCCATAAGCCACGGTCAGCCCGACCGCGCCCAGCAGCATCGGCGGCGCGCCGTCCTTGGCCAGACTATCCACCGCGCCCTTGTAGAGGATCGGCGTATAGACGGCGATCAGCTTGGCCAGCACCAGCATAGCCATCGCCAGGATGACACGTTTCTTCACCCACGGCTCGTCCTCTGGCCACAGGTATGGGGCCACCTTTCGGATCGTGCGCCAGCCCGAGGCGCGGTCGTCCTCGGGCGGCATGTCGTCGGAATGCAAAGGGGCCAGACGTCTCATCGCGTACCTTGATTGCGGTCAGAGATAGCCCTTGGCCCGGGAAAGGCCAGAGGCAGGGATCATTCGGGGATAGTGAAGACCTGCCCCGGGTAGATCAGATCCGGGTCGCGGATCGACTCGCGGTTGGCGTCGAACACCCGCACGTACAAAAATCCGTCGCCATAACGTTCGCGCGAAATGGCCCAGAGGGTGTCGCCCTTTTGCACGGTCACGGCACGAATTGCCGGCGCAGGGGTTGGGGCTGGCACCGGCGATTCAGTCTCTGCGATTGCCGCAGGCGCTGTTTCTGCAGTTGTGGTCGTGGCGGGTGCCTCGGTGGACGCTTCGGCGGTAACAACCGGAGTTGCTGGTTGCAGAACCTCAAGTGACTCCCGTTTGAACGGGGTTTCAAGGCGGCTGAGAACGGTGCCGTCGCCGCCGATCTCATCCAGCCGCAGGGTATAGATACCGGGTTCGATGCCTTCGATCTCTCCGCGCCATCTGCCCTGATCGCTGGTCGGCATGTCGGTGATCGCGCGATTGTCGAGATAAAGGCGGATCACGGCGCGCGGCTGGGCGCGGCCCGAAAGCTGTACATCGCCGCTCTCGGAATAGCCGATCGTGTCAAGCGTGACCTGCCCTGTTGGCACGTCCGCCTGTTTGGCCGGGGATTGAACCAGTTCGACGCCGTCTTCTCCGGAGCGGAGAATGGCAACCTGGCCCGTGCTTTCGGGGGCGGGTGTTTCGGTGGTTTCGGGCTGAGGGAGCTGTTCGGCGCTGGCAGTTTCAGCGGTTTCCGCCGGTTGGACGGTTTCGGCGGTATCCGTGTTGGTCGAAGCGTCTGCGGCGTCATCGATTGCGGCCGCTTCGGTGCCCTGCTCTTGCGAGCCCGTGTCTGTATCGGCCTGTGCGACTTGCGCCGCTGGTTCTTGCGCCGGGCTATCCTGCGGATCGGCGGACGCGGTTTCCTGCGCAGGTTCGGCGGCGGGTTCCGGCGCAATGCTCTCGGCGCTCGCAACCTGTTCCGGCTGGGGCTCCGGTTCTGGCAGAGCGGCAATCAGATAGTCGTCGGAGAGTTGTTTCTGCCCATCAAGTTCGCCTTCGAGTACCAGCCCGCGGGCGGCATCGCTGAAGGGAAGTGACAGGAACTCGGCAAAACTGCCGCTGTTGTCGACGATAAAATCGTGCACTTTCGCACCATCCAGCAGAACCGTGATGGAACTGCCCGGCACCGCGCTGCCGGACAGCAAGGCATTGCCGTCTTTTTCGACATAGATCTGATCGAGCACGGGGGCCGGGTGTTCGGAAGGGGCCGGTTCCTTGGCCGCGGCGTGTTCTTCGGCCTCTTCGGTTGCGGACTGCGGATCCGTGTTGCCCTCTTGCGCAGGTTCCGCCGTATCCTGTGGCTGCGGTTCGGCCTGCGCCGCCTGCTCTGCCGGTTCCGGCACAGGCTCGGGTGATGTCCCGAAAATCCCGGTGTAATACAGAACTCCTGCCCCGATCAGGGCAACACCCCCGGCGAGCAGCCCCCAGGTGAAACTCCCGCTTCCCGACTTCGCAGCCATTTCAGTCCTTTCAATCCGTGGCGTGTGCCATCCCCAGGCCGGCATCCGCGCCACGCAGTTGAGCCAGCTTACCAATCCCGCTATCACGGGTCAAAAGCTCTGACACAAGCCCGGAAAGGCCGTTTCATGTCCCAGAAATCCGTCTGTGTGTATTGCGGGTCACGCAATGGTGCAATCCCTGCCTATTCGGACGCGGCAAGGGCGTTTGGCCAGATGCTGGCCGTTCAGGGCTGGCGGCTGGTCTATGGCGCCGGAGATTTGGGTCTGATGGGCGAAGTTGCGCGCGCGGCCCAGGCGGCGGGCGGTGTGACTTTCGGCGTAATCCCGGTTCATCTGGTACGCCGTGAGGTCGGCAAGACAGATCTGACCCATTTCGTCATCACCGAGACGATGCACGAGCGCAAGAAGGTGATGATCATGAACGCCGATGCGGTCGTGGTTTTGCCGGGTGGACCGGGGTCTTTGGACGAGTTGTTCGAAGCGCTGACATGGCGGCAGCTGGGACTGCACGACAAACCGATCCTGATTCTGAATGTCGATGGCTATTGGGACAAGCTGCGCGAGCTTCTGGATCAGGTGATCGCTCAGGGTTTTGCCGACCCGTCGCTGGGGGAGTTCCTGATCTGGGCGGACACACCAAGCGCCGCCATGGATGCCCTGCGCGCGGCCCTGTCCTGAGCGAGCGCCGAGACCGAAAAGATCGCAACCGCCGTCCAGATCAGCGCAAATGCGACCTGGTGCCAGAAGGTGAAGGGCTCGCCAAAAACCAAGACGGCGCAGAAGAATTGCAGGGTCGGGTTGAGGTATTGCATCACGCCCACGGTGGACAGGCGGACGCGGCGGGCCGCATAGCTGAACAGGATCAGGGGCATCGCCGTCAGCGGGCCGGCGAGTATAAGCAGCAGGCTGGTGCGCCAGTCACTGGCGAAATGCCCCTGCCCCATGCCGTGATACCAGGCCAGAACCGCCAGCCAGAACGGCAGGTAGATCAGGATCTCGCAGGTAACGGACACGACTGGCCCCAGCGCCAGTTTCTTTTTCACTGCCCCATAGACGGCAAAGGTCGAGGACAGGATCAACGATATCCACGGCGCCACGCCAAGGCCGACGGTCAGCACGATGACCGCCAGAGCGGCAAGCGCGATGGCGCCCCATTGCGCGATACCAAGCCGTTCGCCGAACCAGAACCAGCCGATCAGCACCGTGATCAGCGGAAAGATGTAATAGCCCAGCGACGCTTCGGTCGCCTTGCCGATCTGGATCGACAGGATGAACACGAACCAATTGGCCGAGATCATCGCCGCCGCGAGGGCAATGACGGCCGTCTGCCTGCGCCCGGCAAAGGCCGAGGCAATCTCGTGCAACCGCCCCTGAAGCGCCAGCATTCCGGCGAAAAAGACGACGGACCACAGCGTGCGGTGCGACAGCACCTCGGGTGGTGGAACATGCGTCAGGAGTTTGTAGAACAGTGGCGACAGGCCCCAGATCGTGCAGGCCGCGACCATGGCAAGGATGCCCTTGAATGCTTCTGTCATGATCGCCCTCCGCCGCCACCGGAACCACGGGGACGGGGCAAGGTCAAGCGCTGATCTCGATCAGGGTGATCTCGGGCACCACACCGAACCGGACCGGCAGGATCGAACACCCGATGCCGCCTGAGACAACCAGATCGCGCCCATCTTCGCGTACGTGCCCATAGGCGTAGCGATTGCCGAACCGCGAGGGGACAATCGGGGAGTATCCGAACAGGCGCACCTGCCCCCCATGCGTATGCCCGGAAAGGGTCAGGGCCACGCGGGCGGGAACCTGCGGAAAGATATCGGGCTCGTGCGCCAGCAGGATGACCGGATCGTCATCGGTGATCTGCGCCAGCGTTCCGGGCAAATCGTCCAGCCCGTCGAACCTGCCCCCGCCCCGCACCAGCGCGAGCTGATCCTCCAACCCTGCCAGCCAGGTGCCGGATCGGGCCAGTTTGACGGCGGCGTTGGACAGGACGGGAATGCCCGCTTGTCTGAGCGCCTCGCCATAAAGATTCGGACCACCGCCACGAGCCTGCGCCGACAGGTCGTCCCACCAGTCGTGATTGCCCAGGACCGCATAGACACCTTCCGGGGCCGAGAGTTTGACCAGTACCGGCACCAGGTCGCTGATCGGCACCGGTTCGGTCACGAACCGATGCCCCGCCGCGAAATCGCCCAGCAGCACGATCAGGTCGGCACCCAATGCGTTGGTGCGGCGCACCAGGCGTTCGACGCGGCTCAACCCGACAACGGGTTCACCGACATGCAGATCCGCGATCACCGCGATACGCAGGGGCCGTGCTGTCCAGTCGTCGCGCCGGATGATCCAGCGCCGCACCCGCAGGCGCAGGGCCGGTTCGATGAAGAAACCGTAGGTGGCCGCAAAAAAGGCTGCCAGCAACGACGCCAGCAGCCCCTTGATAAACCCGCGTCGGGTCAATCTATCACATCCGGGACGCGACGTTTTCCCAGTTCACCAGATTGTCGAGGAAGTTCGACAGGTAAGCCGGGCGCTTGTTGCGGAAATCGATGTAGTAGCTGTGCTCCCACACGTCGCAGCCCAAGAGCGCGGTCTGGCCGAAGCAGAGCGGGTTGACGCCGTTCTCGGTCTTGGTCACGGCCAGCGAGCCGTCGGCGTTCTTGACCAGCCAGCACCAGCCCGAGCCGAACTGACCGGCACCGGCGGCGCTGAACTGCGACTTGAATTCGTCGACCGAGCCAAAGCTTTCGGTCAGAGCCTTTTCCAACTCGCCGGGCATGGCGTTGCCGCCCGGGCCCATCATCTCCCAGAACTGGTTGTGGTTCCAGAGCTGGCTGATGTTGTTGAAGATGCCGTTCTGTGCCACCGCGCCGGCGTCATAGGTGCCGGTGATGATCTCTTCCAGGCTCTTGCCGTCCCATTCGGTGCCCGCGATCAGCTTGTTGCCGTTGTCGACATAGGCCTTGTGGTGCAGATCGTGGTGATATTCCAGCGTTTCCGCCGACATGCCCTTGGATGCCAGCGCGTCATGTGCATAAGGAAGATCAGGAAGTTCAAAAGCCATCTCGGCCCCCTGTTGAAATATGAGTTGCGTTCCCAAGTTTACATGCTTTGGCAGCGCCGCGAGGTCAAGGGCCGAGACAAGAAAACCCGGAGGCAGGGATGCTGACCAAAGCGCGCAAGATGTTCTATCGCGCCCGCGGATACTATGCGGGGAACCTGAATGGCGAGCGGTTCCGGCTGGACCCGTACCATTCCAAGTTCTGGCGCAAGGCATCGGCGGGAGGTTGGGAGCCGGAGACCTTCGCGGTGCTTGATGAATACCTGTCACCCGACCGGGATTACCTGGATATCGGCGGGTGGATCGGCCCGACGGTTCTGTATGGCGCGCGCAGGGCACGGCATGTGTGGTGTTTCGAGCCCGACCCGACGGCCTATCGCCATCTGGCATGGAATCTGGAATTGAACGATATCCGCAATGTCTCTGCCTTTGGGGTGGCGCTTTCGGACGGGTTCGGGGTGGCACGCATGGCCTCGGTGCGCGGGGAGCCGGGGGATTCCACCACCTCGCTGCTGAGCGATGCAGAGAACGGAACCGATGCGCTGACCATCGGTTGGGATCAGTTTGCCGCCGCGACGGATCTATCGCGTGTCTCGCTGGTCAAGATGGATATCGAAGGGGCGGAGTATACGGTTCTTCCGACGCTGGTGGGCTGGCTGAAAGACCAGCGCCCGGCGCTTTATCTTTCGACACACGCGCCGTATCTGAATGACACTGAACGCAAGAACAGGACGCTGGAGTTGTTCGATGCCCTGTCATTCTATCCGAACTGTACGGATGACAAGGGAACCCCAATCGTGAAGGATGACGCGGTGCGTGACCCGGCGTTGGAGCGGTTCGGAACCTATTTGTTCACAAACTGAAACGGCCCCCGAAGGGACCGTTTGGCAGATATTCAGTAGTAGTCGACCTCACTGCCCGGCTGCGCGGCAACCTTGAGCAGTTTGAAGGCGTAATCCGCGGCCGAGCGGAAGCAGACGACGCGGAAGGTATCGTCGCCATCCATCCAGAAGGCGCCGGCAATCTGGGCCAGTCGCGAGCGGCGGATCTGGCCGGGCTGGAACGCCTCTTTCGACAGATCGACCGGCGAGACCTTGGCCATCACCTCGCGGGCATAGGCCCCCGAGACGCGGAACACCGCACGGGCGTCCGAGACATTGACGGCCAGTGAATGAGTACTGCCAAGCGCCTTTGTCATCGCGGCCAGTTTGGCCTCGACCTCGGCATAGGGCACAAGCACCAGCAATTCGTCCGGGGACATCCAGCACACGCCGCTGTCACCATCGACGAGCGCCTCGCGCTGGCCGGGGACTTTCTGACCGGTTGCGTCCTTGACGGTCTTGGCCAGAGCCTTGTCGGCGAGATCGCCGCGCAGGGTGATCATACCCTGCAGGCCGCATTCCTCGATCTTGGCGATACCGTCATAGCTGGCGTGGTTCAGTGCGCTGATGGGTTCAGACATTCTGCTTCTCCCCGTCCTTGTCGAAGAAGATCGGGTCAACGATCTTTGCCTTGTAGGTTTTGCCGTCGGTGCCCGGGAACTCGATCACCTCTCCCATGCGGTCGGGGCCGTGCTTGACCAGACCCATGGCGATGCCACGGCCCAGGTTGGCCGAGTAGTAGGTCGAGGTCACGCGCCCGATCATGTTGCGCTGGCCGTTGGCGTTTACGCCATCACCCGCCGCATAGGCGCCGTCGGGGATAACTGAACCATCCACAGTCTCGAGACCCACCAGTTTCCAGCGGTCGGGATCGGTCATGTGGGTGCGTTCCTGCGCCCGTTTGCCCAGGAAATCCTCTTTCTTTTTAGAGATCGCCCAGTGCAGACCCAGATCCTGCGGGATCACGGTGCCGTCGGTTTCGTCACCGATCATGATGAAGCCCTTTTCGGCGCGCAGAATGTGCAGGCATTCGGTGCCGTAAGGCATCACGCCGAACTCCTTCCCGGCCTCCATCAGGGCATCCCAGAAGGCCTGCCCCTGCGACGCAGGCACGGCGATTTCATAGCTGAGTTCACCCGAGAACGAGATCCGGTAGGCGCGGCAATCGAACGCGCCAATCTTGCCGTCGCGCCATTCCATGAAGGGCAGCGCCTCTTTCGACAGGTCCATGCCGCCGCCGGCCTGAGCGTTCAGCTTGTCCAGCACCTTGCGGGCGTTGGGGCCGACCACGGCAACCTGCGCATATTGTTCGGTCACGTTAGCGACATAGACTTTCCAGTCCCACCATTCGGTCTGCAGCCATTCTTCCATGTGGCCATGGATGCGTTCGGCGCCGCCGGTGGTTGTGTGGCACAGGAACGTGTCCTCGTCGATGCGGGCGACAACGCCATCGTCAATGAGGAAGCCGTTTTCCGAACACATCAGGCCATAACGGCATTTGCCGGGCTTCAGCGTGGACATCATGTTGGTATAGAGCATGTCCAGGAACTTGCCCGCATCCGGTCCCTTGACGATCAGCTTGCCCAGCGTCGAGGCATCCAGCAGGCCAAGGTTCTGGCGGGTGTTCTTGACCTCGCGATTGACCGCGTCATGCACGGTTTCGCCGGGACGGACATAGGCATAGGTCCGGCGCCACTGGCCGACCGGTTCCCAATCCGCGCCGTTGCGATCATGCCAATCGTGCATCGGCGTGCGGCGGATCGGCTGGAAGATGTCGCCTCGCGCCTCTCCGCCGATCACACCCATCGAAATGGGGGTATAGGGCGGGCGGAACGTGGTGGTTCCAACCTGCGGAATCTCGGAATTCAGTGCATCAGAAAGGATCGCCAAGCCGTTGATGTTGCTTAGTTTGCCCTGATCCGTTGCCATGCCGAGCGTGGTATAGCGCTTGGTGTGTTCGACGCTTTCATAGCCTTCGCGCGCAGCCAGCTGCACGTCCGAGACCTTGACGTCGTTCTGGAAGTCCAGCCAGGACTTGGCGCGCAGCTGCATGTCGGCATTGGCGGGCATCAGCCAGACGGCCTGCATCGCGGCCTCTTCGGTGCTTTCGCCGACCGGGGCCTTGGTGTTCCTGGGCTTGAAGCCTGCGGCCCTGGCCGCGGCCTTGCCTGCCGCCTGCGCGTCGGCCATCACATCGCCCAGCGACAACGGACCGTTGGCGGACCCGGCGGCAACAACGAAGCCTTCGCCATTCGCGCCCAGCGGCGGGCGGTCGGGGTCGGGGCGGAAATGGGCGTTGGCCTCGTCCCAGATCAGCTTGCCGCCGCAATGCGACCACATGTGAACAACCGGAGACCAGCCGCCCGACATGGCGACCGCATCGCATTCGACTTCTTCCCGTGCGCCGCCAACGCCTTCCTGATTGCACAGCGCAACAGTCTTGACGCGCTTGCCACCCTTGACCTTGGCAATGGCCTTGCCGGGGTCGACCCGGATACCAAGCGCGCGCGCCTCGTCGGCCAGCGCGCCTGCTGTTGTGCGGGCATCGACGATGCGCAGCACGTCAACACCAGCCTGCTTAAGAATTATCGCGGTGCGATAAGCATCGTCGTTGTTGGTGGCGACGATGACCCGCTCGCCCGGCGTCACGCCCCAGTTCACCACATAGTCGCGCATCGCCCCGGCGAGCATCACGCCGGGCACGTCGTTGCCCGCGAAGGACAGCGGGCGCTCGATGGCGCCTGTCGCGGTGATGATCTGCTTGGCACGGATGCGCCACAAGCGGTGGCGCGGACCCTGCGCGCCGGGCTTGTGATCGGAAATTCGTTCGTATCCCAACAGATAGCCGTGGTCATAGACGCCCGCCGCCATGCAGCGCGTGCGCAACGTGACGTTGTCCATGGCCTGCAGCTCGGCAACGGTTTGCTCCACGAAGTTATCCACAGGCTCGCCGTCGATGGTGCCGCCGTCAACCGGAGCGCGACCGCCCCAATGTGCGGTCTGCTCGATGAGCATGACCCTGGCACCCGACTGCGCCGCGACCTTGGCCGCCTGCAGACCGGCGACACCGCCGCCGATCACGACGACGTCGGCAAAGGCATAGAAATGCTCGTAGGTATCCGCGTCGCGGGTTTCCTTGTCGGGCGCTTTGCCCAGACCCGCCGATTGGCGGATGATCGGTTCGTAGACGTGTTTCCAGAACGGTTTGGGATGGATGAACGTTTTGTAGTAAAAGCCCGACGGCAGAAAGCGCGCCAGCTTGTTGTTCACCGCCAGGATGTCGAAATTCAGGTTCGGCCAGTGGTTCTGCGAGGCGGCCGAAAGCCCCTCGAACAGCTCGGTTGTGGTGGCGCGCTGGTTCGGCTCGAACCGGCTGCCCTGCCCCAGCCCGACCAGGGCGTTGGGTTCTTCGGCGCCAGACGCCACCACGCCGCGCGGACGGTGGTACTTGAACGACCGGCCCATCATCATCTGATCGTTGGCCAGCAGGGCCGAGGCCAGCGTGTCGCCCTCGTAGCCCTGCATCGTGGCGCCGTTGAACGTGAATGTGACCTGCTTGGACCGGTTAATCAGCCGGCCCTGATTTGCGAGACGGGTGCTCATGTCATGCGGACCTTTCGCAAGAGGAGGCGTCGGAGCCTCCGGCGGGAGTATTTTTGAAGAGATGAAGCATCAGGAGAAGTCTTTCCACGACCAGCCCGGGCGCTTGGCCGAGATGGCATCCTTGATCGCTTGCGGCGGCTCGGTGGTCTGGGCCGGATAGGTGCCGAACACTTCGAGCGTGTTGGTGCAGCGCGCGGCGTGAAACCACTTGCCGCAGCCATTGGCATGCCGCCAGCGTTCCAGGTGAACACCCTTGGGGTTTTCACGCATGAACAGGTAGTCGTGAAAATCATCCTCGGAAGAGCCGGGACCGAAGCGCTTGAGATGCGCCTCGCCGCCTGCGGCCAGTTCGGTTTCTTCGGCGTCGACGCCGCAATAGGGGCAATTCAGGATCAGCATATCGTCATCCTTTGCACGTTATTTCGGTGGCAGGCTGGCCGCATGGGCCAGCGACAATTCAGTCAGTTTTGCGCGCAGCGCAGTGTTCTCGAAGCCTCCGGCATCCACCTCGACCATGCCGCCCATCCGGCGACCGGTGAAGGAGAGCGGTTGCGCCCCGGCGGACAACGCCTCGGCCTCGCCGCCCTTGCCGGGGCGGTACATCGCCCCGTCCTTGTGAACGCCGCAGACCATGTTGCCATGGAGAAGGAAACACAGGCCGCCGAACATCTTCTTCTCGGTCAGTCCCGGCTCCACGCCCAGATCCGCACGCATGATTTCGGCCATGTCCTCGGAATAGGCCATCACGCCCACCCTTTCCGAACGCCGGAGCGTTCGCGACATGCCCGATAGATGGTCATCAGTGCGCCACCCCGGCGGCGACGCTTTCGTCGATGAAGCGGCCTTCCTTGAAGCGGTCGAGCGAAAACGCCTCGGTCAGCGACGAATGGCCGGTGGCCATCAGCTGTGCCATGCCCCAGCCCGAACCGGGGATCGACTTGAAGCCGCCGGTGCCCCAGCCGCAGTTGATGAAGCAGCCGTCAAGCGGGGTTTTCGACAGGATGGGCGAACGGTCGCCTGTCATGTCGACGATCCCGCCCCACTGGCGCAGCATCTTGAGACGTGAGATCATTGGGAAGGTTTCGTTGAGCGCTCGCACGGTTTCTTCGATATGGTGGAAGCTGCCGCGCTGGGTGAAGTTGTTGAACCCGTCGGTGCCGCCGCCGATCACCATCTCGCCCTTGTCGGATTGCGACATGTAACCGTGCACGGTGTTGGCCATCACCACCACATCCATGCAGGGTTTGATCGGTTCGGAAACCAGCGCCTGCAACGCCAGCGATTCGACCGGCAGACGGAAGCCCGCCATTTCGGCCAACTGGCCCGAATGACCTGCAACCACGATGCCGAGCTTGTCACATTCGATGGCGCCCTTGGTGGTTTCGACACCCATCACGCGACCGTTTTCGCGGCGCACGCCGGTGACCTCGCATTTCTGGATGATGTCCATGCCCATGTTGGAACAGGCACGGGCATAGCCCCAGGCCACGGCGTCGTGGCGCGCGGTGCCGCCGCGTTCCTGCCAGAGCGCACCCAGAACCGGATAGCGGGGGCCGTGGATATTGATGATCGGCACCAGTTCCTTGACGCGTTCGGGAGTGATCCATTCGGTCTTGACGCCTTGCAGCGCGTTGGCATGCGCCGTGCGCTGATATCCGCGAATCTCGTGCTGGGTCTGAGCCAGCATCATGACGCCGCGGGGGCTGAACATGACGTTGTAATTCAGTTCCTGGCTGAGATCCTCGTAAAGCCCGCGCGCCTTTTCATAAATCGCTGCCGACGGGTCCTGCAGATAGTTCGAGCGGATGATCGTGGTATTGCGGCCGGTGTTGCCACCGCCCAGCCACCCTTTTTCGATCACGGCAACGTTGGTGATGCCGTAGTTCTTGCCAAGGTAGTAGGCGGTCGCCAGGCCGTGCCCGCCCGCGCCGACGATGATGACGTCATAGCGTTTCTTGGGTTCGGGTGAACGCCAGGCGCGTTCCCATCCGGTGTGATGGCGCAGCGCTTCGCGCGCCACTGCAAAAGCTGAATAGTGTCTCATGAGCGAATCCGATCCGGTTCGTGATTGGTCGCAGATATGCCGCGCGACCGGAGTTTACCCGTGCCGTACTGCGTCGCAATAGAGCACTATTGCGACATACGCCCAAGATCGCGGCCATTTGCCTCTTTTTTCGACCCGCCTGCAGGTCTAGATGGGGGCAACACTCTCGGAGAGCACATGACCTTCTGGATTCTGATTTCCCTAATGGCGCTGATGATCGCGGCGCTGCTTGGCCTGACCATGCTGCGTGGACGGCGTAACGGTGAACCGGCGGCGGCCTATGATCTGCGTGTCTATCGCGAACAGCTTGCCAGTGTCGACCGGGATCTGGCACGCGGGGTGATTGCCGAGGCAGATGCCGAGCGCGTGCGCACCGAGATTTCGCGCCGCATTCTGGCTGCCGACGCCCAGATACAGCAGGAACGTGACGGTGGCGGGCCGACGCGGGCGGTCACGATCGTTGTCGCAGTTTTGTCGGCGCTGATTCTGACGGGCGGCGGTGTTCTGCTTTATGACAGGCTGGGCGCACCGGGATATGGCGACCTGCCGCTGACGCTGCGGATCGAGATGGCCGAAGAGTTCCGCAAGGACCGGCCCGACCAGTTGACCGCCGAAGATAAGCTGCCCGTCCAGCCCAAGCCCGAGATCGACGACAGTTACGCCAACCTGCTGCGGCAGTTGCGCGAGACGGTCGCGGGGCGGCCCGACGACATTCAGGGCCATAACCTGCTGGCGCAGCACGAGGCGAATGTCGGAGACTTCAAGGCGGCTTATCAGGCCAAGGACAGGGCCATCGAACTGATGGGCGACGCGGCCACGGCGGATGATTTTGGCGACAAGGCAGAGTTGATGATCCAGGCGGCGGGCGGTTACGTGTCGCCGGAAGCCGAAGCGGTGCTGCTGCAAGCGCTGGATATCGATCCGGCAAACGGACCCGCGCGCTATTACTGGGGCCAGATGCTGACGCAGGTCGGGCGCCCCGACCTGGCGTTCAGCCTGTGGGAGGAAACCCTGCGCATTTCGTCGCCGCACGCGCCGTGGTCGCAGGCCATTCGCGCGCAGATCGAGGACCTGGCCTATCGCGCTGGCGTCAACTATACGCCTCCGGCCAGCCCGGCGCCCTTGTCGGGACCAACGGGTGATGACGTGGACGCAGCCAGCGAAATGACGGCCGAAGAACGGCAGGACATGATCCGCGGCATGGTCGAGAATCTGTCCGACCGCCTTGCGACCGAGGGCGGCGCGCCGGAGGAATGGGCGCGTCTGATCACGGCCCTGAGCGTTCTGGGAGAGGCTGACAGGGCCGTTGCAATTCGCGATGAAGCGCTGAGTGTATTTGCCGAGAACGACGCGGCACGGGAGATGATCGCCAACGCCGCTAGGCAGGCGGGTCTGGGCGAATGATCCACGACGTATTCGAGGATTTTGCCGCGGCACTTGCGCCCATGTCGGCGCTGATGGGGTTGGATCTGGGGGAAAAGACCATCGGGGTCGCGGTTTCGGACCGGACGCGCGGGATTGCCAGCCCGCTGGAGACAGTGCGCCGCAAGAAGTTCGGTGTTGACGCCGCGCGGCTGCTGGAAATCGCCGGGGATCGCGAGATCGGGGGAATCCTGCTGGGCCTGCCCAGAAACATGGACGGGACCGAGGGGCCAAGGTGCCAGTCGACGCGCGCGTTCGCCCGCAATCTGTCGCGGCTGACGGACCTGCCCATCGGGTTCTGGGATGAACGGCTAAGCACGGTTGCGGCTGAAAAAGCACTTCTTGAGGCGGATACGACACGAAAACGTCGCGGACAGGTGATTGATCACGTCGCCGCAGGTTATATCTTGCAGGGTGCGCTGGATCGGATGCGCTTTCTGTAACGGGTCGGAGACCACCGATGACGAAGATGGTTTGGAAACGGAACGAGGTTGAAAGCCCTTGCGTCCAGATCTGCGTCGTGCACCCGACCGAACGGATCTGCACCGGCTGTTTCCGCACCATCGACGAGATCAGCCGCTGGTCAAAGATGGACAGCACCGAGCGCGCCGGGATCATGGAAGAGCTGCCCAACCGCAAACCGCGCCTGTTCAAGCGGCGCGGCGGGCGTGCGGCGCGACTGGACCGCTGAAATTTACCGTTCGTTCAGGCTGCACATCCGGATCAGCCAGGTGTCGTCCGGCTGACGTTCGCAGACATTGAGAGATATCCCTTCGTCGGCTCCATCGCCTTCGGCAAACTGCGCGAGACACCAGGCCAAGTCGCCATCCTGACCAGCCTGCACGACCGCGATTGTCTTGTCCTCGCCACCCTCCGCGACCCATTCGGCGTGGGTATCCACGATGGCCTTGCGCCCTTTTGCTGCCGGTCCGTACGGCGAGTAAAGTTCGGCGTTGTCGGTAAAACAGGCTGAACATCCCGCCGCATCGCCCTTGCGATAGGCCGAAACATAATGATCGAAGAGAGATTGCAGTTCAGTGCGGATACTCATGATTGCCCCGGCATCAACCTGCCGCGAGCCAGGCCTTGGCGGCGTCCAGTTCAGCGGCGGGAAAGAACTGTGTCTTGGCGTTGACGATATGTCGCCCCACCCGTTCGGCCATGCGCTGCCAGGTCTTGTCGCCGACAATGGCAGCCCGGTCCAACAAGCCCACGTGGCTGCCGGCAAGCCGGAAATGCGCAGCCAGTCCTGACAGGCCTTGCCATCCTTCGAATTCGGTCAGGTTGATCAAAAGGCGGAACCCGTCCTTGGCGCGGATCATTGCGTCCAGATCGCCCTCGGCCTCGTCATAGGCTTCGGGGTCGAGCTTGCCCATCAGCTTGATCTGAATGCACGGGCCGCCCAGATCGGTAACGTGGATCGTTCCCAGCGACTCGCGAATCCAGCGGCGGGCGGTTTCGACCTCGGCCAGTTCGAACACGCTCACCGGACAGGGCAGGATCGGCGCGGCCAGACGTACGCCGTTCTGCACCCACCTCTGATCGGCCACGACCGCAATCCGATCAAAGCCGCGCCAATGGCTGAGGCCCAGCATCGTATCGGCCCAGGCTGCGCTCAGGTCGTATCCCTTGAACTCCTGCCCCATGATGACCAGCAGACGGACACGGTCGTGATCGGCAAGCGCGGCCTCGACCGCCGGAACCAGAGTGTCGGCATAGTCGGCGCTGGTGATTTCGCCGGACAGTTCCGCCTCGATCAAGGCGCCGTCCATTTGGGTCATGATGCTGATCATTGTCTCAAATCCCCGCAATTAAAAAGAATTGCAGGAAGGTTACGGGGATTCGATCCATTCGGCCACACCTCCGGGCAATTCCGGGCGGAAATAGGCGATCATGCGGCCATCAGGTCCGCCGGTCGCGGTATCGGCCCAGGGGGCGACCACGTGCAGGGTGTGACGGTGCAGCAGGTAGGCCTCGCCCGGGCGTGCGGGCAGCTCGATCCGGGGGCAGGTGTCGAACACAACACGCCGGGCCTGTTGATAGATGTCTGTCACATTGGCCAGGTGAAGGGTGTCGCGCGGCAGGCCCGCGAGCGCCTGAGCAAAGGCGTCGCCAAGGATCTTGTGGCTGCCTTCCCAGACCACCAAGGGAGCTGCGTCGGCGCTGGTTACGGTCAGGGGAATACCCAAAATCCAGGCGTGCGGCTCGTCAACCTTGCGGCGGCGATCCGGGCCGCTGGGTTTCAACCCGTCCACATGCGCCGCGTCGCGTCTGACGCGATATCGCGCGGCCGCCTCGCCTTCGCCGCGGCGCGGGCGCGGATAGCCGGGGTAAATCACCGAAACCTGACCCTTGTGCAGCGGGTGAAACCCAAGATGTCGCGTGATGAAATCCACTGCATTGCCGGACAAGGGGCCGGAGTTGCCCACCCTGCCCTGCGCATCATTGCCAAGTGCATCGACGCCAATGAACCATGTACCTTCGCAATCGTGCCACTGGGCGTGCGCCGGGTCGTGAACCGATTTTTGCGCCGCGGGCAAGGCATGGCTGACCCAGTCTGCCAGAACCGGATCATAAGGAAAGCGGAGCCAGCCGCGAACAAAGAAGTCGTTTACCATCCCAACGCCTTGCGCAGCATGTTGAGCGCCACCAGCGTCAGGAACACAGCGAACACCCGTTTGAGCGGCTTGGGGTCCATCGCATGCGCCAGCCGGACCCCCCAGGGCGTGGTGATCAGCGTCATGGCGATAACGATGCCAAAAGCAATCAGGTTGACCGCACCAAACGTCAGGGGTGGGCGGTGTTCAGGTGCGATGTCGAGAAACAGAAAGCCCAGAACGCCGGGCACCGCGATGATTACGCCAAACCCGGCAGCAGTTGCGACCGCCCGGTGAATCGGCGTGTTGTAAAGGCTCATCAACGGCACACCAAAACTGCCGCCGCCGATCCCCATCAATACCGATAGAAACCCCACCATCGGCGACAATGCGATACGGCGCAGACCGCCGGGCATCGCGTCGCCCAAGCGCCATTCGGACTTGCCAAGTCCCAGATAGGCGCCGATCACCATACCAAGCACACCGAACAGCGCCTGCAACGCCTCTGACCGCAAGGTCGAGGCCACCAGAACGCCGATGATTGCCCCCAGAGCGATCCCCGCCCCCCAGCCGCGCAGGATGGACCAATCAACCGCGCCCTTCTTGTTGTGGCTCAGAACCGAGCGGACCGAGGTGACGATGATCGTGGCCAGCGACGTGGCCAGACACATCTGCATCAGTTGTGGACCACCATAGCCAAGAGTTTGAAATGTGTAGAAAAAGGCAGGCACAAGCACGATACCCCCGCCGACACCCAACAGGCCTGCCAGAACGCCCGCAAAGGCGCCGATCACCAGCAACAGGCCCAGCATCTGGACCAACAGCATCGTCTCTGGCATCGTCCCCTCCCGATCAGCCTGCGGGCCTTGTTACACCGCTTGTGCAGTCCCGACCAGAGGCGCGATCCGGTTCAGGGCTGCCTCGACCACTTCCGGCCCGGCCCCTTCGCGCACCGCCCCTTCGGACAAGGCCCGCCGCCAGCCCCGTGCGCCGGGACGCCCGGCAAACAGGCCCAGCATGTGCCGGGTAATCTGGTGCAAACGCCCGCCCTGGCTGAGATGTCGTTCGATATAGGGCAACATCCCGGCCACCGCATCCAACGGATTCGTGATCTGACCAGTTCCGAAAATCTGGCGATCCGCCCCGCAAAGAATGTCTGACGGCTGGTGATAGGCGGCGCGGCCGATCATCACGCCGTCCAGCCCGGCCTCAAGATGCGCTCTGGCCTGCGCCAAGGACGAAATCCCTCCGTTGATCGAGATGTGCATCTGTGGGAAATCGCGCTTCATCCGGTGCACGAGGTCATAATCCAGAGGCGGGATATCACGGTTTTCCTTGGGGCTGAGGCCCTGCAACCACGCCTTGCGGGCATGAATGGTGACCCGCTCGCACCCGGCCTGCGCAATCTTCTCCAGAAAGGCCGGCAGTACCTGATCGGGGTCCTGATCATCGACACCGATGCGGCATTTCACGGTCACGTCCACGTCAACCACGTCGCGCATGGAGGAAACGCAGGCGGCGACGCGATCCGGCTCTTGCATCAGCACCGCGCCGAATGTGCCGGACTGCACCCGGTCAGAGGGACAGCCGCAGTTGAGGTTTATTTCATCATACCCGGCTTGCACCCCCAACCGCGCGGCCTGCGCCAGTTCTTCGGGGTCGGAACCGCCCAGTTGCAGTGCCACAGGGTGTTCTTCGGTGTTGTAGTCAAGCAGGTGCAACGCACCACCCCGCACCAATGCAGGCGCCGTGACCATTTCCGTGTAAAGCAGGGTATTGCGGCTCAATAACCTGTGCAGGTACCGACAATGGCGGTCCGTCCAGTCCATCATAGGGGCACAGGATAATCTAGCGTGTTGATTTATTTGCATTTTTTGTGTATCTTCAAACTGTTGGCGGCGGATGCTGCTACGCTGGAATACGCCCCAATATCCCCGAATTTGCCCCTCTACGACGACTCATTGCACACACAGCGCACACGAAAATGGCCTCCATCACCAAGCTCCCCTCCGGTGCATACCGGGTCCAGATCAGACGAAAGGGCCGCTACGCGAGCGAGACGTTTCTACGTCGCGACGATGCCCATCGCTGGGCCCGCCTAGCGGAGACCCGGGTGGATCAGGGGTTGGCGCCGAACAAGTCGTCCGTCTCCCGCCTGACCACCTTCGGCGATCTCATCGATCTCCACATAATCGATATGTGCGAGGTAGGCAAACCGCCGCGTCGCGAGCCAAGGCCGCCACGCTCAAGACGCTCAAGCGCGATCTGGGCAAGGAGAAGATCGGGCACCTCGACCGGCAAAAGCTGATCGACTACGGCAAGATGCGCGCTGATCAAGGCGCCGGTCCGGTGACCCTCAGCATCGATATCGGCGTGATCAAGATGATCATCACCCATGCGGCAGCCGTACACGGGCTCGACATTTCTCCCGAACCCGTTGATCTGGCACGTGTCGCGCTCAAGTGGCTCGGCCTGATCGGCAAAGGCACCGAGCGGGACCGCCGCCCCACCACGGATGAATTGAACCGCCTCTTCCGTTGCTTCGATGACAACGGACGCCTGACCCTGCCGATGACACGGATCGTGAAGTTCGCGGTGGCCACGGCGATGCGGCTCGACGAGATTTGCCGCGTCGCATGGACCGATCTCGACGTCGACCGCCGGATGCTCATGATCCGCGACAGAAAGGACCCGCGCAACAAGACCGGGAACGACCAGCGGATCCCACTCTTCGCCGCCACGGGGTTCGATGCCCGGGCATTGGTCACCGAACAGGCCAAGGAACTCGGGCACGCAAGAGGCCGGATCTTTCCCTATAACTCGAAATCGGTCGGAACCGCCTTCCGGCGCGCCTGCGTCGAGGTCAGCGTGAAGGACCTGCATTTCCACGATCTACGCCATGAGGGCACAAGCCGCCTGTTCGAGGCCGGCTTCGCCATCGAACAGGTCTCGCTGGTCACCGGCCACAAGGATTGGAAAATGCTGCGTCGCTACACGCATATCCGGGCAGCGCGGGAAAAGATCGTCGCGCGCTCAGACGAGGACCGTCAGGACTTCCTCCGCAAGCGCGGGTTCTCGAAGACGGAGACGGGGCGGATTGTCGAGACGGTGCTGGCCGAGGAAGGCCGCCCGCCCGAGAGCGTCTTCGACTTCGTGCAGGGGATCACCGCGGTCGCCCGGTCGAGGCCGCAGCAGGATGCGCGGCTGGCGATGGAGGGGAAGGCGAAGGCGTTGTTGGAGATTGTCGCCTAGGTCAATGGTTTCGGGGGCGGGCCGAGAAGTGTTCCTCCCCCGTGAGCCCGATTGACCATAGCATGTCACCTTGAAGCAAGAAATTGATCCAGCACCTAACCTCTGCATGATGAAGTTTCAAATGTATCGCCTACCAAGTGTGCTCTTGCTCAAATCCGGCCAATGCGGTCGTCAAGCCACTGTAGCGCTCGCCGATGCATCGCAACATCGGACGGTTCCAGGTGTTTCGCGTGGGCATCTGGCCTGTCGTTGATAATGTTCGCGTTTTCATTGAACACCGTTTTGTCACCAAATACACGCTCAAAGAGGGTCCAATTTTTATTGATAACAGCGACCAACTCAAGCCAGAATAGTCTCTCAGAAACAATTTCTAGGTTGTACGGTTCTAATTCGGCCCTTCGCCTCTCGGGCACAGCGGCGAGCAGAGTGGTTTTGGCTGATGCTTCACCTTTCGAAGAGAGAGCGGAAACACGCAGGAAGTTTATGACTATTGCTCTAAGTGCGCGCTCCAGATTATTCCGCCGATATGAGATACCTGCCAACTCCTCAGCCCATTCACTGATAAGCGGCCGTGTTTGTTCCGAACCTGCAGAGGTCTCAACATCGATCAGAGGTGTTTCTTCTGCCACCATCGTCAACGCCATACGCATCATATCACCTGAAACCTTGTTGTCTGAGCTGGCTATACCGTAACGGTTTAGGGTGCGCCAAACGTTTGCAGGCAGGTCTGGGCTGTCCTGAAGTAGCGTCAATGCAGGCTTTTTCAATTCGGGATAAACTCGGAACAGATGCTGTAGAGCGACCTTGGCCAATGCTGCACCCTCATCGCGACCGTAGGCAGCAAGCATGGAAGTAACCGCCGTTGCAGATAGAGTAACCGGGCGAGAAGTGGTTTCCACCTTCCCGTGAATCGATGAGCAAGCCTTGCGAATCCAAAACGGCATATCCGAGCAAAAAGATGAAACTGCTTGTAACGCCTCCTCATCAAACCGAAGACCGGCCATCGCACCAATACTCTTGATCATTGCGTTCGATGCCCCTCGAGGCAGAGGGCTGAGATATTCCTCCGGGATGAAGGCGAGCGCTGCATTTTCAACCCCGTCAATTGACTCCACTGAAAACCACCGGCTGGAAACTCCACTGATCAATAAAGATACCTTGCGTCCATCACGGGCGGCAGCATGGTAGGCGGCGCGAACGTTTCGCCAGAACTCAACAAATCCGCTACGCCACTGCTTTGCACCACCGTTGCTCGGCGTAATGTAGTCAATTTCGTCGAAAGCTAGTATCACTGGAACGTCGAACTGTCCCAATGCAGTTTGAAATTCCTTTGCCGCATCGGCGAGCGAATTGCCCGAGGTTGTCGCATCAACTTCTGCGTAGGGCCGACCAGAGTCCTTGAGCTCAAGTAGTGATCGGGTAATGGAATTGAGGAGCCCTGCCGCATCTAGGCTAAACACATCGTCTCGTTGGCAATCGATAAACAACGTAACCGCGTCATAGTGGTCCTTCAGTTCCGCCAGAACCCGGTGAAGCACTGAGGTTTTTCCGATTTTTCGTATTCCAAAACAGGCCCTTATATGTCCGGATTGTAGTTTGCGAGCTAGCTCTTGGGCTTCGGTGCGTCGACCGTAGAACTGTGCATCATTCGCAACCGGCCCAGTGACGTCGAATGGGTCTTGCGTGAAGAACTCATAAGAGAGCAGTCTCTCCATTTCCTGACCACGCGGCAAAACGCCATTAGAGGTATAAACTGGAATTACTGCAACACCATTCTCCCGACCCCATCTCTTTAATTTGGCGTTTCCTCTTGGGTCCTTATGCACGAAAACACAGAGACTTGTTTCAAGTCGCCCATCAGACTCGTTAATGATGCGACGGGCAAACTGAAGTGAACGCGCTTGTTGATCGACATAGGTGTTCCCAATGATCAAGATCTCGCGTTCCGCACCCAAGATGCTCTGAACTCGCTTTGAGCCACGCCCGTACAAAACAAAGTATTCGCCATTTTCGTGTTGGCGAATTGAATCGGCATTGATTGTAAAAAGTTGCGAAAAGGCAGACATGGTCTCCGCCTTCAAGTTCTCTAATCCGTAGCCCATCTCGACCTCACATAACTCATGAGCTCATTGTCTATCTGATCGATTTGGTCTCCGCCAGTTGTGCGACCAAACCATCTCTTCCTGTTGGCGTTTCACCAAGTTCGAGATGTACTTCTACCAAAAGAACGCTCAGATACAGCGAGGTTTCGACGTACTGTGGTCGTTGGTTTCCTGCTCTCATCTAGCACAGAGTCAGAGGTGGGCCGGGTTTTCCGTGACGGGTTTGGAGGTCGGGAGAGAGGCTCCCGGTTCCTCCGTAACGACGCCCCCGGTGGGGCGTCGTTTGCGTTTTCAACGCACCCGTCGTCACCCCGTACACGGAGATATCCCGATGACCAAGCACCAGAAGATCACCCTCAGCGCCTCGCGCGACATCCCCTTCAACAAGCTGATGCTCAGCCAGTCGAACGTGCGCCACGTCAAGGCGGGCGTGTCGATCGAGGAACTGGCCGAGGACATCGCGCGACGCACGCTGCTCAGTTCCATCACCGTGCGGCCGGTGATGGACGACAGCGGCGCCGAGACCGGCATGTACACGATCCCGGCGGGTGGGATGAGCCGCACCTCATGACCCAGCTTGCCGATCTCGCGACCCCAGAAATGAGCGCCGCCACAGGCTTCCATCGCGACAACACAGGGCTGCAACTCGCTGAAGAAGGTCAGCACCTGAACTCTACGCAGTTTCTTGCGCAGAATAGGCTGCCCCGCTGCATCTGCCCCGTGGGCCTGAAATACATTCTTCGCCAGATCGAGCCCGACCGTGATAATCTCTGACATGACCGCTCTCCTTTGTGGATCGTTGCAGACCCACCTTGGCACAATGATGCCGTCAGGGGGCGGTCACATCATCAAAGCGCTTTAGGTTCAGTGATTTAGAGTTCGTTGCGATGTACCCTTCCATCCTTCATGACAAAACGGATGACCGACGGGAATAAACTAGATTCGGTTAGGTTTTACACAATCCAGAATTTTTTGAGCAGCTAACGGAACCGACTTTTTCAACTGCATGATCTCTGAGTTCGCAGCCAGCCGGGTCTTCATCTCCGCGTCCCCAAGTAGTTGGTTAATCGTATTCTCCAACTGCTCCGGTGTCCAATCCCATCGATTTACCCTGAGTCCGACACTGGTTTCAACTGCCCGCTGGGCGTTATCGTGTCCGTCCCAGCAATAGGGAAGGATCAGCGACGGGACCCCGAAATACAGCGCTTCGCAAAAGCTGTTGTTGCCGCCGTGGTGAATAAACAGATCGCATTGTTCAACCACGGACGGCTGCGGGAACCATTCCTGCAGATGAACATTGTCTGGTACTCTGGAATAGGCATCGATCTGGGCCCCGACATTGACCAGAAACCTCATGTCCATTTTCTTGAATACGTCGAACAGGCTTTCAAAAAAAGTGACATCCATAGCACCCAGGCTACCAAAACTCACATACACCAGAGGCCCGTCGTTACGGGGCATCTGAGGTACACGGTAGGGACCTTCCTGGCGTACGCAGCCTTCGAGAAAGGTGAATTGTCCAGGACTCAGCGCCTGATCACGATCATGGCGAATTATAGATGGCGCCAAAAGAAGGTTTTGATGCGGTGATGTTTCTAGGAACTCACCTTTAGGCAATACCTCAAGTCCCCGATCCATGCGAAATTTGTTGTAGCGAGCATGAATTGGGCCAAGGGTCTCCAGGTACTGGTTCCGGAATGCCGCGCACCCGGCAGCGTCAGATGCCGGCAAGCCGGACAGGTACGGCGGTAGGCGGTTGTCTGGCAACTCGGTTTCCGCGCAAGAAATGACCCTGACCCATGGGCGCTCGGATCGTACGATGGCCGGGAACATGATGACGTTGTCGAGGACGACGACATCCGGGTTGATCCGCTCTAGCGCCGTTTCCAACCCCTGCTCAACCGATTCCGCTGTCTCGACGATTGCGCTCCAAACGGGCTCAACATAGGTGGCCAGTTGGTCAGTTGGGAGCATGCTAAAATGCGGTAGGTGATGACTCAGGAATTCCTGCCAATAAGTCTGGGTTTCCTCTTCTGTCAACTTTGATTGAACTGGGACGGCGAACTCGTCAAAACCGTAATCTGCGAATACGCCACCAAAGCCACCGTGGGTCAGGAAAACGGGGAGTGCGCCCATTGCGCGAAGTTCCTGAGCGATCCCCACACAATTCAGTGCAGCCCCAAAACTAGCTTCGGGGAAAAAGGCGATTACGGGTGCTTCCTCGCGGTTCATCATTCACTCATCGGATTGACCCGCGAGTCGCTTGGACTAGCGCCGGAGCACCACGATTGGCGACGCTGGGTCTTTGGTTCATTGAAAGCCGCAAATGCACCCTCATCAGATCCGCAGCAAGGTCGAAATGACCCTGCGCTATGAAATCAAGTATACGCAGATGTTCATCGAGCGCCTGCCTCATCCGAAAGTCGATCATACCGAATGATCCGCCTGGTAGGTGGCGCAACCCATGATGGGCCATGAGAGCAGAAGCTAGATACTGGTTTCCGGACGATCGAGCGATGAGCTTGTGAAAGGCAAGATCCGCGTCTTGGAAATCCTGGCTATTGAAAGAGTTTTCCGACTGCGCCAGAAGCGCTTCGGTCTGGCTGCGGACCAGATCGGCGCGCTTGGTGTCCAACTTGAAACCGTCGGACAGAATGGCCTGCGGTTCCAGTATCAGACGAAATTCGTAGCTCTCAATTCGTCCAGAACGGTCTCCGGGCATGCGCGTGAACACCCAGGATTGACCTTCGGCTTTCTGAATCACGCCTTGGGCCAGGAGAGCTTCGAGCGCACGCTGTGCAGCGCTGCGGGAAACCGAATATCTCCGGATCAGGTCCGTGACATTGATGGAGCCGCCCAGGCGTCGGGCGCCGCGATCGCGTAGGATGGCACTGGCGAGATCGGCACCAGCTCCGACCGCATGCTGGTTGAGTACCGAATGCCCCTTCTCGGGTTCACATTCCAGAACAAACCCGCCTTCTGCCGCTTTGCGTGCCATCCCCTCCTGCTCCAGCAGCCTCAATGCGGATCTGACCGGAGTGCGAGAGACGCTGCACGAATCAGCAAGGGTTTTTTCCACCAGCCTGTCACCCTGATGCAAATCGAGATCCATCGCGACATCCAGTATTTTTTGGGCAAGTTTCAAGTGTTTGCTTGGCGGCATAAGAAGGACGCTTTCGTCATACCCAACTAATATACAATAAAAACCGTATCTTAAATGACCTCACCGAGCCACACAAAAATGATTCAAAAAATTGTTGAGTTTTAATTCATCAAAAAATACCGTGATTGCATCATATATCTCGCCCCAGAAGCGAGCGCGAATGTCAAGGGAGGAAGACATGACCAACAAGTTCACCAATTCGTTCCGTTTGCCATTTGCTTGGCTCACCGCCGGGGCGGTCTGCGCACTCAGTGTATTCGCCGGAGCGGCCCAAGCAGAGAAAATCGTCATCTCGAACTGGGACGGCTACATGCCGCCGGACCTGCTCGAGAATTTCACGAAGGAAACTGGTATAGAGGCCGAGCTCTCGGTTCATGGCACCAACGAAGAAATCATGGGCAAGGTCGTAGCCGGTGGCGGTAAGGGCTACGACGTTCTTTTCGTCTCGTCGCCTTTTGCCGAAGCATTAAACAACTTGGGGCTGGTGGCTGCTATCGACCACGACAAGGTTCCAAATGCGTCCAACCTGTATGACGAAGCTAAAGAATTGGCTCATGATCCGGGCAACGACTATTCAATGCCATACGCTTGGGGCACGACGGGCTTATGCTACCGGTCAGACCTGATGGCAGAACCGACTTCGTGGAACGATCTGCTCAAACCCTCTGACGACCTCAAAGGTAAAGTGACAATGCTCTCTACGGATCGTTGGCTGATGGGGGCTGCCGCGCTAGCCCTCGGAAAGTCTCTGAATGATACGTCGGACGAGGCGTTGGCGGCTGCAAAGGACCTGCTGGTTGCGGCGAAGCAGGATCTGCTGGCCTATGACGATGCAACTTTTTATCTGAAGTTGGTATCGGGCGAGGCAACGATGGTTCACGCCTGGGATGGCTGGTGTAACTACGGCATCGGTGAGAACGCAGACATCAAGTACACGATTCCATCAGAAGGATCGGATCTGTGGGTAGATGCGCTAGTCATCACAGATGCATCTGAAAACAAAGACGCGGCGCATGCTTTTGTGAACTATGTCTTAGGCGCGGATGTCGGTGTCTGGGTTGCCAGCAATATCCTGTACAAAACGCCGAACAAGGCTGCGATGGAGGCACTGGACCCGTCCTTGATCGAAACTTTCCCGAATATGGGAATGTCGCCTGCAGATCTTACCAAGTACGAGCAGCTGCGCGATCTCGGCAAGGGCCAAAAACCCTTTGCTCGGACAGTGACCGAAATCATGGCCGCACAGTAAGTGATCGAACCCTGAGCAAAGCCCGACCCGAACAAAGGGTCGGGCCTATACGACACTACTCCACAGATTGCCAAGTATATGACCAATCGACTGAAATCGGTGATCTTGCTGGGGCCGGGCCTGGGTTGGCTTGCACTTCTGATGGTGGTGCCGTGCGGCCTCATTTTCACCTATGCGTTCTTTGAACGCGGCGTCTATGGCGGCATCGACTACGTCTTTACGTTTGAAAATTTTGTGCGGGCCGCCGACCCTCTTTACCTTGGGATCTTCCTGCGCTCAGCCAAGATTGCATTTCTGGCCACCATGATCGCCATCCTGATCGCCTATCCGGCGGCCTATGCTATCACGCTGGCGCCGCGCCGTTGGCAGACCGGTTTGCTGATCTTGGTGATCCTGCCGTTCTGGTCCAACTACCTAATCCGCACTTACGCTTGGATCGTGATGCTGAACCGCGAGGGGTTGATCAACAATACCCTGCAGGGGGCCGGCTTGATCGATGAGCCGTTGTCTCTGCTTTATAATAATTTCGCTGTGATCGTTGGGCTTGTCTACAACTACACCCCCTTTGTGGTTCTTGCGATCTATTCATCGCTGAATCGAATAAACGTCGAAACCATAGAAGCCTCGGAAGATCTTGGAGCGCCCGCTTGGACCACTTTCTACCGGGTGATACTGCCACAGACCATTTCGGGCGTCGCGGCAGGTGGTGTTTTTGTATTTGTGCTGTCGATCGGCAATTTCATAACGCCCGATTTGCTTGGTGGCGGGCGACTTCAGATGGTTGGAAACCTGATCTATGACCAGTTCCTGAGCGCCCGCGACTGGCCGTTCGGAGCAACCCTGTCGATGCTCCTGATTGCGATCATGATGGGGCTTTTGTTCGCTCAGGCGGTATTGGCCAATCGCGCAGCAGGACAGAGAGGGCAGGACTGATGCGGAACCGAGCCAACATGGGCCTGAAGCTGCACCTGGTTTTGTTTTACACGTTTCTCTATGTGCCAATCCTTGTGCTCATGGCACTAAGCTTTAACCGGGCCGGACTTCCAACTGTGTGGACCGGATTTTCGTTGGAATGGTACGGCAAGTTGTTTACCGCGGATCCAATACTGTCGGCGGCGCGCAACACGCTCATCGTGGCCTTGATCTCGACCGTTCTGGCGACAATAATCGGCACGCTTTTAGCGGTCGGCGTCGAGACACGGCGCAATTCTTCAGTTCTAGACGCGGTTCTGTTCGCGCCGATGATCATCCCCGACATAGTTCTAGCCATCGCGCTCTTGTCCTTTTTCACACTGCTCAACATGACGCTCGGGCTTCATTCGATCATCCTCAGCCATGTCGTATTTAACATAGCCTTTGTTGTCGCCGTGGTGCGTACGCGGATGCGCAATTTCGACCATTCGATACTTGAGGCCAGTGCCGACCTTGGGGCCAGCGAATTCACTACCTTTCGCCGCATCCTGCTGCCCGCCATCGCGCCGGGGGTTATCGCCGGGGCGCTGTTGTCTTTCACCCTGTCAGTGGACGAATTCATTATTGCCTTTTTCACCGCCGGTGCCGGGCAATCCTCGACCACGTTGCCGATGCAGATTTACGCAATGATCCGATTTGGCGTCACGCCGGAAATCAATGCGATGGCTACCATCGTCATGTTCGTTTCGTTCACGCTGGTCTTCTTCGCGCAGCGTGCCGACAAAGAGGTTTTCAGCCGATGAGCCAAGGGGTTCAACTCAGGAATATAACCAAGCGATACGGTTTGGTTACTGCGATCGACAACGTTTCACTGGATATTCGCGACAACGAGTTCTTTGCACTTCTGGGCCCATCGGGCTGCGGCAAGACCACACTGTTGCGGACGCTGGCGGGGTTCGAAACACCACAGGAAGGACAGGTAATCGTTGCCGGGCAGGACGTGACAAACATACGCCCCAGCAGGCGGCCCTTGAACCTGATGTTCCAGTCCTATGCCTTGTTTCCGCACATGAGCGTCGAAAAAAACGTCGCCTATGGGTTAGAGATGGAGAAATTACCCAAGGACGAAATTGCCACGCGAGTGGCCGAGGTTCTGGAAAGTGCGAAACTTTCGGGATTTGCCGGGCGCAAGCCGGATCAGCTTTCTGGTGGGCAGCGACAGCGGGTTGCTTTGGCGCGCGCGCTGGTCAAAAGGCCAAAGGTCCTGTTGCTGGATGAGCCCCTTTCAGCTCTGGACAAGAAACTACGAGAAGAGATGCAGCTGGAGCTCAAACGGTTGCAGCACGAGGTGGGGATTACATTTCTGATTGTGACCCATGATCAGGAAGAGGCCCTCGTCATGGCCGACCGGATCGCGGTCTTGCATGATGGCAAGCTGGCGCAGGTCGGTACTCCTCACGAGCTCTACGAACACCCCGGATCGCGCTTTGTTGCAGATTTTATCGGCGTGATGAACTTTCTGGATGGCAACGCCGTCGACGGCGGTGTCGATGTCCACGGGGCGGGAATGCTGAGGGGCGTTTCCGAGCTGCGCGGTGCTGCCACGATTGCTGTGCGCCCGGAACGGGTCAGCCTGATGCAGACCGCCCCTCAAGATGGACGCAACTGCATTCCCGGCACTGTCGAGGAAGTCGCCTATCACGGGTCAGACCTGGGTGTGCATGTGCGCGTTCGCGGCGGGAGGAGCACCCTGTCCGCCCGCGTTCCCGCCAGCCAAGCCGACCGTGAAAGTATCCAGCCGGGTCAGGATGTCCACTGCGTATGGGATGCGAAACATTCCCGCATCCTGCCCAACTGCTAAGCCAAATCTAACCGGAGACCTACAATGTCACAGAAAACCATCGCCTTCTTCCCCGAAGCTGCCTTTGGCCCTGCGCTGAATTCGGTTGGCATCGCGCAGGCCTGCGAGAAACTGGGCCACAAGGCAGTATTTCTGAGCGATCCTGGCTTTGTCGAGGTATATGAAGGTTATGGGTTTGAGGCGCATCCCGTTGCCCTTTCCGAGCCGATGGAACCCGAAGCGATGGCAAAGTTCTGGGAGGATTTCATCAACGGCCACATCCCGAATTTTCGCAAAAGCCCGATTGACCAAATCGATAACTACGTCAAGGATTGCTGGGAGGCGATCGTCGACAGCGCAAAATGGGCGCAAAAAGATCTGCCGGGGGTACTGGCAAAAATCAAACCAGATATGATCTGCGTGGATAATGTCATTATGTTCCCAGCCATCAAGCAGTTCGGCGTGCCGTGGGTACGGATCATCTCATGTTCCGAAAATGAAATCCCTGACCCGATTGTGCCGCCACACTTATCGGGCTGCCGGGTGGATGACCGCGAGGGCATGGAGGCCTATGAGGCAAAGTTCCACGAGGTGATCAAGCCGATCCACGACGACTACAATGCGTTCCTGGCCAGATGCAACGAAGGCGCCTATCCGATTGGAGAGTTTTTCGAAGCGTCGCCCACAATGAACCTTCTGCTTTATCCCGAGCCGGCAAAGTACGAACGGCAGAACCCACTGGACCCAAACCGCTTCCAGTATCTTGAAGGTTGCGTACGCGAAGAAGAACCCTTTGAGGTGCCATCGTTTAAGTCCAACAATGACAAACCACTTCTCTATGTATCTTTCGGGTCGCTTGGCGCAGGCGACACCGACCTGCTAAAGAGGATCATTTCGACCATTTCCAGGTTGCCCTACCGGGCGCTCGTAAATGTCGGGGATTACATGGACGAATACACAGACATTCCCGACAACGTGCACATACAGAGCTGGTATCCCCAGCCTTCGGTAATTCCGCAGGTTGACGCGGTGATACATCATGGCGGTAACAACTCGTTCACCGAGTGCCTGTATTTCGGCAAAGCAGCAATCATTATGCCCTATGTCTGGGACGGCCACGATAACGCCACTCGTGTTCAGGAAACCGGCCACGGGTTCGGGTTTCACCGATACGACTGGACCGATGATGAATTGGCTATTGCCCTCGACAAATGCATCAACGATCCAGCCATACAGGCGAAGATGGCGGCAACCTCTGCGCACATGCAGTCACGGCATGGCCCGACCAAGGCAGCTGGCATTCTTGACGACATCCTGAAAGCCGCGGAATGAGCAGCGCCCCGCATCTTTCCGAAATCTCGACCCGCGCTGACCTCACGGACTGGGGGCTACAGCCGGACATGATTGAAGGCCAGTCGCATTCATCGGGCTTGCTGGTTCACAAGGGCCCGGACAACCGGCCGGAGATCGGCGCATGGGTCTGCACTCCAGGCCGCTGGCGCCTAACGATACCGCGTGACGAGTTCTGCTATTTTGTTCAGGGCCGCGCGGTCTATCGGTCGGATACAGGCGAAAGCATCGAAATCACGCCCGGAACGGCCGTACTATTCCCCGCCGGTTGGATAGGGGAATGCACGGTCGAGGAAACATTGCGCAACACCTACTACCTAACGGATCGCGAACCTGAATCATGACCACGCCACGTATGCAAAACCCGCTCCAGCAGACTGACCTTGTCGATTGGGGGGTAATCCCGACAATGATCGAAGGGCAATCCTGCACGTCAGGAAAGCTGATCCACAAGGGGCCTGACGGCCAGTCCGAATGCGGCCTTTGGGTCTGCACTCCCGGTAAGTGGGAATGTCACGTCACCAAGGACGAGTTCTGCCACTTTCTGGAAGGCCGTTGTACATATGTCCATGAAAGCGGCGAGGTAATTGAGATCACGCCCGATACGGTGGCCTTTTTTCCGCAGGACTGGAAAGGCGTCTGCACTGTCCACGATACGGTCAAGAAAGTGTACATGATCCGCTAACGGCGCAATGCCTGTCAAACAAGGGGACTGCCCAATGCGTGACCCGTTCCAATCCAGCTACTACCTCAACCCCAGGCATGTTCCGTTGCAGGATGGTGGGACCACGCTGATCAATCCGTCAACTTTGCAGCCCGTCGGGATTTTTGGTGAACCGTCGCCGCAGATCGTGGACCAGGTTCTGGATCGGGTCAATGCGGCGCAAAGGAAGTGGTCTGCAATGGACTGCAAGTCTCGCGCGCGGGTATTGCACCAGATTGCCAACGACATCGAAAGCGGCGACATGCATGAGGTCGCCCGTCTGATGACGTTGGAAACGGGGAAGCCGTATCCGGAATCCATCGGTGAAATCGCGAACATCCCGCCGGTGTTCCGGTACTACGCCGAGATGGCTCGCAATGACGCAGGCAAGATAGCCGGCACGATGCAGACCGGATCTTTCCAGTATCAGACATACGAACCCTACGGTGTGTCGGTGCACGTGGTTCCGTACAATTTTCCTCTCATTCTTGGGTGCTGGTCGATGGCGGCATCGCTTGCAGCAGGCAACGGCGTTGTGTTGAAGGCCTCGCCCGCAGGAACATTGTGCACGATGGCCTTCATGGAGTTTTTCCGAGCTCTTCCCGAAGACCTGATTGCCTGCCTGCCAGGTGGGGTAGACGTGGGCAAGCAACTCATTGCTAGCCCCAAAACCCACGTGGTCGCCTTTACCGGGTCCGTGCCGACAGGTCGTGCGGTGGCAGTGGCCGCAGCGGAAAACCTGAAACCCGCAGTGATCGAGGCTGGAGGAAGCGACCCGCTGATCGTCAGTAAACACGCCGACATCGCGGTCGCTGCTGCCGGGGCGGTTACCGCCGCCTTTTTGCAATCGGGTCAGGTTTGCACATCGTCTGAACGGATTTTTGTGGTGGATGACGTATACGACGATTTTGTCGATGAGTTCGTGGCCCGAACCCGGAAACTGCGCATCGGCGACGGTATGGGGGTGGCGGAAATCGGACCGTTGGCCTCCAAGGAGGCGCGCGACAAGGTCGAGCGGCTGGTGCGCGATGCAACAGAGAAAGGCGCGGTGGTTGAGGTAGGAGGCGGTATCCCGGATGACGCCGGACCGGGTTGGTTTTTCGAGCCAACGATTCTGACCGGCGTGACGACAGAAATGGCGCTAACTCGGGAAGAGGTCTTTGGGCCAGTCGCCTCGGTCATTCGGGTGAGCGACTTTGACCAAGCGCTTGAACTGGCAAACGCGTCACAGTTCGGTCTCGGCGGATGCCTGTTTACCAGCGACTTGAACGAGGCATTTCAGGGGGTGAATGAACTACAGGTGGGGATGGTCTGGGTCAACAACCCGCTGGTGGACAACGATGCCTTGCCTTTTGGCGGCGTCAAGAATTCTGGGCTTGGGCGCATGCTAGGCCTTCAGGGACTCGAAGCCTTCAGGCGATCCAAGATGGTCGTGATCGACCCGAAGGCGAAGGAAGCAGACTGGTGGTATCCCTATCCCGACGATTGGTTCTATTCGGAAGGCGTACAGGGCGGGAGAAAGCACACCGGCTAGGGTGACCGGTACGGCCTGGTCGACTCTACAACGGAGGATGTGCTAACGGCAGGATTGTCCCGCATCTGAAACATTCGCCTCGAGTGTGGAAAAGGTCCGCTTTCACTCATTGCTCGATTAGTCGCGTGTCAAGAACTGATCAAAGGGCGACGAGCAAAGGCTGATGTCGCCCCTGCCCTAATCCCATCGTCAAATCACTCATAACAAATCTGCTCGGCTGGGGACAGCTGGCTGTGTCCCGTTGCAGGGTTCACAAGGCCCCCAAGTTGTTTTGGTTCTTACGCTCTTTTATTTGACTAAATCCGCACAGCCGCCAAACGCCTTACGGAGCGCGCCAGAAGGCGATTTCATGTTGCACACACACTGCACAAGATGCCACTTAACTAACTGAAATTAAACATCTATACCCTCACCCCACCATAGGGGCGACGGAGAGCATGGACGCTTATTGCGGGTCGGTTTTCTGTCCTACTGCCTCAAGCGTCATCACGGCCACGTTATGTTGGAACCCAGCGCAATCGAGCAGTCTTCGTGGGTTTTCGGAGGTTTCTGATTCGAGCGCACAGCATCTGACACATCCCACCGACCTGTGCAGCAGCCCGATCTTTCCCTTTTTGCCAATGTCGGTGGCGAATGTTCAATCGGTGGGTGACACAAATGTAAATCTTTTTCACATTACCTCTTGCATTCCCCTTTCCCTTCCCCATCTTGATCAATGTGAAAGGTGTTTACATCAATCAGGAGAGCCCAGATGTCCACATTGTCCGACCCCGTCCCTCCCGCTCATCCGGGATGGCTTTATCGTAGCGAAGCCTGGCTTGACAGCAAAGGCAAAGGCGCCTGGATCGCCGCGATGGTCCTTGGCTTTGTCTTCTTCTGGCCCATCGGCCTGGCCCTTCTCGCCTATATGATCTGGAGCAAACGCATGTTCAGCAAATCCTGCAGCCGCCGCAAAAACTGGCACAGTCACATGAGCGCCATGAAACCTTCGGGCAACAGCGCGTTCGATGCCTACAAGGCCGACACCCTGGCGCGGCTGGAACGCGAACAGCAGGATTTTGAAGAGTTCCTCAGACGTTTGCGTGAGGCCAAAGACAAGGCCGAATTCGACCAGTTCATGGACGAACGAGTGCGTACAGCTCGCGATGACCGTGCATCTCGCGACGATACGGATGCACCGAAAGACGACGTCTGACCAAAAAACCGCCCTGTCCGGCTTCGCCGGGCGGGGTTCGTCGCCCCAGTTTCTTAGGACGATCAAAATGAACCATTTGCCCGACCCTGACCGCCAGCCCCAATTCTATCAGAGCGTGGCGATCAAACGCTTTGTTGCGTGGTTGATCGACGTCGTCGTCATATCGACCTTCACCATGTTCGCCGTATTGCTGACCGTGGGCGTTGGCCTGTTCTTTGTTGCCTTGATCTTTATGCTGGTCAGCTTTGTCTATCGTGTCGCCACCATCGCCAACGGGTCGGCCACATGGGGGATGCGGTTCGTCGGGATCGAACTGCGCGATGCGTTTGGGGCAAGGATGGATGCAGGAAAGGCAATCGCGCATACCGCTGGCTATTTCGTCAGCATGGCCTTCCCGGTTATCCAGGTCGTGTCGGTGATCATGATGCTGACCAGCGCTCGCTGTCAGGGCCTGACCGATGCGTTTCTGGGAACGGTGGCATTGAACCGGCGGGCAATCGCCTGAAAACAGTGCATTGAATCCTTGGCGGGTTTCGAAACGATTGGTATCATCTCCCAAGCAAACACGGAACCTGCATGCGCCATACGCTGCCGATAGCGCCACAATTCTATGTGACGGCCCCCCAGCCGTGTCCTTATCTTGAGGACCGGATGGAGCGGAAATTGTTCACCGCCTTACAGGGCGAAGGCGCAAACAGATTGAACGATTCCCTGTCGCAGCAAGGCTTTCGCCGCTCGCAGAACGTGTTGTACCGACCCTCGTGCACCGAATGTTCCGCCTGCCTGTCTGCCCGGATCGACGTTTCCGTCTTCAGCCCCGGCAAAAGCCAGAAGCGGACCGCCAAACGCAACGAGCATCTGGAACGGCGCGCCATGTCGCCCTGGGCAACGGACGATCAGTACGAACTGTTCCGAAGATATCTGGACACCCGGCATGCTGATGGCGGGATGGCCGATATGGACGTGTTCGAGTTTGCCGCGATGATCGAGGAAACCCCGATCCGCAGCCGTGTCGTCGAATATTCCGACCGTCGTACCGGCGACCTGACTGCCGTCAGCCTGACTGATGTCCTCGAAGACGGGCTGAGCATGGTCTATTCTTTCTATGACCCGCACCAGCCTCAAAACTCACTGGGCACCTACATGATCCTCGATCATATCGACATCGCCCGCGAGGCCGGGTTGCCCTATGTCTATCTGGGTTATTGGGTGCCGGGAAGTTCAAAGATGGGATACAAGGCCAAGTTCTCTGGCCTTGAGATCTATCTTGGGGGGCGTTGGGAAAAGGTGACGAACCCCCGGCACTACGAGGATATTGCCCATCACCCGCTGGCCACCGACCCGATTGCCGAACAGGTCGCGAATATCCAGCTGCCCGACCGGCATCCGACCAAGGGTTGAGGCGGGATGCAGCAATCCCTGTTCGCGGTCACGCTTGTCGTGCCCGATTATGATACGGCCATCGCGTTTTATGTCGGAGCGCTGGGTTTCACTTTGACGCAGGACGAGGATCTGGGCGGCGGCAAACGCTGGGTTCGGATCGCGCCTCCGGGCGCCTCTGACGGATCGCTGATACTCGCCAAGGCTGATGGAGACAGACAGCGCGCGGCCATTGGCAACCAAACCGGCGGCAGGGTCGGTTTTTTCCTGACCACCGACAATTTCGAACGCGATCACGCGGCGATGTTGGAAAAAGGTGTGCATTTTGAAGAAGCACCCCGCCGGGAACCCTATGGCAAGGTCGCCGTCTGGCGTGACCCGTTCGGCAACCGCTGGGATTTGTTGCAGTTCATCTGACGCAAACCAGAAATACTGCCTGGCAAAGGTGCGAGGCATGAAAGCGCAACACCTTATATACCGACAAAAAACGGGAGCCCGAAAGCTCCCATTTCGTTTCAGCATTCACTCCCGCAATCAGTTCGGGATCAGTGCCGGTACGATTGTCACGATGGCCGGGAAGAACCACAGGATACCGATCCCCACCACCTGAATGATGACGAATGGCACGATCCCCCGGTAGATGTGACCGGTTGTGACCTCTTTGGGTGCCACCCCTCGCAAGTAGAACAGCGCAAAGCCGAATGGTGGGGTCAGGAACGAGGTTTGCAGGTTCACTGCCACCATGATCGTGACCCATTTCGGATCGAACGACCCGCCATAAATCACCGGCCCCACGATCGGGATCACGATGTAGATGATCTCGAGGAAGTCCAGGACGAAGCCCAGGATGAACAGCACCAGCATCACGATCAGGAAGACCGTAAACTCGTTGTCGAAGCTCTTCAGGAACTGCTGGATATAGTGCTCGCCCCCGAACGAGATCACCACCAGGTTCAGCAGTTGCGACCCGATCAGGATGGTGAAAACCATCGAGGTCACTTTTGCGGTCTCACGCACAACAGGTGTCAAAACGCCGCTTGTGAACAGAACCCAACAGCCGAACAGCAGCCCGAACAGAGCGTAGATGTAGGTCGCATAAGCCGCAAAGAAGGCGATCCACGATTCGACGCTGACATCACCCTGGTTGATGCGCAGGTCAAAGTTCACGCCGATCAACAAGCAGATGATGATCGCGAAGGTCGACCAGATGATGACCCGGCCGGACCGACCCTGATCCTGAAGCTTGCGATAGGCCGCCAGCATGATGGCCCCGCCCGCCCCAAGCGCGGCTGCGGGTGTCGGATTGGTAATACCGCCCAGGATCGAGCCAAGAACCGCGATGATCAGAACCAGCGGTGGGAAAACCACCCGGATCAGTTCATTGCTTGCACAGCGTGCGGCTGCTTCTTTGCAGCCATAGAGCGCCAGCAGGAACGGCAGCGCCAGCAGGACGAATGTCACACCGGACGAGGTTGTCGGAGCAACGGCAAGGATGTCGACAAGCACCATGCCCAACAAGCCCAGAGCCCCGAGTATCAACGGCGCCGTGGGCCGCGACGGTGCAATTCCCCGACCCAGGATCAGCGTCAGTCCAAGCAGGACAACAATCACGGCAACACCCGTTCCGATTGGAGCGGCGGCCGCGATCTTGGCGGCACGGGCCTCGGCCAGTTCCTCGTCACTCAGCTTGTGCGAGGCCTCAACGCCCCCGGCGGCATCGATCTGCGCCTGTTCCGTGACGGCCTGATCCCAGGCCGACTGTCCGTGCAACTCGATCATCGAGGCCTTGCATTCGGCAGACACATTGGTGCGCAGCGAAGCGCCCTCGGAGATATCCGAGAAGCCGGAGACCGAGACATCCTGAGTTCCGATCAGCCCAACGCTTCCCATCAGGACCGCACCCACGATCAGCCCGAGCGGAGCGGCCAACAGCCATGTCAGCCCTTCGGCGCGCGTGATCGGCTCACCGGTGCCGCCCGACATCGCGACGGCTGGCGCGTGTTCGGGGTTCAGCAGGGCATAGCCGAATGCATAGAGCGCGTAGAGGATTGCCAGCATGATCCCTGGCAGCAGGGCGGCCTGGAACAGAGTGCCGACCGAAACCACGGCGGGCTCACCCAGATAGGTCAGTGCATCGGAGCAACCTGCGGCCGCAGCCCGGGTTTCCTGCGCGGTGGAGTAGAGATCACCCGCGAGGGTGCCCAGCAGAACGATCACGATAGAAGGCGGGATAATCTGTCCCAACGTGCCCGACGCGGCGATAACGCCGGTCGCAAGTTCCGGAGAATAGTTGTTGCGCAACATGGTGGGCAAGGCCAACAGGCCCATGGTCACCACGGTGGCGCCGACGATACCCGTGGAGGCGGCCAGAAACGCGCCCACTACCACGATGGACACCGCCAGGCCGCCGGGGAGCGGGCCAAAGACACGCGCCATGGTGGTCAGCAGATCGTTGGCGATCTTGGAGCGTTCCAGGGTAATGCCCATCAGGACGAACATCAGCACCGCCAGAAGCGTTTCAATGGATTGCCCCGCCAGCACGCGCTCGTTCATGCGGTTGACGATGAAGGAAACATTGCGATCCAGCGCAGTTTCCCAACCGCCGACAAAGACGTGCTCGGCAACGCGTGGCAAATCCGGGTATCGGAAAACCGAGATCGAATCGGGTCGTACCCCTGACGCGATCAGGTCGGCATACATTTGCGAGCCCGTGTCGATCGCCTGATGCACCAGCATACCGGCACTGTCGAGCGCGGCGATGATACCGAACGAGATGATACCGGCGCCACCGATGGCAAAAGCCACCGGGAAGCCGCTCAGGATGCCTCCGAAAAGGCAAAGAAACACGATTATGAGGCCGATTTCGACGCCATCAAGACCGAATAGCATATTCTCTAGTCCCCGTACTTAATGAGCGCCTTCATAGGCTTCTTCGCCCTCGCCAAGGGTATCCTTGTCGAGGTATTTGTCCGCACTTTCCGGCCCTTCCACGAATTCGAGATACGAGCGGTAGAAAAAGGCGATTGCGTGCAGAAAGACCATGGCTGCGAAAGAAACCAGCAGGATCTTGAACAGGAAGTACCCGTTGAATCCGTTTGGGCTGAAGCCGATGGTTTCCACATTCCAGCGAAGCGCGCGGGATTTCATGAGCAGCCTGTCCAACGTATCGCTGGCGGACGGGTTCGGCACGATCAGGTGCCGCCACAGGAAGTACCAGCCGTAAAGCCAGACCAGCACCGCCATGGGCATCATGAACAAAAGCGACCCGAACATATCCACGACGCGCTTGCCGCGGTGGCTGAGGCCGGCATAGATCAGATCGACGCGCACATGCCCGCCCTGCACGAATGTGTATGTCGCGCACAGGCAAACAACCATCGCGTTATAGAGCTTCAGCTCTTCGGCATACCAACTGATGTCCATCTGGAACGGGATGCCAAGACCAAAGGCCATGTCGGGGCGGGCAAAAACCCGTTGCATGAAGACGATGACGATCTGCTGGATCACCATCAGCAACCCGGCCCAGGCAAAGAAGCGCCCGGTCGTGTTGGCAAAACCCTCCAGCCCGCGAACCATGCCCCACATAAATTCGCGCTTGTAGAGGCCAATAGCCGTCAGCAGCAGAAACAGCGTGAACACGACAAAGAAGAACTCAACCGAGCCCCCGTAGTAGACAAAGCGCATGATCGCTTCCTTGTCGGACCAGTTGAGCCAGAGCTGCGGATGCGTGATCGCGTATCCGAAGTTGTAAAATGCCTCGGCGATGTTCAGAAAGAACCAGATCAATCCGTCGAACAAGGCGCCGAAAAACGACGTGCCGTTTTCGTCTTGCATGTTGTCCCCAGAGTCTCGTCAGTTCCCAAGCCTGTGCCTGTCTGGCATCCGTTCGTGCTTGGGAAACCGAAAATGCTCCCCCGCGCGCGGCGGGGGAACTTTCATTTCGGGAAGGTTGGCTTAGCCCAGAACGCGGTCGCGCTGTGCGGTATAGGCCCCTGAAGACAGGTTCAACCAGGCAGAGGACGACTTCATGGATGCCATGGCGCTGTCGTGAATCTTCTTGAACAGCTCATCTCCCATGTTTTCGTTCATGACGTCCTGCGAAGCCTGACCAAAGGCATCCCAGACACTGTCAGGGAATTCCATGATCTTGACGCCACCGGCCTGCAGTCGCTGCAGGGCTGCTCCGTTGTTGGCCAGGAATTGCGCCAGGTTCCACTGGTGGCACTCGCCCGCCGCGATCTCGATGATCTTCTGATGCGCGGGGCTGAGGCTTTCAAAGACTTCTCGGTTGGTTGCCAGCGACAGACCTGCACCCGGCTCGTGGAAGCCCGCGGTATAGTAAGTCTTGGTGATTTCCTGGAAACCGGCCTTTTCGTCGGCCCACGGCCCGATCCACTCGGTGCCATCGATCGCGCCGGACGACAGCGCCTGATACACTTCGGAACCCGGAATGTTCTGCACCGATGCGCCCAGCTTGCCCAGCGCCTTGCCGCCCAGACCTGGCATGCGGAACTTGAGACCGTTGAAATCTTCGGGGCTGTTGATCTCTTTCGAGAACCAGCCGCCCGCCTGAGCGCCGGTGTTGCCCGCCAGGAACGACTTGAGGCCAAAAATCTGGCCAAGTTCGTCATGCAGTTCCATGCCGCCGTCCTGATAGTACCAGTTGACCAGTTCCTGCGCGGTCATGCCGAACGGTACGGCGGTAAAGAACGCGTAGCCCGGATGCTGACCGACGAAGTAGTAGTCGGCACCGTGGTACATGTCAGCCTGGCCTGATGTGACAGCGTCGAAAACCTCGAACGCGCCGACCAGTTCACCGGCGGCCTTCAGATCAACCGTCAGCTGTCCATCGGACATTGCGGTGATATTGTCGGCTGCGCGCTGCGCGGAATCGTGCACGCCCGCCAGGCCCCGGCCCCAGGTGGTGACCAGCGTCAGGGTACGCTTGCCCTGCGCATATGCCGGAGCCGCCAGCGCGGTTGCGGCAGCCGCCGAACCGCCCAAAGCGGTATTTTTCAGAAATGAACGACGATCCATGTGAGTAGTCCTCCCCTATGATAGTCTTGCCCGAAGCAAGGCTTCGGACGGATCGTTTCAGGTGAGGTCAGCCTAGCGATACCGATTCCGATGTGAATACCTAGTACTGCGTAGACCACCCATTTTTTCGGCCATAAACACAGGTTTCCTGCGCCGATACGAAACGGGCCAGCGGTGTTGGCCGGGGCGAGCGGCGAAAAATACCGCAATCCTTTTGATTTTGCGGCCGCCATTGCGTAACGATTCGCGCATGCGGTCTTTTCGTGAACTGATCAAGCTGAGTTACGCCCAGAAGCTGGCCTTGATCGCTGCTGTCCCATTGGTGGTCGCGGTGGCGGCGATTGCCGTGATGGTGGCGTACGAGGCCCGCGCAACCGCCGAGCGCGAAATCAGGGCGCTGGAAAAGAGGCTGATCGAGACCAAGAAGGACGAACTGCGGAACTACGTGACACAGGCACGCAACGGGTTCGGCTATATCTACGGCCCCGCCTCGCCCGATGATCAGGAGGCCAAAATCCATGTCGCGCAGATCCTGGCGGCGATGATCTATGGCACGGACGGGTTCTTTTTCGTCTACGACTATGACGGCACCAATCTGGTCAGTCCCCGGCAGACCGAATTCATCAACCGCAATTGGGAAGGGCTGACCGACAGCAATGGCATTCCCGTCGTTGATGAATTCATCCGTCTTGCGCGCGAGGGTGCAGGTTGGCACAGTTTCATGTGGGAAAAACCCTCGACCGGCGAAGAGGCGATGATGATCGCCTATGTCGTGGGTCTGCAAGACTGGCAATGGGCCGTCGGCACCGGCGTTTTCATCGACGACATTCTGGCGACGGTTGCCAACGCCCGTGCCGAGGTCGAGGCAAGGGTCCAGCGCACGTTCTATTATATCGGGGCCATCGTGCTGGCGGCGCTTTTGATCGTGTTCCTGTCGGGCATGTTGCTGAACATCCGCGAGCGGCGGCTGGCGGATGCCAAGCTAAAGGAACTGACGCAGCGGGTTTTCGACGCGCAGGAAGAAGAACGCGGCCGCGTGGCCCGCGAACTGCATGACGGTATCAGCCAGATCCTCGTCGGCGTCCGTTATGCGCTGGACAACACCCGTCGGCGGTTGGGTCGCGGCGATGACGAAGGCGCGCGCGAACCGTTGGAAACGGGCATCGAAAATCTGGGGGCTGCTATCACCGAAGTGCGCCGGATCAGCCGCGACCTTCGCCCGGGCGTTCTGGATGATCTGGGCCTTGGTCCAGCCCTCAAGGCGCTGACTGACGACTTTCGCGAGCGCACCGGCATCGAGACCGATTTCACCACCGTTGTATTTCGCAACAGGTTAGATCAGGACAGCAAGATCGCGCTTTACCGTATCGCGCAGGAAGCCTTGACGAATATCGAACGCCATTCCGGTGCCTCGCATGTCTCGATCGACCTGCGCGGGCACAAAAAGGGGGCGACGATGCGTATCGCCGACAACGGGCGCGGGTTGCGGTCGCAGCCAGGGGAAATTGCCCGTGGCATCGGCCTGCGGAACATGCAGGAACGGATCGAACAGCTTGACGGCACTTTGCGCATCCTGTCATCACGCGGGGCACAAAGCGGCACGGTTATCGAAGTCAGCCTGCCGCTCAGCCACCTGTTGCCTCCCGGCGAGGAAGCATTGCCGAAAAGAAAGGCCGGAACATGAACGTTGAGCCTGTCCGTGTCCTGATTGTGGATGACCACCCCATGGTTGCCGAGGGCATCCAGTCGATTCTCGAAAGCTACGACGATATCCTGGTGGTCGGAACGCTCGGAAACGGCCAGGAGGCAGTAGAGAACGCCGTAACGCTGGCACCGGACGTGGTGCTGATGGACCTCAACATGCCCGGCCTGGGCGGATTGACTGCCACCGAGATGATCCTGGAGCGCCTGCCCGAAACACGCGTCCTGATCCTGTCGATGCATGACAGCCCCGAATATATCTCAACTGCGCTCAGTCATGGCGCTTTGGGTTATGTGCTTAAGGACGTACCGACCGACGAGATCAAACAGGCGATCGACGCCGTGATGCGCGGCGAACGGTATCTGTGCACCGGCGCAATCGGATCGTTGGAGCCAAAAGAGAATGAGGCGCGAGAGGCGCTGACCGGACGCGAACAGACGATCCTACTACAATTGGCGCAGGGCAAGTCGAACAAGGAAGTTGCCATCGTACTCGACATCTCGGTGCGCACCGTCGAGACGCACCGCAAGAACATCAAGCGCAAGCTTGGCATTTCCTCGACCGCAGGCCTGACTCGGTACGCGATGGAACACGGCATGTTGCAAGGCACCGGCGTCGGGTTCTGACAACCTCGAACACGGACCGAAACCATCAATTCGAGCCACCGCCCAATGGGATGCTAGTCCAGCAGCTTGTCCAGACGACGCCCTTCACGTTCAAAATGATGCGGAAGAACCCGACCATAAAGCTGCCTGGTCCGTTCCACGCCGCCGCACATGCCCTCGGTTTCGACAAATGAGAAGATTCCTACATAGCGTTTTCTGTCACCCTGGACCGGCGCCACGCGATGCAGCGAATACCGCCCCTTGAAGATCTGCAGATCACCGGGGCGAAGCTCCAGCCTGCGTACCTGTGTCATGTTTCCGTCAAGAACACTGGCCACACTGTCGAAATTCTCGTCGTCCGAGCTGCGCAGGTTCGGTGCGTACTCGAACTCGCCGCCGGTCTCACCGTTCTGGATTGCCAGCGTCACCGTGTAGTTGTTGGTATCGAAATGCCAGGGGAACCCCTGCCCCTCCTCGACAACGTTGATGATCACATCCGCCAGAGGATCGTCATAACGGAAAAACCGATCTTGGCTTTCATTCAACGCATCGCGAATGAACGGCATGAAGCCCGGAAATTCGTAGATTTGCCGCAAGGGTCCTGTCGCAGGAAAATTGTCTGCCGGAACAAAGGCGTTCGACCGGTCATAAAAACGCCTTACCGGATGACCGGGGCTTAGTGCCGGGTCGTCCTTGCTGAAATAGGCATTGGTGCGATTGAAAGAGCGATACGCCATCGGTGCCACTGCATCGGCTTCCTGAACAAGGGTTTCAACGCCTTGTTCATGAACAAAGCCGGGCAAAACGGCACAACCATCTTCACCGAGCTCGCGGCGAAGATCCTTGATCATACGGGCGTAGGCGGGCGCGTCTCGCCTGTCGATCGGATAGCGGCCCAAATCAACCAAATCGTAAAGCTTCATGTAAACGGTCCTTGCACTTGTGTCCTTCTTCCACGCTGTCCCTGCAGCGTGGCAGCGGTACCGGAACCGTTCAGGTCTGTTTCGGACATTGGCTTGACGGTTTTGGACCTCATTTCGCGGCGCAGCTCAGTTTTCTGTCAGAGCTGTTGGCGGATGTTCCCCGCATGCGGCAATCTGCGCAACAAAATGTCGCGAAAACAGCGCCAAGCATCCGGATTTCGCCAGATTGACTGTTGACGCCCTTTGCCCCCGACCATAATGTCCCCGCCAGCAAGAAGGAGCCGGTGGCGATGACCACACTAGTCGTAATCGTAGGAACCAAGCGCATGGGCCGGTAACGGAAAACCATAATCGAACCCATGCGCCTCCGAAAGTTCGGGGGCTTTTTTTATGCCAAACCGCATGTCGCCAATGGAGCAAAGCAGATGACACGTGAGATGACCGGAGCAAAAATGGTGGTTCAGGCCCTGAAGGATCAGGGTGTGGACACGGTATTTGGGTATCCCGGTGGCGCCGTCCTGCCGATCTATGACGAGATTTTCCTGCAAAACGACATCCGCCACATTCTGGTGCGGCACGAACAGGGCGCGGTGCACGCCGCCGAAGGGTATGCCCGATCGACCGGCAAGCCGGGTGTCGCGCTTGTAACCTCTGGACCCGGTGCGACAAATGCGGTGACAGGCCTGACCGATGCGTTGATGGATTCAATTCCGATCATTGTTCTGACCGGCCAGGTACCGACCTTCATGATCGGATCGGACGCGTTTCAGGAGGCCGATACCGTCGGCATCACCCGGCCCTGCACCAAGCACAACTGGCTGGTGAAGGATACCGACAGACTGGCAGCGACCCTTCATGAGGCGTTCCACGTCGCAACTGCCGGTCGCCCCGGACCGGTTCTGGTCGATATCCCCAAGGACGTCCAGTTCGCCAGCGGAGAATACCAGCCGCCTAAACCTTCGACCTCACACTATCAGCCTGTTCTCAAGGGCGATCTTGAAGAGATCACCGAACTGGTCGCCGCGATGGAAACGGCGAAGAAGCCGGTATTCTATACCGGCGGAGGCGTGATCAACTCCGGCAAGGCGGCCAGCCAGCTTTTGCGCGAATTGGTAGATGCGACCGGATTCCCGATCACCTCGACCCTGATGGGGCTGGGCGCCTATCCGGCGTCGGGCGATAACTGGCTGGGTATGCTGGGTATGCATGGACTTTATGAGGCCAACATGGCCATGCACGACTGTGATCTAATGATCAATATCGGCGCCCGTTTCGACGACCGGATTACCGGACGCATCGATGCCTTCAGCCCGCATTCGAAAAAGGCCCATGTCGACATCGACCCCTCCTCGATCAACAAGGTGATCCGCGTCGACATCCCGATTGTCGGCGACGTGGCTCATGTTCTGGAGGACATCCTGAAAGTGTGGAAATCCCGCGGCCGCAAGACAGACGCCGCCGCTGTCAAACAGTGGCAGGCGCAGATTGCCGAGTGGCGGAAGGTCAATTGCCTTGCCTACACCAACAGCGAAAAAACGATCAAACCGCAATATGCGCTTCAACGTCTTGAGGAACTGACCAAGGGGCGCGATCGTTATGTCTGTACCGAGGTCGGTCAGCACCAGATGTGGGCGGCCCAGTTCATGGGCTTTGAGGATCCTAACCGTTGGATGACGTCGGGTGGCCTGGGCACAATGGGCTATGGCTTCCCCGCCTCGATCGGGGTGCAGATGGCGCACCCAGAAGCGTTGGTGATCAACGTTGCGGGAGAAGCTTCGTGGTTAATGAACATGCAGGAGATGGGCACCGCCGCGCAGTACCGCCTGCCGGTGAAACAGTTCATCCTCAACAACGAGCGCCTGGGGATGGTGCGCCAGTGGCAGGAACTGCTGCATGGTGAGCGCTATTCTCACAGCTGGTCCGAATCCCTGCCCGATTTCGTCAAGCTGGCCGAGGCCTTTGGCGCCAAGGGTATCTGCATCAGCGATCCGGCGGATCTGGACGATGCGATCATGGAAATGATCAACTATGACGGCCCGGTTATCTTTGACTGTCTGGTGGAAAAGCACGAGAACTGCTTCCCAATGATCCCGTCGGGCAAGGCGCATAACGAGATGCTGCTGGGCGAGGCCGAGACGCAGGGTGTGATCCAGGCCGGCGGTGCGGTGCTGGTGTAACCGAATTCGGCGAATTTCCCGACCCATATGGGACGGGCATGAATTGAGTGAAGAAAGGGACGTAAATGTCTGCCCTACATATCAAACAAGGTTCCACCCGCCATTCCGCCTATAACCTGCGGCCGACTTTTTCGGACGTTCAGGAAAAGCACACGATAGCGGTTCTGGTGGAGAACGAACCCGGCGTTCTGGCCCGTGTCATCGGGTTGTTCTCTGGCCGCGGCTATAACATCGAAAGCCTGACGGTGGCCGAGGTGGATCACACCGGCCACCTGTCACGCATCACCATCGTCACCACCGGCACGCCGCAGGTGATCGAACAGATCAAGGCGCAATTGGGGCGCATCGTCTCGGTCCGGGACGTGCATGACCTGACCGTCGAAGGCGCGTCCGTCGAACGGGAACTGGCGATGCTCAAGGTGGTGGGCGAAGGCGACAAGCGGGTCGAGGCGCTGCGGCTGGCGGATATCTTTCGCGCCAACGTGGTCGACAGCACGCTGAACTCGTTCATCTTCGAGATCACCGGCGCGCCGGACAAGATCGACGCCTTTGCCGATCTGATGCGACCGCTTGGGTTGGCCGAGATCGCAAGGACCGGTGTCGCGGCCTTGCTGCGCGGCGACTGAAGCCACCCTGCGCGCGGCCAAGTTCAGCGGGCGCGCTCTGACTTCATGCGTCGGGTCACGCGTTGTGATCCGACCGGCTCTGAACCGGTCATGTCGCTTCGGGAAATATAGAAGTCGCGAAGCTTCAAGCAGCAGACGTTTTTGTGTGGCCTCTTCCTGCAAGCTCAGGAGAACGCGCATGACCACATCAATGACCACTCTGGCCGATGTCCGGCAACCCATTGAGCAGGCTCGCGGCCTGCCCAATGAGCATTACACCGACCCTGCGGTACATGCCGAAGAAAGCCGCGCGTTGTTCCTGGACGGTTGGGCAGGTCTTGCAGTGACTGCGGACGTGCCGGAACCCGGTGACGCGGTTCCTATGGAGTTTCTGGGCATTCCCCTGCTGCTGTTGCGCGATCGCGAAGGTCAGGTGCGGGTGTTTCAGAACATCTGCCGCCACCGGGGCATGATCCTGGTCGAAGAGCCGCGCAAGATCGAAGGCGCCATCCGCTGTCCCTATCACAGCTGGTGCTATTCCACCCAGGGCAAGCTGGTTTCAACCCCTCATGTCGGCGGTCCGGGACAGAACACTCACAAGGATATCGACAAGAACGATCTGGGCCTGATCGAGGTGCGCAGCCACATCTGGAATGAGGTCGTATTCATCAACGTATCCGGCAACGCCGCACCGTTTTCAGAATATTTCGCGGATTTGCTGGAACGCTGGAAGGAATTCGATGTGCCGGTCTATCACGGCGGACCGGAAAGCACGATGCAGCTGGACCTGAAGACCAACTGGAAACTCGTGGTCGAGAATTATTGCGAGAGCTACCACTTGCCCTGGGTGCACCCCGGACTGAATTCCTATTCCCGGCTGGAGGACCATTATCATATTCAGGAGCAAGGCAAATTTTCTGGTCAGGGAACTCTTGTCTATCGCCAGATCACCGACGAGGATGGCAGTACATTCCCTGATTTCCCCGGCCTGTCTGACAAATGGGACACGGCAGGTGAGTATCTGACATTTCTGCCCAATGTCATGGTCGGCGTTCAGCGCGATCATATGTTCGCGATCATCCTAAACCCCTTGTCCGTCAACCGGACACTGGAGACGGTCCACCTATTCTATGCCACCCCGGACACCTCGAAGTCGTTGAGGGAAAAGAACGCCGAGCAATGGCGCGTTGTATTTGTCGAAGACATCATGGCGGTCGAAAGCATGCAAAAGGGCCGCAGCGCTCCGGGCTTTGACGGTGGCCGGTTCTCGCCTGCAATGGATGGCCCGACGCATCTGTTCCATGACTGGGTGGCTGGTCGGTTGCAGGCCCACCGCACCAGCCAGGCGGCAGAATGAACCGTTTGGATGCACGGCTTCTTGCCGCGCATGAGGCCGGCGACCGCCAGGCGCTGGTTGATCTGTACGAAGAGGCCGCCGACTCTGCGACGGATGAAACCGCCTGTGGGTTCTTCCTGACCCATGCCTATGTGTTCGCGCTGGAGGCCGGACTGACCAAAGCCGCCAGCCTGCGCACGCGTCTGGTTGCGATGGGGCGGGAAACTCCGCCGGAATGACCAGGTGCTCACGCCCAACGCATTTGCCCAGTTGTGTCAGGCGGTTTCCGCCACACCGCCTTGGTCGGGCGCCGCTTCATCGGCTGTGGCGATCTGGCGATAGAGATGCCAACTGGCGTGCCCCAACCAGGGCAACACGACAAGCAGGCCCAAAAACCAGGGCAGCAACGCCAGAAAGGTCACCCCTGCAACGAACACAGCCCAGCCGAGCATCACAACCGCGTTGTTCTTGACGTAAGAAAAGCTGGCGATCATGGCGGTCACGAAATCCAACTCCCGATCCAGAAGCATCGGGATCGACAGGACGGAAATCATGTAGAGCAAAAGGGCGAACACCGCCCCTACAGCCGTTCCGACCGCAAGCATCGTCAACCCGTTCAGGGTCAGGAACACTTCGAATGAGGACGAGACATTCGTCATGGTCGACAGCCCCAGAAACAGCGCAAAGATCATGTGACCAAGGAAGAACCAGAACAGGAACACGACAACGATGATCGCGCATATCGACGGCAGTTGCCGACGACTTTGCTGAACCACAATGCCGAAAATCGCCCCGTAATCCAGCGGTTCCTTCTGATCGAGACGATGCGAAACCTCGTAAAGCCCCACCGCTGCAAACGGGCCGATTAGGGGGAAGCCGATCGCTGCAAGAACCAACCAGAACGTGGTTCCAGTCTGGATCGTAATCCACGCCATTGCCCAACCCGCCAGTACGTAGAAGCCCGCAAACAACAGGCCAAAGACAGGCGCGCGCAGGAAATCGCGCCAACCCCGGCGAAGCGCCGCGCGCAGCATACCAATATCGGCTGTTTTCATACGCGGTACGCCAAACGGTTTCTGCATGAACTCCTCCCTGCGATTTCAAGACTTACATTGCCGGTCGTTTTTGCGGCCATTCGGTTTTTGCGTGATAGGCCGCGCCCAAACCCAACAGCCTTGCATCGCTGCCGCGCGGGCCGAAGATCTGAATACCCATCGGCAGGCCCGAATCTCCGAACCCCGCCGGAACGGCCAGACTGGGCAGGCCCAAAAGGCTGACCGGAGTGACAACCTGCATCCATCGGTGGTATGTGTCCATAGCGCGGCCCGCAATCTCACCGGGATACGGTAGGTTGACATTGAACGGCCAGACCTGTGCGGAGGGCAACACCAGCGCGTCATATTCCTCGAACAGTGCGGCTGCGCGCCGGAACCACGCCGACCGGATGGTGCTGGCACGATGCACCTCCATCGCGGTCATCGCCAATCCGCGATCCATTTCCCAGCGGGCGCTGTCTTTGAGCATTGCCTTTTTTTCATCCAGCGGGGCGAGACCTGCCGCGACGCTCCACGAGCGCAAGGTGATCCAGCTGTCCCAGATCTGTTCGGCGTCGAATGGCGGGGACACCGGCTCGACCGAGCACCCGATAGCCCGGAACACTTCCAGTGCGCTTTCGCAAAGCGCCATGATGCCGTCATCCATCGGGAAGGCCCCGTCCCAGTCGCCCAGCCATCCGATTCGCAGACCATCCGCTTCACCTGGTCTGACCGGTGACACCGGATCGCTGGCAAATGGGTGTGGCTGACGCGGGTCGGGGCCAGAGATCACGTCGAGCAGTAACCCGATATCCTCGGGGCTACGCGCCATTGGCCCCAGCGTGGAAAGCTGATGCAGGAACGTGTCTCCAATTGGCTCAGACGGCACCCGCCCCCAACTGGGGCGGAACCCGTAAACGTTGCTCCACGCAGCCGGGTTGCGCAGGCTGCCCATCATATCCGAACCGTCGGCAAGGGCTACAATCCCTGTTGACAATGCAACAGCCGCACCACCGGAAGAGCCGCCGCAGGACAAGTCCGGATTATAGGGATTGCGGGTCGCGCCATAGACCGGGTTGAAGGTATGAGACCCCAAACCAAATTCAGGCACATTGGTTTTCCCGATCAAGATCGCCCCCGCCGCTCGCATCCGCGCGGCAATCAGGTCATCTGATTTCGGGATATGGTCCTTGAAGATCGGAGATCCTTGCGTCGACGCCACACCGGCCACATTTACCAGATCCTTTACCGCAATCGGCAGCCCGTGCAGCGCGCCGCGGCGTGGACCCGCATCCAGCGCCTCGGCCTCGGCCATCAACTCGTCCTTGTCGCGCAGCGCGACAATTGCGTTGACCTTGTCGTTGACGGTTGCGATCCGGTCGAGTGTTGCACGCATCAGTTCCGCCGCCGAAAGGTGGCCTTCGGAAATGGCGGAAAGCAGCTCGGTCGCGGAAGATCGGGTCAGGTCCATAGGCGCTCACATCTGATGGTTGAGCCTACCCTAGACGCGGTCCGATTTCTTTTAAACCCACTGTTTGAATGTATCTTTTGGGGATCAGTCTTTCGTCCGTGCGTCCGACCGGCTTTTGCCTGATACATTCAACGCCAGTGTTGCCGCCATGAATCCATCAAGATCCCCATCGAGCACACCCTTGGTGTCCGAAGTCTCGTGATTTGTGCGCAGATCCTTGACCATCTGATAGGGTTGCAAAACGTAGGACCGGATCTGGTTGCCCCAGCCTGCGTCACCCTTGGCCTCATGCGCTGCGTTGATCTCGGCGTTGCGGCGGTCAAGCTCCTGCTGGTACAGGCGCGATTTCAGAGCCTTCATGGCGATATCCCGGTTCTGGTGCTGGGACTTCTCCGAACTGGTCACGACGATCCCCGTCGGAATGTGAGTGATCCGAACCGCCGAGTCGGTGGTATTGACGTGCTGGCCACCTGCCCCGGACGACCGGTAGGTGTCGACGCGAATATCCGACGGGTTCACCTCGATCTCGATATTGTCGTCGACCACCGGATAAACCCAGACCGAACTGAACGAAGTATGCCGCTTGGCAGCCGCATCGAAGGGCGAAATTCGAACCAGACGATGCACACCGCTTTCCGATTTCAGCCAGCCATAGGCGTTATGGCCGGAAATCTTGTAGGCAACGGATTTGATCCCGGCCTCTTCGCCGGGTGTTTCCGACTGCAGCTCGACGTCGTACCCCTTTTTTTCGGCCCAGCGGACATACATCCGTGCCAGCATCGACGCCCAGTCGCAGCTTTCGGTGCCGCCTGCGCCGGCGTTGATTTCAAGGAACGTGTCGTTGCCGTCGGCCTCGCCGTTCAACAGTGCTTCGAGTTCTTTTTTCGCTGCCTTCCCCTTGAGCGACTTCAGCGCGTTTTCGGCATCGGTGACAACTTCCTGATCCTCTTCCATCTCGCCCAACTCGATCAGTTCGACATTGTCGTTGAGGTCCGTCTTGATCGACTCATAGGTTTCGATGGCATCTACCAGAACCTGCCGGTCACGCATCAGTTTTTGCGCGTTCTCGGGGTTGTCCCACAGGTTGGGGTCTTCAACACGGGCGTTGAACTCTTCCAGCCGATACGGCGCGGTTTCATAGTCCATTCGCTGAGCCAGAAGCTCGAGCGACTTTTGGATATCCGCCACGATGTTTTGTATTTCGGCGCGCATGATGAGTCCTGCAAAATTCGGGTCAACTGAGGGGTTCTGATAGACCAGCCCCAAACTCTGGGCAAGCGGTCAGTAAAGGCCGCCGGAACTGACCGTGCCGAAATTCGCCTTGGGTCCGACCGTGGTGGTCTGACCGGTCGAGGTTCGCACCTGTTGACCGGCCTGCTGGACCTCTTCAAACAGCGGCAGGTCGGAACCCATCGCGAAACCGCCGTCAAAGGTCAGGCCAAAGATCGGGTCGACACCGTCCCGGAAATACTCGGCCACGACATATTGCCCGGTTGCATCATCCGGCAGGCGCGCACCGGTGAAACGGTCGATCTTGATGAAATGCCCGCCGGGCGGTACATCGAACGGTCCGCCACCGAACTTTGCCACGGCCTTTTCCATAAAGCTCTGGAAGACGGGGCCACACATCGACGATCCGTAAGCCGCACGGCCCATCGGGCGCGGCTGGTCATAACCGATATAACAGCCCGCGACGATGTTTGAGGTGAAGCCAATGAACCACACGTCCTTGGCATCGTTGGTCGTTCCGGTTTTGCCAGCGGTGGGCACCGGCAGGTTCACCGCCCCCGCAGCAGTCCCGCGTTCGACAACACCCCGCATCATCGAGGTCAACTGATAGGCGGTGATCGGGTCCATCACGCGTTCGCGGTTGGTCACGATACGGGGCGATGCATCGCGCGCGATCCGGTCTGAATTGCAATCCACACAATCCCGCTTGTCATGGCGATAGATCGTCTTGCCGAACCGGTCCTGAATGCGGTCGACCAGTGTTGGCTGTACCCGCTCGCCGCCATTGGCAAACATCGCATAGGCCGACACCATCTGGTAAAGCGTGGTTTCCTGGGACCCCAGCGAATTGGCCAGGTAAGGCCCCATGTGATCGTACACGCCGAACCGTTCGGCATAGCCGGCCACCACCGGCATCGACACTTCCTGCGCCAGTCGGATGGTCATCAGGTTACGTGACTGCTCGATTCCCGTCCGCAAAGGCGTTGGCCCATAAAATTTGTTCGACGAATTCTTCGGGCGCCACAAACCTTGAGGCGTGTTCACTTCGATGGGCGCATCCACGACGATGGTCGCGGGGCTGTATCCACTGTCCAGCGCCGCCGCATAGACGAAGGGCTTAAAGCTGGACCCCGGCTGTCGCAATGCCTGCGTGGCACGGTTGAACACCGAATCCTGATAGCTGAACCCACCCTGCATCGCCAGAACACGGCCCGAGTTCACGTCCATCGCCACAAAGCCGCCCTGCACTTCGGGGACCTGGCGCACCGACCATTGGCTGTCTTCACCCCGAAGAACCAGAATCACATCGCCGCGCTTGAAATTCTTGGCGAAATCCCCTTGCATCCATTTGATGTCCGAACGTGGAACAGTACCGTCCGCGGGTCCGCCCTCAATTCCGACGGTCAGTTTCTCGGACGAGACCTCCAGCACGACAGCGGGAAACCACTGCGTCGGCAGGATCACATCGCGTGGCACCTCGGTCAGAGCCAGCGCTGCACGCCAGCTTTCCTCGCTGGTCATCTGTTCTTCGGTCAGGGTTACGTCAGTTCCGCGCCAGCGACCGCGCGAGCGGTCATATTTTTCCAACGCCTCGCGCAGGGCGCGCGCGGCTTCGACCTGCATTTCCTCATCGATCGAGGCGCGCACGCTGAAACCGCCGGTAAAAAACTCACCCTCACCAAAATTCTCGCTCAATTGGCGGCGAATCTCGTCGGTGAAATAGTCGCGCGGCGGCAAAGCGGTGCGGAAACTGTCAAAATCGCCATTCTGCACCGAACGCAGGGGCTGTTCGACTTCGGTCTCGTAAGTTGCCTTGTCGATGAAACCATTCTCCTGCATTTCTCGCAGCACATAGTTGCGCCGGGCCAGCAATCGCTCCTTTTGGCGTACGGGGTGGTAGTCCGAAGGCGCTTTGGGCATCGATGCCAGCGTTGCGGCCTCATGCGGTGTCAGTTCCTGCAGCGTCTTGTTGAAATAAGTCTGAGCTGCGGCCGTGACACCATAGGAGTTTTGGCCGAGGAAAATCTCGTTCAGATACAATTCTAGTATCTGCTCTTTGTTCAGTGTCTCTTCGAGGCGGGTGGCAAGGATGATTTCCTTGATCTTACGTTCGGCGCGCCTGTCGCCGGACAACAGAAAGTTCTTCATCACCTGCTGAGTAATGGTCGATGCACCCCGCACGTTTTCGCCCTTGGAACGTACCGCTTCGACGCCCGCAGCAACGATGCCGCGAATGTCATAACCCTGATGTGCATAGAAATTCTTGTCTTCAGCCGAAATGAATGCCTGCTTGACGAGTTCAGGGATCTCTTCGGAGGGCGTGAACAGGCGGCGTTCCTGTGCGAATTCGTCGATCAGGTGCCCTTCGCCCGAGTAAATCCGGCTGATCGTCGGTGGTTTGTACTGCGCCAGCGACTCGTGGCTGGGCAGGTCGCGGCCATACATCCAGAACACCCCTCCGATGGTCAGGGCGGCCATGAAGATACCAAGGGTTACGAGGCTGAAAATGGCCCCGAAGAAGGAGAGTACGAACCGGATCACGTTGATGCCTTTATTCCGCGGTGATGCCTATATAGTCACGCGCCGTCGCCGGGTCAAAACACATGGCGCATTTTGGCCGCATTACGCCACGACCCGCGATTTGGCCAGAGGTCAACGGCGTACCAAGGCCCGGTTTGCCGTATCCGTCCGTCGCCAGCTCTCCAATCCGGAAACAATGCCCTTGGCGATCGTTGCACGCCAAGCCGGGTTCGAGATGTTCTTGAGGTCGCGCGGGCTCGACAAGAAGCCCAGTTCGATCAAAACCGACGGAATATCTGCGGCCTTGAGCACCGAAAACGACGCCTCGCGCAGCGGCCTGTTGTTCATTGGTCCGCCCTGTTGCGCCATGCTGTCTGCCAGAACCCGTGCCAAAGTCTCGGTTCGCGGCTGCGTTTCCTGACGGGCCAGCTGCAACAGAACATTGGTCACTTGATCGTCGGTATCGCTCAGATCGATGCCAGACAGAAGGTCGCCCCTGTCATGCCTTTCCGCCAGCTTGGCGCTGGCGACGTCAGAGGCTTCATCCGACAGGGTATAAACCGTCGCTCCATGCGCCCGTCCTTCGGCAAGGGCATCCGCATGCAGTGAAATGAACACATCCGCGCCGAACTGGTGAGCCAGCGTGATCCGCCGCTCAAGCGAAACGAAGTGATCGGTTTCACGCGTCAACATCACCTCGAACCCCTCCATGCGCATCAGCAATTCGCGCAGTTCGCGCGCGAAGGTGAGCATCAGGGTCTTTTCGTTCGTGCGTTCCGTCTCGGCCCCCGGATCGATTCCGCCATGCCCCGGGTCCAGCATCACACGCAGGGGTGCATCCGGTCCGCGTGGCGCGGGTCTGTCCAGGTTTTCTGGCGGTGGGACATCCCAGCGACGATCCTGTGGCGCACCGGTAGATTTGGCAAACTCCGGTTCGGTCGCGGGGAGCAGGGCCAGTTCCAGAACCGCTCCACCGCTCACCGGGTCGACCTGCAATTCGGCCCGATCAACGGTCATGGGAGACGCAAGTTCCACCACCATGCGGGACATGCCCGGCACGTAGGTGCCGAATAACACCGCGCCCACCCGATCGGTGCGTGAAAACCTGTCGCCTTTTAAACCGGTCCAATCAACTTCCTGAAAGTCCAGCACCAGCCGGCGAGGCGCATCAAGCGTGAACAGGCGATAAGGCACGCCCTGGCTCAGCGCCAATTGAAGCGACACGCCCTTGTTGCCCAGGCTGGTTATTTGACTGTCTTCGGGGACGACCCGCGCGAGACCGCCAAATTCCTGTGCCTGCGCACCGGAAACCAGCACCCAGACGAGCGCAAAAAGAGTGGCGATCCTGCTCATTGCCTCAGTGCATCCCCGAGATCGTTCGCGCGGACCCTATATCAAGCCGATCGATTTGTGAACGGCCTTGACCTGTTCAGGTTCGCGACTGCATGAATGTTTTGAGCCGTTCCAGCCCCTCTTCAATATCCGCTGTCGAGCGGGCATAGGAGAACCGCAATGTGGTATGTCCTCGCACCGGATCGAAATCTAGGCCGGGTGTGACGGCGACCCCCGCCTTATCTAATATCTCGGCGGCAAAGGCCCGGCTGTCGTTGGTCAGCTCTGAAACATCCGCATACACGTAAAAAGCCCCATCCGGCGGCGCGATATTGGTGAACCCGGCTTTGGGCAGGCCCTGCAGCATCAAGTCGCGATTTACGCGATAAACACTCAGATTGGCCTGCAATTCGTCGTCGCATTCCATTGCGGCCAGGGCGGCAACCTGACTTGCGTGCGGGGCACAGATGAACAGGTTTTGGGCAATGCGTTCCACAATGCGCACCTGATCCTCGGGCACCACCATCCAGCCGACCCGCCAGCCCGTCATCGAGAAGTATTTCGAGAACGAGTTGATCACATAGCACTCGTCGGTCAGTTCCAGCGCCGTGACCGCCTTCGCTTCATATTCGAGCCCATGATAAATTTCGTCGCTGATGAACGAAGCCTCCTGCCCCCGGGCCGCATCAATCAGGGCGCCCATCGCATTTCGATCCAGCATAGTACCGGTTGGGTTTGCGGGTGATGCCACCATCAGCCCGGCCAGTTCCAGCCCCGCCAGATCAACGGGTACAGGTTGCAGGCGGTTTTCTGCGGCCGTCTGAATATCGACCGGCACCAAACCCAGAGCCTTGAGGATCTGACGGTATGAAGGGTATCCCGGTGCACCGATGCCCACGCGATCCCCGGTATCGAACAACGCCGTAAAAGCCAGCAGGAACCCGCCCGAAGATCCCGGCGTGATAACCACGCGGTCGGGATTCAGATCGACATTGTACCAGTCGCCGTAAAGACGTGAGATGCGCTGGCGCAGGGCGGGAATTCCCAGTGACACGGTATAACCCAATGGCTCATCGTGCATCGAAGCCCCAAGCGCTTCGATGGCGCCTTTCGGCGCGCCGGTCCCGGGTTGGCCGACCTCCATGTGGATGATGCGGCGACCGGCCTCTTCGGCTTTGCGGGCGGCCTCCATCACGTCCATCACGATAAAAGGATCAACCTCGGATCGGCTTGAGTTTCGCATGCCCATCTCCCATGTTGCGAGCATGGCTTTTGACCGCGTATCCCGGCTGGCGTCAATCCCGGCCTTGTTTTTGACGGCTGTCCTTTGGGTTGTGACGGCCGCACCGGTATATGCGGTCGGTCTTTTGCGCGATCCGGATATCGAACATGGCCTGCGCGAACTGGCGTTTCCGATCCTGCGCGCGGCGGGGTTGAACACCAACCGCGTGAGGGTGTTGCTGGTCGACGACGACAGTTTCAACGCTTTCGTCATCGACTACAACACGATCTTTTTGAACTATGGCCTGATTCTGAAAGTTGATACGCCCGAAATGCTTCAGGCCGTTATCGCGCACGAGGCCGCCCACATAACCAATGGTCATCTGGCCCGCCGCACCGCCAATCTGGAAAGCGCGCAACGTGTTGCGACGCTTGGCACCGCACTTGCCTTGATCGCCGCCGCCGCCGGAGCTGGCGAAGCGGCCGGTGGTATTGCCGCTGGCACTTCAGCCTCTGCATTGCGCGGTTTTCTAAGCCATACACGCGCTGAAGAGGCCTCGGCCGACCGTTCCGCGGCCAGCTTTCTGCAATGGTCAGATGTGTCGCCCAAGGGCCTGGTCGATCTGCATCGCGCTTTTGCGGGTCAGGAGTTGCTGTCACCGGCGCTGCAAGACCCCTATATGCGCTCTCACCCGTTGAGCCGAGACAGGCTCCGCGCGGCCGAGGATTTTCTGGCCGCCTACGGCGACAAATCCAGCCCCAATCCAATTGCCGACTATTGGTTTGCCCGGATCAAGGGCAAGGTGTCGGCTTTCACCCGTTCCTCTTCCTGGACCCTGCGCCGCGCGCGTGAAGAACAACACCGTGACATCCGGCTGATGCGCGAGGCCGTGGCCTACCATCTCAACCGCGACCTTCCCAACGCGATTGCGGCCATCGACGGCGCTTTGACAATACGGCCGGACGATCCGTTCTATCATGAGCTCAAGGGGCAGATCCTGCTGGAGAACCGCGAGCTGCAACACGCCGTGGCAGAATACGGGAAAGCGGTCGATCTTGCCCCCAATGATGCGCTGATCCTGGCGGGATACGGGCGTGCCCTTTTGGGCGCGGGTCAGACCAAATCTGCATTGGAGACACTGGAAAAGGCCCGAGCACGGGACTACCGTAATATCCGAATGATGCACGATTTGGCGATGGCTTATGCCAAAGCGAGCGAAAACGGCATGGCCTCTATGGTCACTGCGGAACGCTTTGCTCTGCAAGGCCGATTGGAAGACGCAGGAATTCATGCCAAACGTGCTGTCGGACAGTTGCCCGAAGGCTCGCCGGGCTGGCAGCGCGCACAAGACGTACTAATTGCATCGGAACGAGCACGGAAAAGGAAAAGATAATGCTCCGATTTGCCGCCCCGGCCCTTTTGGGCCTGACACTGATTTCCGGTCCTGCGCAGGCTACGGACCTGAGCGACATGACCGACGACGAAAAGGCCGCCTTTGGTGCCCAGGTACGCGAGTATCTGCTGGATAATCCCGAGGTAATTCTCGAGGCGATCAACATCCTTGAGGAAAGGCAGGCCGTTGCCGAAGCGCAAGCCGATCTTGAACTGGTTGCCACCAATGCCGATGCGCTGTTCGACGACGGTTACAGCTGGGTCGGTGGTAACCCCGAAGGCGACATCACCCTCGTCGAGTTCATGGATTACCGTTGCGGCTATTGCCGCAAAGCCGTTCCCGAGGTCGCCAAACTTCTGAAACAAGACGGCAACATCCGTTTGATCATCAAAGAGTTCCCAATTCTGGGAGAGGCATCTGTATTGTCTTCGCGCTTTGCGGTCGCTACCAAACAGACCGCTGGTAACGAAGCATACAAACAGGTCCATGACGCCCTGATTGAGTTCGGCGGAGATGTGACCGAAGTCACATTGCGTCGCATCTCGGACGGGCTTGGCCTGGAAACCGAAACCATCATCGCACATATGGACAGCGACGATGTGACCCGCGAAATTGCGCAGACCCGCGCATTGGCGCAGCGGCTGAAAATTTCCGGCACGCCGACCTTTGTTCTGGAATCCGAAATGCTGCGCGGCTATGTGCCCGCCGAGCAAATGGAACTGATCGTCGAAGACATCCGCGGTCAAAGAAGCTGAGCTTGACGCGCAGCTTCGACAAAAGCCTCCAATGCGCTGCGTTGGGGGCTTTTTCCTATTCTGCGGCGTCCTTCAAGCCTTCCAGCTCCGCCGCCTTTTTCTCGACCTCTTCGACGATGTGATCGACCATCTGGTCGTTCGACATCTTGTGGCTGGCTTTTCCGGCGAGATAAACCATGCCGGATCCAGCACCGCCACCGGTAAAGCCCACGTCTGTCATCAGCGCTTCGCCCGGCCCGTTCACAACACAACCAATGATCGACAGGCTCATCGGCGTCTTGATGTGTTCCAGCCTCTTTTCCAGCGTCTCAACCGTTTTGATCACGTCGAACCCCTGGCGGGCGCAAGAGGGACAAGAGATGATGTTGACGCCCCGGTGGCGCAGGCCCAGAGATTTCAGAATCTCAAAGCCGACCTTGACCTCTTCCACAGGATCTGCGGACAGGCTGACACGGATGGTATCGCCAATGCCCATCCACAACAGGTTGCCCAGGCCGATTGCGGATTTGATTGTGCCTGAAACCAACCCGCCCGCTTCGGTGATACCCAGATGGATCGGGGCGTCGGTCGCTTCGGCAATGCCCTGATACGCGGCGGCAGAGAGGAACACGTCACTGGCCTTCACACTGATCTTGAAATTGTGAAAGTCGTTGTCCTGCAGGATGCGGATATGTTCCAACCCGCTTTCGACCATCGCTTCGGGGCACGGTTCGCCGTATTTCTCAAGCAGATGCTTTTCCAGACTGCCCGCATTGACCCCGATACGGATCGAACAGTCATGGTCGCGCGCCGCTTTGATGACTTCGCGTACGCGGTCGGGAGAGCCAATATTACCGGGATTGATCCTGAGGCAGGCCGCGCCCGCCTCGGCTGCTTCGATGCCACGCCTGTAATGAAAGTGAATATCTGCCACGATGGGAACCGGACTTTCGCGCACAATGTCTTTCAGCGCCTTGGACGAGGCTTCGTCCGGCACCGACACCCGAACGATATCCGCGCCTGCTTCGGCTGCTGCCTGAACCTGCGCCACTGTCGCGGCCACGTCGGTTGTCAGCGTATTCGTCATGGTCTGCACCGCAATTGGCGCATCCCCTCCAACGGGGACGTTTCCGACCATGATCTGACGGGATTTGCGGCGATAGATATTGCGCCACGGGCGCACGTGGTTCAGCGACATGAGGTCTGGTCCGCATCTGCTCCGGTTGTGGCAGATACATAGGCCGCGCGCCCGGTGCCTGCAATGGTCGGATTACTCGCTGGGCGCTTCGGCCGGTTGTTCTGCGATCTGAGTCTGGGCCTCGGCAACCATGCGGGCCAAATCGTCATCCTGCCCAAGATCGGCGACCTGATAGCGTTCCGTTACCGCACCGATTGACAGCGGTAGGTTCTTGGTCACGACTCCACGTTCGCCTACAGGCCCGAAATGCTCACCATTCGTGGCGAAATAAATCGCGCCGCTTTCGCCTGCACGCAGCGTCGGCGGTTCTTCGGTCAGCGGCACCTCATAGGTTTCGCCCGACTCCATGATCTTCTCAAAGATCGTCGACCCATCTGCCGCTGTCACCCGCACCCACGACGGGCGTACCGCAACCATCGTCAGCGATGGTCCAGCTTCTTCCAGAACCTGGGGCGTGACTGGATGCGGCGCTGCCCGCTGCAATTCCGCGACCTGCACTTCCGGAAGCTCCGGTGCTCTAAAGGATCCGACGGTTCTGGGATCAAGGGTCGAAATCGGCGCGTCACGGGCCACGAGTACCGGCACGTCCAGCGCTTGAGGCCGGTACAGGCGGTCAAGCGCATCGGAGGAAGGCTTTGTTATCCCAGCCGTTTCCGTGACCGATTCACGGTTGCGCGCCTCTTGCAGCGGATCGAGATCGGTCAGCACGAGCGGTGCTTGTTCGACCGGGGCGACCTGGACCTGCTGAACTTCCTTAAGTACGGTCCAACCGCCATATCCGATACCGACGATCATCGCCACCAGCACAAAGAGCGAGCCCAAAGCGCGCGGCTCCACATGGCTCAAGAAGGAATCCTTGCCCGGAACGAAAGGTGTATTGGGGGAAATGAAGGGATCTCGCCCCATCGGGCCACGCGCGGGCAAAGCGCCTGTTGATTTCTTGACCACCGACGCCTCGGCGGACATGCCATGGGCAACTTCGAACCCGCTTTCCTCGCAGAATGTGGCAAATGTTTCATCCGGGTTCATGCCCAGATAGCGGGCGTAAGAACGCACATACCCGGCGATAAAGCCGGGCGTGTCGAATGCTTCGGGTTCAGCATTTTCGATGGCAGCTATATAGTTGGCCTTAATCCGCAACTCACGCTGAACATCCAGCAACGACTTGCCCATTGTCGCGCGCTCACCGCGCATCACATCGCCAAGTCGTAGCTCGAAGTCGTCAAACCCTTTGGGTCTGCCGATATCAACTTCTCCGGAGTCGCGCTGATTGCTGCGCCCAATCATTCCTGCCGCCCCATGTTGCCTGCCGCGATTCTTACACGTAGCTGTCAATCGTCCCCATAACGATTCGCTCGTGCTTTTGTTACCGTAAGACTAACACGCTGCAAACGAGTTGCACACCTTGGCCTCACCTTATCCGGCAAGTTCGGCGCGATTTAGCGCACAATGTGACCAAAGTTCGTCCAAAGCTTGAACCAAACGGTTCATTTCTTTGGGCCCATGCACTGGTGATGGAGTAAAGCGCAAACGCTCGGTTCCACGCGGGACGGTCGGGAAATTGATCGGCTGAACGTAGATGCCGTAGTTGTTCAACAACATATCGCTCAATTTCTTGGTATGGACAGGATCGCCGACAATTACGGGTACAATGTGGCTGCCATGGTCGATAAGCGGTAAACCCATCCCCTTGAGGCGCAGCTTGAGAACGCCGGCCTGCGTCTGGTGTTGTTCACGCAATTCCGGCGCCTGCTTGAGGAACGCAACCGACGCAGCCGCTCCGGCCGCTACTGCGGGCGGCAGTGACGTGGTGAAGATGAAGCCGGGCGCGTAAGACCGGATCGCGTCGCACATTTTGGCGCTGGCCGCGATATAGCCGCCCATCACGCCGTAGGCTTTGGCGAGCGTGCCGTTGATGATGTCGATCCTATGCGCCAACCTGTCCCGTTCGGTCACGCCGCCACCGCGGGGACCGTACATGCCGACCGCGTGCACCTCGTCGATATAGGTCAGCGCGCCGAATTCGTCGGCCAGATCACAAATCTCTTCGATTGGGCCAAAATCACCGTCCATCGAATAGACCGATTCAAAGGCGATCAGCTTGGGAGCGGCCGGATCGTCAGTTTCGAGCAGTTCGCGCAGATGAGCGACGTCATTGTGGCGGAAGATACGCTTGGCCCCGCCATTCCGGCGCACGCCTTCGATCATCGAGGCATGGTTGAGCGCGTCGGAATAGATGATCAGGCCTGGAAACAGCTTGGGCAGCGTCGAAAGCGTTGCGTCATTGGCAATATAGGCAGAGGTAAACAAAAGCGCCGCTTCCTTGCCATGCAGATCGGCCAGTTCGGCTTCAAGGCGCTTGTGATAAACGGTAGTGCCCGAAATGTTGCGGGTGCCGCCCGACCCTGCCCCGGTGGCGTCGATGGCCTCGTGCATGGCGGCCAGAACAACCGGGTGCTGTCCCATGCCCAGATAGTCGTTGCCACACCAGACCGTAATGTCCTTCTGGCTGCCATCGGGACGTGTCCAGACCGCATGCGGGAATTGCCCCTTGCGACGTTCGATATCGATAAAGGTCCGGTAACGGCCCTCTTCATGCAGCTTGGCAATCGCGGAATCGAGCTGAGCAGTATAGTCCACTGGTGTCTCCTTCATCATCCGTCCGCTTTCCCCATTTCAAGCTTCCGGAGCCATCCACCAACGCCAACAAATTCACGTTCATGAATGAATATCTTTCATGTACCTTCAGATCAACTGCCTATAGTCCGGCAAGACGACGCAGCTTTGATTTGCATCAAATATATTTTTAAGACCGCTCAAACAAGCAAAGTTCCGGCGCACCGGCGCGAGGAAACGACGCAGCCGCGTGGCAGCGCCCGGATTCCATCATAGTACATGATTTCTCGCACCCTTGCACTGGACTGTCCTGCCGCCGGTGCTAGGCTCCCCGAAAATTGATCACTCAGGAGCTTTCCATGTCGCTAGACCCCGTACTCAACCGGATCGATTCCGATCTGCCTGCTGCCATTGACCGGTTGATGGAACTGCTGCGCATTCCGTCGATTTCGACCGACCCGGCTTACAAGGAGCAATGCGAAAAGGCGGCTGATTGGTTGGTTGCCGATCTCAACTCCATCGGCATCGCCGCGCAAAAGCGCATGACACCGGGCCATCCGATGGTCGTTGGTCACGTTGGAGAAGACAGCTCCGCGCCGCACGTGCTGTTTTATGGTCACTACGATGTGCAGCCCGTTGACCCGCTGAATTTGTGGAAGCGCGATCCGTTCGACCCTGCCCTCGAAGAGACCGACCATGGGCAGGTCATTCGCGGGCGCGGCTCTTCAGATGACAAAGGCCAGCTCATGACTTTTGTCGAAGCCTGTCGTGCATGGAAGGCCGTTCACGGCAAACTGCCCTGCCGCATCACCTTTTTCTTTGAAGGCGAAGAGGAATCCGGTTCACCTTCTCTTATCCCGTTCCTTCAGGAAAACGCCGCAGAGCTCCAGGCCGATCTGGCGCTGGTTTGCGACACTTCGATGGTGTCCCGTGGCGTGCCCTCGATCGCATCGCAACTGCGCGGCATGCTCAAGGATGAGTTTACCATTGTCGGACCCCGTATCGATCTGCATTCCGGCCACTATGGCGGGCCGGGCCTGAACCCGCTGCGCGAACTCTCGCGGATCGTTTCGTCATTTTATGACGAGGAAACCGGGCGCGTGGCTGTCGAAGGGTTCTATGAAGGCGTGCATGAAGTGCCTGCCGACCAGTTGCGCCAATGGGAAGGTTGCGGTTTCGACGAGGCGGAATACCTCAATTCCGTCGGCTATTCGCAAGCCCACGGCGAGAAACGGTACTCGACACTGGAACAGCAATGGGCGCGTCCGACGCTCGAGGTCAATGGCTTGTGGGGCGGTTACAACGGAGCTGGCTCCAAAACCGTGATCCCGTCCGAAGCACATTGCAAGATCACCTGCCGCTTGGTCGGCGACATGGATCCCGACGCCCTGCGCGACAAGATCCGCAAACACGTTCAGGATCGCCTGTCGCCAGATGCCAAGATCGTTTGGGACAACGATCTGGAAGGTTCACGCGCTTCGGTCATGAATATCACCCGCCCCGAATTCGAAGCCGCACGAGGCGCGCTGTCGGATGAATGGGACCGCGAGGCCGTCTTTACCGGCATGGGCGGATCGATTCCGGTTGTCGGGTTCTTCAAATCCATTCTGGGGCTGGATTCGATGCTGGTCGGCTATGCCAACGACGATGATGCCATCCATTCTCCGAATGAAAAGTACGATGTCAAAAGCTTCCACAAAGGCATCCGTTCGTGGGCGCGGATTCTGGATGCGTTGAACTAGCGCGCGGTCGGCACCGGCCGCTTTCTGGCCGGTGCCCGCCTCATTGTCAGGGGTCGTGGGACATATCCAGCACCACGCCTTCGTTCTTGCCGTGATCCGATTGGCCAGGTGAATCATAGGCGTCCTGCTTGTCCTGCCATCCTTGCGTTTCGTCTTTCCAATGGGTAGGCAAGTCTGCCTTTTTGACGTTTTCCTCGGTCAGGTCAGCTTCAAAGGCATCCACACATTCGTTGAAAATCTTGTGGTGATTGTCCTCGTGGGCCTTCAGCTTTTTCCACATCGTGTCCCAGCTGCCCTTTTGACCCTTGTTTCCCTTCGAGTAGTTTTTCCACTTGGGCATGGTAATGATCGGCTTGGCAGTGATTGTTATAGTCTTGATATGGCCATCCAATTGAAAAGAGGCGCTCATCGATGCGTTCGAACGGTAGCGCCCCCAGAACTGGCGCTTGTTGAGGTTATCGAACACCTGCTGAATGGTGTTCCCAACGACGGAATATGTGACCAGCTTGGGGCTGGAGATCGACCGTTTCACTTCTGCCGGATCGGGCGGTACGTCTTTCAGTTCAACGCCTTGCTTGTAGCCACCCAACTGTTTGTCGTCATAGTCCTGTGAGGCTTTCTTTATGCCTTCTTTGATCTTTTTCGCCGCTGAGGTGAAGCTTGACTTGTCCAGATCCATTCCTTCGAGTTCCTTGATGGATTTGGCCGCGGCTTCCAGTGCCAGTGCGTGCAACTTTCCCAGATATTTCTCCAAAGCCTTGACCATCCGGTTCCACTCGGCCTGCCGGTCCTTGGTGCTTTTTGACTGCTCCTTCCACTTCAAAAGCGTCATCTCTGGCTTTAAGGCAAAGGTGATCTCGGTCACCTTCTTGGACTTGTCGTATTTTGGGATGAGGCTCGGGTTGGCATTATAGCTGCCCCAGGTTGGCCGTTTGTCCAGAATGGTCGATAACGCTTCAAAATCGACGCCGGACACGGTCAGCATTTTCTTGGACGGTTTCGGCAGTTTGGTCTTTACCTTTATTGCCATCTCATTCTCCCTCACGCTCGGTACGTAAAGGAAATCCTAACACAACTCTGGCGCTACTTAAGGGGAAAGAAATGGCGCGGTTGACGGGGCTCGAACCCGCGACCCCCGGCGTGACAGGCCGGTACTCTAACCAACTGAGCTACAACCGCGCATATGTCTTGAACCCATTGGCCCGGATCCTGGGCTGGACAGCGGTGGCGCGGTTGACGGGGCTCGAACCCGCGACCCCCGGCGTGACAGGCCGGTACTCTAACCAACTGAGCTACAACCGCTCGCTGCCCGTTCATTGCTGAACGTTGGGGTGTATTATGGCTACGCCCGTGCATCGTCAAGCGGCGTTTCCAACTTTTTTCAAGCGGGGGCAAGAAATTCCCGCCCGCTACCAGAGGGAAAGACCCGCATTACATCGGAAGAACAAGATATTTTCTTTTATTTTCAGATTGTTGCAAGGTGACTCTCTAGCTATGAGGTGCATGTTTACACCGCTCATTCCACGCCACCCTGTGACGCCTCGATGTGAGTGAAGACACCGTGCCACCACCTTCCCGAAAAGATGTGTCCCCGGAATCAGATGACAGACCTCGATGGCCCCCAGACAATCTGTGAAGACGCGCAATTCGTTGAGTTGTCCCAAATGTACAGACCAAAACCCCCGATATTCCATTTTGTACAACCGCTGCCCCGATGGATCGTGCTCGCCGCGCAACAGAGCTGAACTTTTGCGCGCGCCCGCTACCTGAGCGCGAACGTTGCAGATATTTCGGCGACAGTGGAGCCGGCCAATTTCCGGACCGGACCACATAAAAAAATCAGGAGCAGAATCTTGAAAAACATTATTGTTTCCGGTGCCTTCGCAGCCGGTTTTTTGGCGAGTGCCGCGCATGCGGTGGAAGTTACCGGCGGGTATATCGACCTGGGGTATTCGACTTTTACCGACAATGATCTCGGCAGCAAATACAACCTCAACGGTTCGGGTGAGCTTGCCTTTTCGCGCCAGTTCAGCCTGCAGCTGGATCTTGGCGGCTACAGCTTCCGCGAGATCGATGAAACCGGCACCAACGTGACGCTTCACGCGAACTACCACGCCAGCGAAGATCTGTCACTGGGTGCGTTCTATGGTCAGGACTCGCTGGATGTGACGGGCGCGGGTTCGTTGGACATCGACTTCTACGGCATCGAGGCCGGATACGACGCGGGTCCGGTCGCCATCGAGGGATATCTGGGCCGCCAGGATCTGAGCGATTTCTCGGGCACGGACGGCACCATTTTCGGCATCTCCGTTGCGAGATTCGTGACCGAAGAATGGGAACTTTCGGCGAACTATGACTACATCGACAACTTCGCCGGTTTTCTGGATGCCAGCACCTTTTCGTTCGGTGCAAACTACCACTTCAACGAAAATGCTGAAATCTACGGCGAGTTGGGAACTGCCCGTTACGACGCTTTCGGCCTGAGCAACACCGAGGCCTATGTCGGCGTGGGCGTTCGGATGAACCTTGGCAATGCGCGCGGCACCACCTTTGGCCGTCGCGGCGTTCTGGACAAGCTTCCTGGCCTGTAAGACAGCGAACCCCGGCGCATTATCTGCGCCGGGGTCACTTTGAAGTCGAGACTCTTCGGTACTCCGCACGTACCTGAAATCTCTTGTTCACCGAGGTTTTGATGGTGGGTGATAAGAGATTTGAACTCCTGACATCTTCGATGTGAACGAAGCGCTCTACCACTGAGCTAATCACCCATGGGCGCGGGTATTACAGCGTCTTCCTGATCTTCGCAAGAGGCCAATCCTGAATGTGCCTCCCAAATTGCAAGCCAACGGCCATGCCACGGTTTTCAAACCGGCAATTCCTTGATTCTATGAGATAATCCAAACACCAATGTAAATCTGGGCATACGTCAGATACACCTTTCGACTTTTCAGCCAGCGCCGGGTGTCGCGGTGCGAAGCTTTCTGTGGGAGTTGGGAATGTAGAAATTCCTGAAGTGGAAGCAAAAAAAGGCGGGCCGCGATGCCCGCCTTTTCAAAGTTTTGCGATCGCGCTTAGTGAGCGGTTGCGGATGGTCCCGACTCGCTGGCCGTTTTTGCTGCGGCTGCGGCCGCCTCTTCCGCCGCCTCGTCCCATTCGATGGGATCGGGCTGGCTGACCAGAGCATGTTTCAGGACCTCGGACACATGGCTGACCGGGATGATGGTCAACCCATCCTTCACGTTATCGGGGATCTCGGGCAGGTCTTTTTCGTTTTCTTGCGGGATCAGCACCGTCTTGACGCCGCCGCGCAGGGCCGCCAGCAGCTTTTCCTTTAGACCTCCGATGGCACTGGCATTGCCGCGCAGGGTGACCTCGCCGGTCATGGCAATGTCCTTGCGCACCGGAATGCCGGTCAGCACCGACACGATGGCCGTGACCATCGCAAGACCGGCGCTGGGGCCGTCCTTGGGCGTGGCACCGTCAGGCACGTGCACGTGAATGTCCCATTTGTCGAACTGCGTCGGCTTGATGCCCAGCTTGGGCGAGATCGACCGGACATAGCTTGACGCGGCCTCGATCGATTCCTTCATCACGTCGCCCAGCTTGCCGGTGGTCTTCATCCGGCCCTTGCCCGGCAGGCGCAGCGCCTCGATGGACAGCAACTCGCCACCAACCGAGGTATAGGCCAGACCGGTGACGACACCGACCTGATCCTCAAGCTCGGCCAGGCCATAGCGGAATTTCGGCACGCCAAGAAAGTCGCTGAGGTTGTCGGGCGTCACGGTGACGCTGTCGGCCTCTTTCTTGATGATCTTGGTCAGCGATTTCCGCGCCACCTTGGCAATCTCGCGTTCCAGATTCCGCACTCCCGCCTCGCGGGTATAGGTGCGAATGATCGCAGTCAGCGCCTCGTCGGTCAGCTCGAACTCCTTGGCTTTCAGCCCGTGGTTCTTGATCTGCTTCGAGATCAGGTGCTGTTTGGCGATTTCGCGCTTTTCATCCTCGGTATAGCCGGCGAGCGGAATGATCTCCATCCGGTCGAGCAGCGGCCCGGGCATGTTGTAGCTGTTGGACGTGGTCAGGAACATCACGTTCGACAGGTCATATTCGACCTCGAGATAGTGATCCATAAAGGTGTTGTTCTGTTCCGGGTCCAGCACTTCGAGCATGGCCGAGGCCGGGTCGCCACGGAAGTCCTGCCCCATCTTGTCGATCTCGTCGAGCAGGATGAGCGGGTTCGTGGTTTTGGCCTTTTTCAGCGACTGGATGATCTTGCCGGGCATCGAACCGATATAGGTGCGGCGGTGACCGCGGATCTCGGATTCGTCGCGCACCCCACCCAGCGAGATGCGGATGAACTCGCGCCCCGTCGCCTTGGCGACGGATTTGCCCAGCGAGGTCTTGCCCACGCCCGGAGGACCGACCAGACACAGGATCGGACCCTTGAGTTTCTTCGACCGTTGCTGCACGGCGAGGTACTCGACGATCCGTTCCTTGACCTTCTCAAGGCCATAGTGATCGGCATCCAGGACTTCCTGCGCACGGCCAAGGTCTTTCTTGACGCGCGACTTGGTGCCCCAGGGCAGCGACAAGATCCAGTCGAGATAGTTGCGCACGACGGTGGCCTCGGCCGACATCGGGCTCATGTTCTTGAGCTTCTTCAGCTCGCCCTCGGCCTTTTCGAGGGCCTCCTTGGACAGCTTGGTTTCGGCGATCTTCGCCTCAAGCTCGGCCACTTCGTTGCTGCCGTCCTCGCCGTCACCCAGTTCCTTCTGAATGGCCTTCATCTGCTCATTCAGATAGTATTCGCGCTGGGTCTTCTCCATCTGGGATTTGACGCGGGTCTTGATCTTTTTCTCGACCTGCAGAACCGACATTTCGCCCTGCATCAGACCATAGACCTTTTCCAGCCGCTCGCTGACCGACAGCGTTTCCAGCAGGTCCTGCTTTTGTTCGACCTCGATGCCCAGGTGGCCCGCGACCAGATCGGCCAGTTTGGCGGGTTCGGCGGTCTCGCCCACAGCCGAGAGCGCCTCTTCGGGGATGTTCTTGCGCACCTTGGCGTAACGCTCGAACTCGTCCGCGACGGTGCGGATCAGCGCCTGGGTGGTGGTCACATCGCCGGGGATTTCGGTCAGATATTCAGCCCGTGCCTCGAAAAAGTTTTCGTTTTCAAGGAACTCGGTGATCTTTACCCGTGCCTGCCCTTCGACCAGAACCTTGACGGTGCCGTCGGGCAGTTTCAGCAGTTGCAGCACATTGGCCAGCACACCGGTATCATAGATGCCGTCGGTGTCAGGATCGTCCTCGCTGGGATCGATCTGGCTGGACAGCAGGATCTGTTTGTCATCCTGCATCACCTCTTCCAGCGCCCGGACCGATTTGTCGCGACCGACAAAAAGCGGCACGATCATGTGCGGAAACACCACGATGTCGCGCAGCGGCAGGACGGGGTAAGAGGAATTCAGAGGCTCTTGCATGCTCTATCCTTATTCTTGGCAAGACGACCCGGCCCCAGCAATCGGCGGCATTGGCCCGTCTCCACATTGGATGCTTTTATCTGGTACTGCGGTTGATGTTTTTCAAGCTCGCTGCCCTGGTGTTTGACCTCACCTTGCCTTCGTGAGACCGGGATCACAAGAGTGCAAACGCCATCGAAGCCACAATACCCGCCAACTGGCAGATTTTTTCACAAGGCGCGTTACCTGAGACTTCCTGGCGTCCACTGAAACGCGCATCTGGGAGCTGCCACAATTCGGCCATCCGCTCTGGCTATATTGGCGGAAAACGGTTTGTAGCAGATTCGGAAACAAAGGCAGGCAACATGAACCAGCAAAGCACCCTTTCCGCAACAGAATTGGACAAACAAAGCTACTATTCGGCTCGGGACAGCAGTGACAAAGAGCTTTTGACCTATGCCGCAAGGAAAACGGGACGCTCTCCGTTGAAAATCCACCGCGAGTTTCGACAGCTCGCCAAATCGCCCAATCGCATCAACCTCGTAGAATATGTCCGCAACGGCTTATACGACTTAGACAGGTATTCTGAAGAAGAACGTTCGCGATTCATTTCCAACGATTTGCATTGGCCGATCACACATAAATGCAATGATCAGAGCTGGGCAGGCGCAGCCGAAGACAAGATCCTCGCAGCGACCATACTGTCGGCGGGCGGTGTGCCAGTTCCTGAAACAATTGCTGTGCTTGATTCTTCCTCCCGAATTTATCCGAAAACAAAAAAGATTTCGTCCGCCGACGAATTGCGCAACGTGTTGTCGGAGCACGCGAGCGAAACGCTGTTTGGAAAAGTTGTCGGTGGTATGGTCAGTTTCGGCGCGTTCCGCATCGAACATGCAGATCACGACCATATACATTGTACCGGTCAAGACCCGATGAGCTATTCGGAATTCATTGAAAGCTTTGTCGGCAACAATGCGTATGTCCTTCAACGGGAGTTGAAAAATCATGCTGATTTTTCAGATTATTGCTCGGCTCTCGCAACCGTTCGGATGGTAAACCTCGTATCACCTTCAGGTGTCCACAACCCAATAGCCATCATCAAAATGCCCCAGGGGAATAACATTGCGGATGCCTTCTGGAGGCCGGGCAACCTTGCCTGCGAGGTCGATGTCGGCACTGGTCGAATTCGGACAGTCGCGCTGCGTGGACTGGAAACCGAATTTCTGGACGATCATCCCACTATCCCGGGGCTTATTGGGCGACAACTGCCTTGCTGGAAAGAGTTGATAGAATTCAATAACCGTGCCGCCCGACTGTTTGCGCCGATCCGGTATCAATCAACGGACATCGCGATCACGAATGCCGGCCCTGTGGTCGTGGAGATCAACTATGGCGGCGGTTTTGATTTGCCCCAATACGCCAGCGGTCGTGGGTTGTTGACTGCTGACGTTCGCTCCTTTTTTGAAGATTGCGGTGTTGACCTGAACGCAAAGCCCAAAAAGGGGCTATTTTCTCGCTAGCCTGTTCGTCGTAATGGTCACAGCGGCTCGATATCTCCCTGTGCCCGTTGGGAATGAAATCCCGCCTGCCAGGCCGCAAACGTGCCTGCCGCAATCGCGTCTCGCATGCCCTGCATGATGTCTTGGAAGTAATGCAGGTTGTGCCAGGTCAGCAGCATCGAGCTGATGATCTCCTGACTGCGGAACACGTGATGCAGGTAAGCGCGGGAGTAGTTCCGGCAGGCGGGGCAGGAACAGTTTTCATCCAGCGGGTGGGGATCATCCATGTGGCGGGCATTCTTGATGTTGAGAACGCCGTGCCGGGTGAACACCTGCCCGGTACGGCCCGAGCGGGACGGCAGAACGCAATCCATCATGTCGATGCCGCGCGCCACGGCGCCGACAATGTCGTCGGGCTTGCCCACCCCCATCAGATAGCGGGGCTTGTCTGCAGGCAGGAAACCGGGGGCGTAATCAAGGCAGTCAAACATCGCCTGCTGCCCCTCGCCTACGGCCAGACCACCGACGGCATAGCCGTCGAACCCGATCCGTTTCAGCGCCTCGGCGCTTTCCTCGCGCAGGTCCTGTTCCAACCCGCCCTGCATGATGCCAAAGAGGGCATGGCCGGGGCGGTCACCGAACGCCTCGCGCGACCGGTCCGCCCAGCGCATGGAAAGCCGCATCGACCCGGCAATGCGGTCGCGGTCGGCAGGCAATGCCGGGCATTCGTCGAAACACATAACGATATCCGATCCCAACAGTCGCTGGATTTCCATCGACCGTTCCGGGGTCAGTTCGTGTTTCGAGCCGTCGATATGGGATTTGAAGGTCACGCCCTGTTCGGTCAGCTTGCGCAGCCCGGCCAGCGACATGACCTGAAACCCGCCCGAGTCGGTCAGGATGGGGCGTTCCCAGTTCATGAACTTGTGCAGGCCGCCCAGACGATCAATGCGTTCCGCCGTGGGGCGCAGCATCAGGTGATAGGTATTGCCCAGCAGGATGTCGGCCCCGGTCTGACGCACGCTTTCCGGCATCATCGCCTTGACCGTCGCTGCCGTGCCGACCGGCATGAAGGCTGGTGTACGGATCTCGCCGCGTGGTGTGTGGATCACACCGGTACGGGCCTTGCCGTCGGTGGCGTGCAGGTCGAATGAAAAACGCTCGGTCATGTCTTTTGCCCCGGATCGCTGAACCGGGCAGGCTTTGCCTGATTGGCTCCGGCATTGCAAGCGGTTCGCATCCGAATCGCCTTTTGGCACCGGCCAAGGCGGGCAAAGGCCGGATGCAAAACGGTCACATGGCTTTTATGGAGACGCCAATTCGCAGGAATGGTGACTTGCGCCACCAGACGCTCTCCTCCTACCAGTATTGAAATTTTGCGACTCAATCACCAAATGCATACCACGGTATACAAAAACTGAGGGACACATATGACCGAAGAACTGATCATTGGCCTTATTACGCAGAACATCATCTACGTTCTGGCGGCGATATTTGTCGTCATCATCATCTTCAAAGGCATCAAGATTGTGCCGCAATCCGAGAAATACGTGATCGAACGGTTCGGGCGGCTGCATTCGGTGCTTGGGCCGGGGATCAACTTTATCGTGCCGTTTCTGGACGTTGCACGGCACAAGATTTCGATTCTGGAACGCCAGCTGCCGAATGCGACGCAGGATGCGATCACAAAGGACAACGTGCTGGTGCAGATCGACACCTCGGTTTTTTACCGCATTCTGGAGCCGGAAAAGACTGTCTATCGCATCCGTGATGTCGATGCCGCCATTGCAACGACCGTGGCGGGGATCGTGCGTGCCGAGATCGGCAAGATGGATCTGGACGAGGTGCAATCCAACCGCGCCCAACTGATCTCGCGCATCCAGGAAAGCGTCAAGACGGCGGTCGATGACTGGGGAATCGAAGTGACGCGGGCCGAAATTCTGGACGTGAACCTGGATCAGGCGACGCGCGACGCAATGTTGCAGCAGCTGAACGCCGAACGCGCCCGCCGCGCCGAAGTGACCAAGGCCGAGGGCCAGAAGCGTGCCGTCGAGTTGAACGCCGATGCCGAGCTTTATGCCGCCGAGCAGACCGCCAAGGCCCGCCGCATTCAGGCCGAGGCCGAGGCCTATGCCACCGAGGTTGTCGCAAAGGCAATCCGCGAGAACGGTATCGAGGCGGCGCAGTACCAGGTGGCGCTGAAGCAGGTCGAGGCGCTCAATGCGCTGGGCAATGGCAGTGGCAAGCAGACCATCGTTCTGCCCGCCAACGCAATGGAAGCCTTTGGCGATGCGTTCAAGATGCTGAAAGGAGGCAAGGCATGACCGAACCGCTCTGGTCCATCTGGTGGATCTGGCTGGCCGGGGCGCTGATCCTGGCCATAGCCGAGGTGCTGTTGCCGGGGTTCATCTTTCTGGGGTTTGCCATCGGCGCAGCGGTGACCGGTCTGCTGCTGGTTCTTCCCGGCCTGTCGATTTCGTTGCCGGTGCTACTGTTGATCTTTGCCGTGCTGTCGCTGGCCGCGTGGCTGATCCTGCGCCGCCTCTTTGCCCTGCCCCATGGGCAAGTAAAGCGGTTCAAGGACGACATCAACGGCTGAGCCCTAACCGGATCTGCCAAATTCTGTTATCCTGTCGGCATTTGACCAAGTTGCTTGTGCCGTCAGGATGATATGGAAAATCAAATTGACCGCATCAATGCACTGACAAGTAACGCCAGAAACACTTGGTTCGTGTTGCTCGGCGCACTGATTTTTGTCGGCCTCACCCTGATGCAGGTGGACGCCATCGACTTTTACGGTGTGGATCGGGCCACGCAGCTTCCGCTTGTCAACGTCTCGGTTCCGACACGCCTTTTCTTTTACGCCGCACCGTTCCTGGTTGCGGCCGTCTATGGCTATTTCCACCTGTATCTGATCCGCCTTTGGGATGCGTTGGGACCGGCCCCCTACCAGAACGATTTTGCCGAACCGCTTTCCGATCTCATTCAGCCCTGGCTGGTATCGGACGCCGCTTTCGATCGGCAGAGCGACTGGCGGAACGTGTTTCTGGATGCGTCGGTGGAGGTTCCGCCTGAACTGAGGCAGTGGATGGGTGACCCCTGTCAGTGGCGATGGGCCGAAACCTATCGGGACGACAACGGACCGTTGTCCGACGCGGAGTTCTTTGGCATGTGGCGTGGCTGGCTGGAAAGGGCACAGGACCAGTTGATCACCTGGGAACAATATGCCCCCGACCGCTGGCGCGAAGTGCCTGCGATTGCTCCACCACCCGAATGCACGTGGGCTGAATAGCTTTTGCGGCGTGACGTCAACGGCATCCGGCGATGCAGTATCACCCCTCGCCTTCGGGCTCTTCCTCGGCCTTGGGTTTGGCGGTACCCCATTTCCAAAGCCCCCGGATCACCAGACTCACCGCGAGACAGATCACCAGCAGCAGACCAACGCCCGCGTTTGTGTCGGGCGCGGCCCAGCTGACCAACCCGATACCGGCAAGCAGGCCGAAAGCCCCCCAGGCCCCGTAAGACAGCCAATCCATCGCGTCAGTCCTTTCCGAGGAAAGACAGGATCTCGTTGCCCCATCTGTCCGCCCAGTTGCCGATTGTGTCGGACAGGCTGTCCTCTTTCCAGCCATCAATCCAGAGATCCTGCTTGGCCTCGATCTCGTCCCGCCAGGCTTCGAATTTCTCGCGCGCCTGCGTGGCGGTTTCAACGTCGGACAGGTCCATGCGCAGGATCAGGGCGTCCGAAGCGCCTTTCTGATGCGTGGGGCTCCACGCCAGAACGAACGGCCCTCGGTGGCCTTGCAATGTGCCGATATCCGACTCGGTCAGCGCGGCGCGGGCATCGTTGAGCGCCTTCAGCGACGTGGCCAGCCCATAGTCATCCACGGCCTTGGCGCACCCTTCTTCATCGCTTTGCGCCATTGCCTCGACGGCAACGTAGTCCTGATTGACTGGCCATACAGTAACGAGCTGGCGATCCAGTGGCTGTTCGACCTCGGAATAGGCAAGGATGGCCGCAACATAGCCACGACATACATTGAGAAACCGGTCGCGATCCTGCGGCAGGGGCTTGGATTTGAACGAGATAATCGCATAAGCGGCAAAATGCTCGGGCGGGAACATGCCTGGCCCCGCAAAAATTCGGGTGGCCCGGCCCTGATCGGAAGGCGGACGCAGAGCGGCGACTGCGGTATCCGGCACGGCAGTGGCGGGCCTCGATGGGGTTGCAGGTTGAACCGGCGTGATTTGAAGCGACCCACGGCTTTTCGGAACAATCACGTAGCCGTTGGAATTGCTGTTGGAATAGCCATAGGTGCTCCAACCGCCGCCCGAAGTGCCACAGTACGTGCAGCCACCCCATCCGCCACCGCCGGTTTCACCACCGCCGCCGCCGCCGCTGTCGCCACTATGCTGTTCCTCTTCTTCCTCATCGCGCGAGTAATCGTCCTCCGACTGGGCGAGGGCGAAATGCGAGAGGAGAGACGGTGACAGGAATGCCATCACCATCAAAAGAAAAAACACGCGCATGGCTCAAACCCTCAAAACAATGGGGTTATTGTAGCATTTGCATAGATTTTTTTCCAGTTCTCCTTCTGGTTTAGCGCTGCACGTGGCCTGCGAAATCTTTCCGCTTTCTGGTTTGGCCGTGTTAGATTGGTGAAACAGACCACGGCGAATGAACCCGGAAAGCCCACCGCATGCCGATATTGCGATCCTATCCGGACGACCTGTCCTTTGAGTGCCGGGATGGCGAGAGCCTGCTGGAGGCGGCGAAGCGGGCTGATTTGCCTTTGACCCATGTCTGCGGCGGAAAGGCGAAATGTTCAACCTGCCGGATTTGGGTTCTGGACGGATTGGAACATTGCCCCGAGCGGTCGGAACCGGAGCAAAAACTGGCCGATCAGCTTGGGCTGGACCCGCATGTGCGCCTGTCGTGCCAGCTGCGCCCCTCTGGCGATATTTCGTTTCGGCGGCTGGTTCTGGATGAGACCGACATCATGCTGACCAGCCAGCTTGACGCGCGCGGCGAGCGCAAGGTCGGGGAATTGAAGAACGTGGCGGTGTTTTTTTCGGATATCGAAGGGTTTACCGGCATATCCGAAAGCCTGATGCCCTATGACGTCATGCATCTGCTGAACCGCTATTTCGCCCAGATGGGCGAGATCATCGAGAGCAACTCCGGCTATGTCGACAAGTTCGTCGGCGACGGAATGATGGCGATTTTCGGGATCGACGATCAGAATGAAGCGCCCCTGCGCGCGGTCAACGCCGCATTGCAATGCCTGACGGCGATCGACCGGATGAAGCCCTTTTTCAAAAGCATGTATGACATCGATTTTGACGCCCGGATCGGATTGCACTGGGGCGAGGCGGTCATCGGATCGGTTGGATCGGTCGGCAGTGCGCGGCTGACCGCGATTGGCGACGTGGTGAATGTGGCCAGCCGCGTGGAGAGCGCCAACAAGGAAGCCGGAACCCGGTTTCTGGTGTCGGAGGCGCTGCACGACCAGGTCAAGGAGAGCGTCGAAACCACCGATTTTGTGCGTGTGAGGCTGCCCGGAACGTCGCAACGCACCACCCTTTACGAAATCTCCGAGTTAAAGCCGCAAGCGGCGGCCCGAATGAATGCGACCTCGGACCGTGAGACGATGCGTTTTGCCGGTCGCAACTGGACGCGGGTTTTCGAGGTCGACTCGATCAAGGATGGTGAGACTCGGATCGTCGAGTTTTCCAGGCTTGACCTTGCGATCCTGCGCCGCGGCGAAAACTTCTATGCGTTCAACAACGCCTGTCCGCATATCAACCTGCCGCTGTTCAACCGCCGCCAGAACCTGGACGATCCCGACCGGCTGCGCCCGGACGAAAGCGAAGCGCGGGATGACGAGGTGGTCTGCCGCTGGCATCACAGTCGGTTCGACCTGGCCAGCGGCGAGGTCATCGTGTGGTGCGAGTTGCTGAACGATGACGGGACATCCGAAGGCATGGAGTTTCTGGGCGATATTTCAAAGAACCGCAAACCCTTGCAGACCTTTGCGACCCATGTTGACGACGGTTTTTTGTGGATCGCGTTGGACACATGAGCGCACCATTGGCCGAACTTCCCCGCCCCCTCTGGACGCTGGTTGCCGATTTCCCTATATAATTGCTCAGGTAACCGACCCGAGGATCAGATGACCCACGCCACCGAACCGCTTGAAGGCGCGCCGCTGATTGCGCCCTCTTCCGTTGACCATCCGCTTTACGAACCGGTCGTGGAAGCTTGCCGGACGGTCTATGACCCGGAAATCCCGGTCAACATCTATGAGCTTGGCCTGATCTATACCGTCGACATCAATGCCGAGAATGACGTCAAGGTCATCATGACGCTGACCGCGCCGGGCTGTCCGGTGGCCGGAGACATGCCGGGATGGCTGGTGGACGCGATCGAGCCGGTTCCGGGGGTGAAAAGCGTGGACGTGGAGCTGACATGGGAGCCGCCCTGGGGCATGGAGATGATGTCGGACGAAGCCCGGCTTGAGCTTGGCTTTATGTAACTGACCGGAAGATCCAGGAACTTACCGAGGCGTAGCAATATTGTTACGTCTTTGTTTTAGACCCGTTACAATCAACTGCCAATCTGTCGGCGGTCACGCTTTGGCCGTGCCGGTGGGGTCTTTCCGTTTTGGTTCATCCCCCCAAGGATTGCGACCCTGTTCTGAGGACCGCTCTGCCCGGGGCGGTCCGTTTTTTTTCTGCCATTTCCAATGCCGCGAATCGGTCAGGAAACTCCAAGTGAGAATTCGCGGTCAGGTTCACGGCGTGGGCAACTGCCAACCCCTTTGTTTCCCGAATGGAAACTCTAGCGCCAAATCAACATCATTGTCCCTGTTGATGGATATTTGGGCAATTTTAAGGCAAAATTGTGTCCCTTTTTTCTGGCGAAATAGGTGACCAAGCGGTTAGCTTTCTCTCAATGATCGCAAAAGGGGGCTGTCGATCTTCAGTCGTATCCGTTCGGCATCCGGTTGGCCGCGCAGGGGCTTTCGCCTCGCCTCCTCGGCCAGCACGTAAAAGGAAAACGTGAATCCGGGCGTGCTGCAAGGTGTGAAAGGTAGGTCCGCCGTTGGTTCCACTCACGATTTATGGCGTCATATTCGTCGTCACCTTCGGCCTGTACATGCTGGTCGTCCGCATGGTTTCCTATTCGTTTCAGGCCGTGATGTCGCGCTATCCGGCATTGAAGCCCGCCAGCACATCGTATTTCAACCGTGGCGCGCAATATGTCGGTTTCACCTTTGAGGTGTTCACAATGCTGGCCTATTGGCCGGTCATCGTGCTGTTGGCCATGTCGTTCGGTATCGTATTCCTGCCTGGATACATCTTCCGCTGATCTGCGGTGGAATTCTCTGATCGCTTATCCTGAACACGGAATGAATCATTTCTGCGGCAGTCTCTTGAGCCTTGTTGCCCGCGCCACTAAATTGAGGAAGACGCGCGACAATCGGAGACCGCAATGTTCGGCATTCCCGGCAAGCAGGCCGTGACCATGACCCCACGGGCCGCAGCCCAGATCAACCGCCTGATGGAAAAGGGCGGCCATGCAGGTTTGCGCATCGGCGTCAAAAAGGGCGGCTGCGCGGGCATGGAATATACCATGGACTATGTCGACGAAGCCGAGGCGCATGACGAGGTGGTCGAACAGGACGGCGCGCGGGTGCTGATCGCGCCGATGGCGCAGATGTTCCTGTTCGGGACCGAGATCGATTATGAAGTCTCGTTGTTGGAATCCGGGTTCAAATTCAAGAACCCGAACGTCGTCGACGCCTGCGGTTGCGGGGAATCGATCAAGTTCGATGAAAGCCTGCCGCAGCGCTGAACGCATTTCATTTTGCGTTGATTTCAGCCGTTGTCGCCGATGCATGGCGGCAATTGTCACCCGTGCGCGCCGGTGCTATCCCCAAGGCCAAGTTTTGACAAGAAGACGGGGACGGATGAATGCGGCGTAAACTGGCGGCGGGCAACTGGAAAATGAACGGCACCGGTGCGTCGCTGGCCGAATTGGAGGCGCTGGCGCGGGCCCACCCTGCCCCCGGTGTCGACATCCTGATCTGTCCTCCGGCGACATTGCTTGCGCGCTCTGCCCAGACACTTGCCGGATCGGCCATTGCCGTAGGCGGGCAGGATTGCCACGCCGCCGCCTCGGGCGCGCATACCGGCGATATCAGCGCCGACATGCTTAGGGACGCCGGCGCGACAGCGGTGATCGTCGGCCATTCCGAGCGGCGCGAGGATCATGAGGAAGACAACGAAGCCGTCCGGGCCAAGGCCCGCGCCGCGATGGAGGCCGGACTGACGGCGGTGATCTGTCTGGGTGAAAGCCTGGCGCAGCGCGAGGCTGCCAACACGCTGGATATCATCGCGGGGCAGATGTCGGGGTCGATCCCGGATCAGGCGACCGGTGAAAACCTTGTGGTGGCCTATGAACCGATCTGGGCCATCGGCACCGGCAAGGTGCCGACGCTGGAACAGATCGGGGAGGTGCACGATTTCATCCGCACGCGGCTGGAACGCAGGTTCGGCGCGGGTGTGGGGCGGTCGGTGCGGCTGTTGTATGGCGGCTCGGTCAAACCAGGCAACGCGGCTGACATTTTTGGTGTTCCGAACGTGGATGGCGCTTTGGTGGGTGGGGCAAGCCTGAAAGCGGCGGATTTCTCGCCAATCATCGCAGCACTGGAAGCAATCTGAGACTTTCCGCTGCGCTCAGGGGTATATGGCTTGCAGGCCTGTCAAACCTAACCGTCGATCACATCGCCTACCAGTTTTTGAATGCCCTCGCGCAGCCGCGCATTGCTGGCCGGATCGCTGTATGGCTGCCAGTTCTGCCGGGATTTGACAAAACCGGGCTGAACCGCCTCGCACCGGTCCAGCGCCTCTCGCGCCTCTTCGAGCCTTTCAAGCAAGGAGAGTGAAATCGCAAGGATGAACAAGGCTGGCGCGTAATCCGGTTGCCGGCGCAGGGCGCGACGGGCACAGTCCACTGCAGCGTGAAAATTGCTGCTGTTGGCATGTGCCCGGGCCAGGAATGTCAGATGCGAATGCAGACTGGCATCCGCAGGATTGAGCCTTTGCGCCTTTTGCATCAGCCCTATCCCATCCGGTTCGCCCGCCAGATCGGATTTGTTGCCCAGCGCGTGCAGGGCATATGCATCGTTGGGATTGAGATCGACGGCGATCCGGGCTTCGGCCAGGGCATCATCGAACCTTCCCAGCCACTGGAATGCGGTGCTGAGTTCATGATGCGCAAAGGAGGATGCCTCGTCGCATTCGATGGCCCGATTGGCGGCGTTCATGGCGCGCATGGCGGTTTCCGCGCGGTCGCTGGTCATCCCAGTCAGCATCTCGATGTTATAGGACATTGCCAGCCCTGCGTGGGCCTCGGCAAAGTCAGGGCGCAGCTCGATGGCTTCCTGGTACAGCTTCCTCCCTTCGGCGACCCCTTCGGCGGTGCGGCGTCGAACCAAAGGCAACGCACGCATGCACATTTCCCACGCCTCGAGGTCTTCGGCACGGCGGCCGGAAGAACGATTGGCCTCCGCCACCACGAGTTCAGGCGCGATATGGGCGGCGATGTTCTGCACGATTTCATCCTGCACCACGAAGATGTCGGACAGGTCGCGGTCATATTTTTCGGCCCAGATGTGACGTTCCGTGGCACAATCGACCAACAGCACGCTCACACGCACGCGGGGTCCGGCCTTGCGAATACTGCCTTCCAGCACATAGGTCGCGCCCAGTTCGCGACCGATATCGCGAAGGTTCACGTCGCGCCCCTTGTACTGAAAACAGGAATGGCGCGCGATGACGGGGAAAGTGCGCCAATGGGTCAGCGCAATGATGATATCTTCGGTCAGGCCGTCGGCGAAGTATTCCTGCTCGGGATCGCCACCGATATTGGCGAAGGGCAGAACGGCAATGGCTGGCCGGTCGATCCGACGCTGCGGTTCCCCGTCCTGAACCGTGCCTGAGGGGTGCCATTTGCAGATCTCGACCGGGCGCGTTTTTCCCTTGATCTGCTGCGGTCCCATGTCGGTGAATTGTCCGCGAACATCCTGGCCGAGCATGGCCGCAACTGACGCCGTGATGCACACGCCGCCGGGATCGGCCAGGGTTTCGAGCCGCGCAGCAATGTTGACCCCGTCGCCATATATGTCATCGCCGTCGGCAATCACGTCGCCCATGTTCACGCCGATGCGAAGATTGATCGGCCCGTCCCCGGCGTGAAGAGTGGTTTGGATTGAACGGCTGCACTCGATGGCGTCGACCACCGAGCCGAATTCGACAAGCGCCCCGTCTCCCATGAGCTTGACGATCCGCCCACCGTAGCGTTCGACCTCGGGGTCGAACACCTCGGCCCGGTGCGCACGAAGGGCGGAAAGGGTTGTGTCTTCGTCTGCACTCATGAGGGTCGAAAACCCGACGACATCCGCGGCCATTATGGCGGCAAGGCGGCGTTTCATGAGGGCGTCGTAAGACTGGGGCGCATGGCGCCATCCTGACACGGATTTCGCCAACGGCAAACATCCGGTGTCTTCCTCCGATGACATTGCCGTGATCAGCGAGACCGTGAAAACCGGGCCTGGATCAGGCCCGGCTTTGTTCAGCAGTCCGGTTTTGTGTTATTTCACGATGATTTCCGGCCCCATGAGCGCAGTCGGCAAGAGTGTCGAAAGCCAGGGGATATAGGTCACCATGATCAGGAACACGAAGAGCACGGCGAGGAAGGGAAGCGCCGCGCGCACCACGCTCATCATCGGCATCCCCGCCACGCCGGAAGTGACGAAGAGGTTCAGGCCCACTGGCGGCGTGATCATGCCGATTTCCATGTTGACCACCATGATGATGCCCAGATGGATCGGGTCGATGCCCAGTTCGATGGCAATCGGAAAGACCAGCGGCGCCACGATGACGATCAGGCCAGAGGGCTCCATGAACTGACCGCCGATCAGCAGGATCACGTTGACGATCACCAGGAACATCACCGGGCCGAAACCGGCGTTCAGCATCGACCCCGCGATGGCCTGAGGTATCTGTTCATCCGTCAGCACATGCTTGAGGATCAGCGCGTTCGCGATGATGAACATCAGCGTGACGGTCAGCTTGGCCGCATCGAACAGCGTGTGCTTGGTGTCGCTGTGGAAGAACGCCGTGATCAGGGCTTGAGGCTTGTCAAAAAGCGACAGCGGCTTTGACTCGGGCAGTCCCTCGGTCACCGCCGCAGCGGAAAGACTGCGTGCCTCGCGCGGGCGCAGCGGGCCGATGTCACGATAGACGAACATCGCAATGATGAAGGCATAGACAGACGCGACGGCTGCAGCTTCGGTAGGCGTGAAGATCGCGCCGGTGACGCCGGGGATGCCGTAGATACCCACCATGATGATGACGATCAGCATCAATCCCCAGAACGCGTCGCGGAAGGATGCCCAGACCTCTCCCCATCCCTGCCATTCGCCCTTGGGCATGCCGCGCAGGACTGCCATGATATAGATGGTGACCATCAGCATCAGACCGGCGAGAACGCCTGGGATGACCCCGGCAAGGAACATCCGCCCCACGCTGACATCGGTGGCCGAAGCATAGACCACCATGACAATCGAGGGCGGGATCAGGATGCCCAGCGTACCGGCGTTACAGATCACGCCCGCAGCAAATTCGCGGGTATACCCGGCCTGCCGCATGGCCGCGATCACGATAGTGCCGATGGCAACAACGGTAGCCGGCGAGGACCCGGACAGCGCCGCAAACAGCATACAGGCAAACACGCCCGCAATCGCCAATCCGCCGCGCAGATGCCCGACACAAGCGATTGAGAAGCGGATGATGCGTTTGGCCACGCCGCCGGTGGACATGAAGCTGGACGCAAGGATGAAGAAAGGGATTGCCAACAGCGTGTAGTGCCCCGCCATCGCCTGATAGAGGCTTTGCGCAATCGAGGCCAGCGACGTATCGGAGAAGGCCAGAAGAAAGATGATCGAGCTGAGGCCCAGCGAAATAGCGATCGGCACGCCAATCAGCAAAAAACCAATGACCATTGCAAACAGAATGACAACATCCATCGGTTTATTCCTTGTTCTGTGCTGCGGCTTCGGCCACGGCGTCTTCAGCTTCGTGACTGACGATCAGACTTTCACGGGCTCCCGTGGCAACGCCAATGAACGCCTGCACGAACCGCAACAGCAGCAGCGCCGACCCGAAAGGCAGAACGAAATAGGGGATGACCCGCGGCAGCTTTTCGTAGGTATCGCCATAGTTGATCAATGGTTCCAGCCAGCGAAAGATGCCCAGCATCGGAACCTGATCGGTTACATAGAATGCCCGGTCCCGAACGCCTTCGGTAAAGCCCAGCGGGAACCAGCGGCCTTCGGTTGGCTGCAATGCCGCAAACGGCGCCCAGTAATCCCACGACCCTTTGAGCAAAAGCATCGCATAAGCAATGCAGCAAGCGCCTGAAACCAGCGCCAGAATGCGCCTCCCACCGGGTTTCAGAAGGTTGATGACCACATCGACGCCAAGATGCGCGGTGATTTTCACGCAGTAACTGATACCGAAGATCACCAGCCAGGCGAACAGGATCAGGACGACTTCGAGTCCCCAGATCAGGGAACTGTTGAACACGTAGCGCAGCACCACGTTGATGAAGGTCAGTATTGTCATCAGCCCGAGAATGACCGCGATACCGGTCTCCTCGATGTTGTTGATCACGCGGCCAAGTGTGGAAACCGACTGGCCAGCCGTGTCATGCGACGGACGGGACATGATCTCTCTCCGGGAGCAAGATGCGTTTCGTTCGAAGCGTCAGGAAGGGCAGCCCGCATCGCGGGCCGCCCAGATCGTCGCATCAGCTTGAGGCGTTGAATTCCTGCGCCTTGGCAATGTTGTCGGCGCCGATCCCGGCCTCGAACTTGTCCCAGACAGGTTTCATCGTGTCGACCCAGTCCTGACGCTGTTCGGGCGTCAGTTCACGGATCACGCCACCGGCATCCAGAACCGACTGGCGGGCGCTTGCATCAACTTCGCCCACGGCGGAGTTGCGCTCATCAGACACTTCACTCAGGATCGTCGTGAACTGCTCGCGCACCGCCGGATCAAGGCTGTCGATCCAGTCCACCGACGTCACGACCAGATAGTCGATGATGCCATGGTTGGTTTCGGTGATACCGTCCTGAACCTCAAAGAATTTCTGGCCATAGATGTTTGACCAGGTGTTTTCCTGCCCGTCGACAACGCCGGTCTGCAGCGCGCCATAGACTTCGGAAAAGGCCATCGGCTGCGGCGAGGCACCCAGCGCTTCCATCTGGGCAACGATCACGTCCGAGGGCTGTACGCGGAACTTGAGACCCTGGGCGTCTTGCGGCGTCATCAGAGGTTTCTTGGCCGACATCTGTTTCATGCCGTTATGCCAGAATTCCAGTCCCAGCAATCCGCGGCGTGTCATCGACTCTTTCATCGCCTGACCGGTGTCGGATTTCTGGAATGCGTCGACGGCCTCGATGTTCTTGAACATGAAAGGCAGATCGAAAATCTGGAATTGCTTGGTGAAGGCTTCGAACTTGGACAGCGAGGGGGCCGCCAGTTGGACGTTGCCCTGCAGCATCGCTTCGAGGACCTGATCGTCATTGTAGAGCGTCGAGTTGGGGAACACCTCCATGCACATGACGCCATTCATCTCTTCGTTCACCCGATCGGCCAGCAGCGAGGCTGCAATCCCCTTGGGGTGCTTGTCGGTGTTGGTGACGTGGGCAAATTTGACCACGATTTCACCGTCATCACAGGCGGCAAAACCTGCGGTGGCGGTGACGGACAGCGCCAGGGCGGTGGCTGCGGTAGTCAGGAATTTCATTTCTCTACTCCTCCCGAAGTTCAGTAAAATCTCTGTCGGACGCCGGACAGACGCCGCTGTGAGGGAGTGAAGCGAATCATGAAGCTTGGCTCAACGATTTGTGAAACCTTGCCCCCTTCTTATTTTTTTCTATTTTTTACAACAGGGTAAATAGCCCGTCCGCGGGATGTCGTTGTGGGCGAGGCGAATCGTGTGCGGAAATCCGCACTCTCTCGGCGGCCCTAGTGCGGGATTTCGCACAACTTGATTCGCTTGTTGCGGAAGTGCGGCCCAACTGTGCCGCCAAACATTATCCTGAGCGTGACCGGAGATTGCGTTCGATCACCACTGACAGATCTCGGGATCGATGGTCACGATCTGAATTCCATGCGCTTGCCTGTCTTGAATTCATTCTTCGTCGTCATCGGGAAAGGGATAGGGTCCACCGTTGAACAGGAACGCCTGAACAGACGCCAGATAGGCTTGCCATTCCTCGTCATCATCGAACTCGTCGTCCGTCGTTTGTTCCCATGCCGCTCGGCTCATGCCATTTCCGTTCACGGTCTCGGCCAGGGCGGATTTGAACTTTTGTGCAGCTTCGGCATTGTGCGCCTCTTCAAGAAACGCCTTCAGGTCCTCCAGGTCGTAGGCCTGGGGATTCAGATACCCACCGGCCATGTCATTCAGTACCTGCATGGGATCGCGGTCAGCCATGTCTTGAGTCTCCGTCTTCAGGTTTCATTGCCGGTCTTCCTGTCCGCCCCGTCATGCGACCGGATTGGGATAAAGCGTCACCAATCGCAAGGTTCCGTCGTCCAAAAGGTCATAGATCGCCTTGCACGTGCTGTTGGGACCCCAGGTTGCGTCTATGCAGGTGTCGGGCTGACCTTTCTTCTTCTTGCGCTTGACCCCTTGAACGTAGTTTTTCCATTGCGCGCCAAGGACATCAACCAGCTTTGCTTCCATCGGCGGTACCAACCTGACGGGTTGAGCCCCTTTCGGCGGTGGCGAAATCTTGTTGGTTTCGATATGCGCCAACGCCTGTGTCCGCAAGGCCATCTGGCTGTCGACATAGGCGCCCTTGTCGGTGAAGTTCGAGGCCTTGTGAACCGGTTTGCCCTTGAACTTTTTTCCGGTGCGCGGGTTCTTTTTCTTTAATATCCGGTCTTCCTGGTTTTGGATCGACAATCCCGGCCCATGGCATTCTGGGCCATGCGCCTTGGGCGGCTTGTCCACGTGATCGAAAAACAGCGCATCCATCTCGTCTTTGATCGCCTGAAGTTCGGTCGCGTTGTCGGGTGGTGGTTTCCTGGACAGCGCACTTTTCAATGCCTTTCGCATGTCACGCATTTCGGGAAAGGCCTGATCCATGAATTCCGGTTCAGCCTTGACGCGTGCCGCGCAGGATTTGACCATCCCGTCCAGTTTTCCGAGTTCCTTCGGATCCTCGCCAGCGGATTTCAGGCAGTCGGACAGCCGCACCGCCGACGGTGTGGACATGACCAGTTTCCGCAACGCAGTCAGCGCCTTGACCGCGTTATCCGGGCTTTTTGCGGTCATTGCCTTTTTATAGAGGGCAGCCACCTTGGCCATCTTTTCGCGATGATCGGGAGGCGCAGAATTCAGGCTGCGCACGAGAGGCACCTTCATTGCATCGAAATGGCTGGCGATCTTTTCCAGCACCTTCTCGATGTCGTCGCCAAGTTCTGCGGGCGCATCCGGTTTGCCTGTGTCCTCTTCGTCGCCGTCGTCGATGACATCGCCCGTCTCGGACAGCAAGCGCACTTTCATCTTGATGCCACGAGCGCTGAGATATTTGCGAAAGGTCTTGGCAAAGTTCGCTGGCGTCGAGTCGGGGTCTTCGACAATCAGGTCGGCAATCTTCCCGTCAACTTCGAGCGCGCCCACGGCGCCTTTTGCACCGGCGCCATCGTCCTTGGCCATCTTTCTGAGCGCGGACTTGTTCTTGGACTTATGCGCTTTGAAGATCAGGTCGTCCGGCCCATGAAACAGGGCAAAGTTGTGCCTGATCTTTCGGGCTGCCGCGATGATGCCGGACACTTCCTTGGCTTCGGCCGCCAATTCGGACTTTGACTTTTTTCCCATTCTGGCCTCCCTTGACCTTCAGTAACGGGCAGGTCTGCGGTTCAGTCAAGTCGGGAATACGCCAAGGGTCGACTTGAACAGTCTTCCCCGGCAGGTGTGTCGGACCATTTTCCGACGCCGTCAGCGGCGGTAAGCGTCGGGACGAATGCCATATTTGGCGAGCTTGTCGTAAAATGTCTTTCTTGGAAGTTTCAGCGCCTTCGCCGCTTCGGCCGCCCTGCCGTTATGCCGTCCAAGTGCCGCCGTCAAAAGGCTGCGCTCCACCCTTGCCATCTGTTCGGTCAGCCCAAGGTCAGATGCCTGCGCGACATCTTCGGGCATTCCCAGAACAAACCGCATGGCCGCCGACATGAGCGAGCGCGCATTGCCTGGCCAGTCCTGCGCCATCAACCCGGCCAGATGATCCTGGCTGATTTCAGGTTCCGGGATGCCGGCCTGTTCGGCGGCCTGCCCGACATAGTGGCGAAAAATCACCGGGATATCTTCGGGACGTTCGGACAGCGACGGAATGCGAACGCGCATCACATCAAGGCGATAGAACAGGTCCGGATTGAACTTGCCGCCGGCGGCAAGATTGGCCAGATCGCTGGTGGTTCCGGCCAGAACGCGCAGTCCCGCCCCCTGCTCCAGCCGTTCCAGAACGGCGTATTGGGTCGCTTCGGGCATGGCGGAAACCTCGTCAAGATAAATCGACCCGCCAGCCGCATCATTGCAAAGCCGGGAAAACTCCTCGGCATCCAGACCGGAGGCGGGCCGCTTCACGAAAGGTCCCTGAGCCGAGGGCGACATCAGGTGAATGACTTCGGCCACCTTTGAAATGCCGCTGCCCGGCGGGCCGGTTACCAGCACCTCGGCCCTTGTTGGCGCAACGCTGCGAACCTTTTCCCGCAGCGCTTCGGCCTGGGCCGACACGCCAAAGAGCATCCGCGCCGCCGGGTCGCCGCTTTCCAGTTGCCGTTTCAGCGCCCGGTCTTCCAGTACGGCCGACCTGATATCGAAAGCCCGTTCCAGAACGTCCAGAAGATCGGCAGAAGCGCAGGGTTTTTCGAGAAAGTCGAATGCCCCCTGCCCCATCGCCTGAACCGCCATCGGAATGTCGCCCTCGCCGGTCAGCAGGATCACCGGCAAGTCCGGGTCGATGCCTTGCGCATATCCCAACAGGTGAAACCCGTCGCGCCCGGGCATGCGGATATCGGACAGGATCACACCGGGAAAATCCGGGCGGATATGATCCTTGGCGGCAACAAAGGAACTGGCTGTTATAGCTTCGTAATCCGCCAGCTCCAGCGTCTGACCCAGCGCCTCGCGCACCGCCGCATCGTCATCCACCAAAAGAACCTTGCGGATCATGCGGCCTGTTCCTCGCGATAATGGTCCAGTTCGACCGTGAATTCGGCGCCATCCGGCGTATTCGCGCCTTTGATCTCACCGCCGAAACTCTGCACCAAACCATAGGAAATCGACAGGCCCAGCCCCATGCCTTCTGAGGTACCGACCGCCTTGGTGGTGTAGAATGGCTCGAATATCCGTTCCGGGTCCTTGATGCCCGGACCGGTATCGCGCACCGAAACCGAAAGCCGGTCGCCGGTCGCAAAGGTGATCGAGATGTGCTTGTCTGGATGCCCGGACATGGCGTCGGCGGCGTTGTTGATGAGATTGACGAAAACCTGCACCAACCGCACCTCGCCGCCCCAGGCCAGAACCGGCGCGTCGGGCGGCTGCCAGTCCAGCGTCACGGCGTCAGCCCGCAGGCGAGCCTCGGTCAGTTCAACGGCGGTGTTTAGCACCTGCACCAGATCGACCTTGCCCATCGGCTCGCTTTCGTTGCGGGCAAAGGCGCGCAGATTCTTGATGATCCGCGCCATGCGCGCCGCCATCTGCGAGATGCGGCCCAGATTTTCACTGGCCCGCTCATCCTTGCCACGTTCCAGAAACGCCGCGCCATTGTCGGCAAACTGCTGAATTGCCATCAGCGGCTGGTTGAGCTCGTGGCTGATCCCCGCCGACATCTGCCCCAGAGCGCTGAGCTTGCCCGCCTGCACCAGATCCGCCTGGGCACGTTTCAGCGCGGCCTCGGCCTCTTGCCGCTCGACAACCTCGCGGCGCAGGGCGGTGTTGGCCGCCGTCAGCGCACGGGTACGTTGCGCCACCCGGCTTTCCAGAACCAGATTTGCCTCTGCCAGCGTCCGGCGGCGTTCGGTGGCAAGATAAAGCATCGCGCCGAACGCCAGGCAGATGGCCGCCACCGCCGCCGCCTGCAACGTCGCCAGTCGTCGGGCCGGCCCCACATCCACCAGCACTTCGGCGGTCATGTCGATCACAGGCAGATCAAGCGTCAGATGCAAGGCGCGACCGGGCAGATAGCGGGCCCAGTTCAGCTTCCATATCTCATGCCCGCCAACCCGCGTGGAGGCGAAATCAACAGGCTCTCCTCCCGGCGGTGTCAGCCCCGGTTGCCCGTCGTCGCGACGCCAGAACAGCAGGTCGGACCGGTTTGAAATAAAGACGATCCCGTCCGCGTCGATGAAGAACACCGTCTCGGTGCTGCCACGCCAGGTCTGCTCGACATCCTGCACATCGGCATCGACCATCAGCGCGCCCTCGACCTGCCCCGAAGGGCCGAAGGCAGGTGCGACATAGGTATAGAACCTGTCGCCGCTGGCCGGCAGAAACCCATGCGCACTGCCCAGCGCACCCTGCATGGCCCGCTTGAAGGCGGGGTGCTCGGCCATGCTGTCTTGCTCGACCGGCTGCGCCGCGGCCAGCACCCGCCCATTCCGATCAATATACATCATGTTTTCCGCGGCGGTCTTGTCGGCCACATCCAGCAGCATGGCCTGCGCCGCCTGTTGTTGCGCTGGCGTTTCGAGCCTTCGCAAGACGGGGTGATCGGCCATCAACACCGCCAGTTCCTGATAGACCTGCATTTGCGTGGTCAGCCGGTCAGCGGCAAGTTCAAGATCAGCTTCGGCCTTTTCACTGAGCTGAGACAATGCCTGACGATACCCATATGTCCAGACCCCGACGGACAGCAGCCCGACGGCGCACAGGAAACCAAGAATGATCAGGACTCTTTGCATGTTCTAGGGTCTTGCATTCACAGCGCCTCATGGCAAGTGTGCAGCCGATGAAGACGCTGCACCAGAACCCGACCGAACCCGGTTTTGTCCAGAACCCCTATCCGGTCTATCAGGCCGCACGGGCCGAGGGGCCGCTTGTATACTGGGCCGACTATGGCAAGCCCGCTGCGCTGAGTTATGACCTTGTTCACGGCCTGTTGCGCGACCGGCGGTTCGGGCGCGAGATTCCTGTCGAACTCGCCACCGCGGGTCCGTCACATCTTGCGCCCTGGCTGGCCGTCGAGGCGCACAGCCTGCTGGAGGCCGAGCCGCCCCGGCATACCCGCCTGCGGGCGCTGGTTCTGCGGGCCTTTACCTCGCGCGCGATCGCGGCGCTGGCCCCCGACATCGAAGCGCTGTGTCATGATCTGGCGGACAGGTTTCCAGATGGGCCTTTCGATTTGTTGCAGGCCTATTGCACCCAGGTGCCGGTTATCACCATCTGCCGCCTGCTGGGGGTACCCGAAGCTATGGCGCCGCAGCTGCTGCATTGGTCGCACGCGATGGTGGCGATGTACCAGGCCAGCCGGACACGTGAAACGGAAGAGACGGCGGCGCGAGCGGCGCAGGAGTTCACCGATTTTCTGCGGGACTATGTCGGGCAGCGCCGCTCGGACCCGCGCGACGATCTGATCACGCGGCTCATCTCCGCCGAGGAAGAGGGCGAGCGGCTGTCGACCGACGAATTGATCGCGACCTGCATACTGTTGCTGAATGCCGGCCATGAGGCAACGGTTCACGCACTAGGCAACGGTGTGAAAACCTTGCTGGAAACCGGAACCGATCCGACGGTTCTTGCGCCAGGCGCGATCGACCGAACGGTCGAGGAAATACTGCGGTTCGATCCACCGCTGCATATGTTCACGCGCTATGCCTATGAACCGGTCGAAGTCTGCGGCCATCGGTTCCAACGTGGCGATCAGGTGGCGCTGCTGCTGGGCGCCGCGAACCACGATCCGGCGATGTGGCAGCAGCCCGAGCTGTTCGATCCGTCGCGGCAGATCCAGACCAACACCAGCTTTGGCGCAGGCCTGCATTTCTGCGTCGGCGCACCACTGGCGCGGCTGGAAATGCGGATCGCGCTGCCGATCCTGTTCGAACGCTGCCCCGGCCTGCACCTTGTTGGAAAGCCAAGGTATTCCAACAGCTATCATTTCCACGGACTCGAGTCGCTGATGGTCCGGTGTTAGTTGGCGACCTCAGCCATCTGACAGCGCGTCAAGCGGCAGCATCGTGGTGGACTTGATCTCTTCCATCGACAACAACGCGGTGACGTTGTGCACGCGCACTTCCGAAATCAAGGCCTGATAGAAAGCGTCATATGCGCGGGCGTTTTTCACCCTGACCTTGAGGATATAGTCGATGTCGCCTGCCAGACGGTGGGCCTCCTGCACTTCGGGGCGATCTCGCAAGGCTTGCAGAAACCGTTTCTGCCATTCGGCCTCATGCTCGGAGGTGCGGATGAGTACAAAGAACGTGGCTTCGAACCCCAGCGCCTCGGCATCCAGCAAAACCGTCTGCTGCCCGATCACGCCCGCGCTTTTGAGCTTGCGGATTCGATTCCAGACCGGGGTCTTGGAACTGCCCACGCGGCTGGCGATTTCGTCCAGAGACTGGCTGGCATCGCGTTGCAGCTCGGCCAAAATTTTTCGATCCGTGTCGTCCAGGCGCATCGTCATTCCTGTTTTTCCCCATATTCGAAACCAATGTTCCGTTTTCTTATCAAGCTGGAACATGCGTCCTTATTTCTTCGCCCGTATGGCGAATTAGCGGGAATATTTCCTATATTGCAGAGCAAGTCAAACACATCGCACGGACTACCAATGCCCACGACGTACGCCAACATGGACACCCTGATTTTGACAGCCCCCCGACCGCTTGTCGCGGGTCGGGACGTGACGGATTTTTAACAAGGAGTTTACCTGATGGCCCGCGCATTCACGCCCAAAATCGTCACCGCCAATGATCTGCTGGAAGGCGACGTCGTTTATCTGACCGAGGACGACCGCTGGTCGCGCGAGTTGTCCGAAGCAGAGCTGATCACCGACGAAGCCCACGCGCAATTGCGCCTGCTCGATGCCGAACAGCAAACCGGCAAGGTGGTCGGGGTTTATCTGGCCGATGCTCTGCCGGGTGCGAACGGCCCCGAGCCAACGCATTTCCGGGAAGATTTCCGCCGGACTGGTCCGTCCAACTATGCCCACGGCAAACAGGAATCTTCCCCGCAGCCCCGGACCTGAATCAGGTCCCTTCTCCCCATCTAGGCCCCGGATCCGGGGCTGCAACAAGGACAGCAAACCATGTATCGCTACTCCGAGTTTGATCACGCCTTCCTCGCCGAACGCAACGCCCAGTTCCGCGCCCAGGTTGAGCGCCGCATTGACGGGTCGTTGACCGAGGATGAGTTCAAGCCGCTGCGCCTGATGAATGGCCTCTATCTGCAGTTGCACGCCTATATGCTGCGTGTCGCGGTACCCTATGGCACGCTCAACAGCGCGCAAATGCGGCAACTGGCCCTGCTGGCCGAGAAGTGGGACAAGGGCTATGGCCATTTCACCACGCGGCAGAACATCCAGTATAACTGGCCCAAGCTGAAGGACGTGCCGGACATGCTGGATGCGCTGACCGAAGTTGGCATGCACGCCATTCAGACCAGCGGCAACACCATCCGAAACGTGACCGCCGACCACTTTGCGGGTGCCGCCGCAGATGAGGTCGCTGATCCACGCCCGTATGCGGAGCTTCTGCGTCAGTGGTCGACCGACCACCCGGAATTCCAGTTCATGCCGCGCAAGTTCAAGATTGCCATCACCGGGTCCGAAAACGACCGCGCCGTGATCAAGGCGCATGACATCGGCCTGCAACTGGTCGAACGTGACGGGGTACTGGGCGCCCGTGTCATCGTCGGCGGTGGTCTGGGTCGGACACCCATGATCGGCAAGGAATTGTCCGAGTTCGTCGCCTTTGACGATCTGCTCGCCTATCTCGAAGCCACCGTTTCCGTGTGGAACCAGATCGGCCGCCGCGACAACAAGTACAAGGCGCGCATCAAGATCACCGTGCACGAGAACGGTATCGACACCATTCGCGCCAAGGTCAACGAACGATTCCTGAAGGTGCGCCCGCAGTTCAAAGGCGCGGATATGAACCTGCTGGAAGAGATCAAGGGCCACTTTGCGCCGCCGTCCTTCCGCCAAGCTTCGGTCGCGTCGTTCGAGGCGGCCTATACCAACGACCCGGTTTTCCGCTCGTGGGTCGATACCAACATCGCGCCGCACAAAAACGCGGACCACGCGATTGTCACGATCTCGATCAAGAAGCATGGGGCAACGCCGGGTGACGCAACTGCCGAGCAGATGCGCGTGATGGCCGATCTGGCCGAAAAGTTCGCCTATGACGAGCTGCGCATCAGCCATGAGCAGAACGTGATCCTGCCGCATGTTCACAAGTCGGACCTGCCCACGATCCATGCGAAGCTGAAGGAATACGAACTGGCCACCGCCAATATCGGCCTGATCAGTGACATTATCGCCTGCCCCGGTATGGATTATTGCGCGCTGGCGACGGCGCGGTCGATCCCGGTCGCACAACAGATTGCAACCCGGTTCGAAGAACTGAAGCTGGAAAACGACATCGGCGAACTGAAGATCAAGATCTCGGGCTGCATCAACGCCTGTGGTCACCACCATGTCGGTCATATCGGAATTCTGGGCCTCGACCGCGCGGGCGTGGAAAACTACCAGATCACGCTGGGCGGCGACGCAACCGAAACCGCCGCGATTGGCGAGCGGGTCGGACCGGGCTTTGCCTATGACGAGATCGTTCCGGCCGTGGAACGTCTGGTTTACGCCTATCTCGACCTGCGCGACGGGGCCGACGAAAGCTTCCTGCAGGCTTACCGCCGTCTGGGCATGGCACCGTTCAAGGCTGCCCTCTACCCCGAGGCTCGGGCCAATGCCGCTTGACGAGATCCAGACCGAACTGGGCAAGGATCGCAGCGCGCTGACCGAAAAGGTCGATGCGCTCAATGCCCGGTTCCGTCACCACAGCGCCCATGACGTCATGCATGGCGCACTGGATGAGGCTGGCGAGATCGTCCTGGTATCCAGCTTTGGCGCGGAATCGGTTGTGCTGCTGCACATGGCGGCGGTGATCGACAAGGCCACGCCGGTGCTGTTTGTCGATACGCTGATGCTGTTCACCGAAACGCTGATCTATCAGCAGGAGGTCAGCGAAAGGCTGGGCCTGCGCAATGTGCGGATCATACGCGCGGATCAAGAGGATCTGGATCGTTCCGACCCTTACGGCGCTCTGCGTCTGCGGGATACCGATGCCTGCTGCACACTGCGCAAGACCATTCCTCTGCAACGGGCGCTTGCGGGCTATGACGGCTGGATCACCGGGCGCAAACGGTTCCAGTCGGGCACGCGCGCGACGCTCGATTTCTTCGAGGTCGAGGACGGTACCGGACGGATCAAGGTCAACCCGCTGGCCCATTGGGCGCCAGAGGATGTGCGCGCCTATATGGAAGAAAACAACCTGCCCCGGCACCCGCTGGTGGCCAAGGGCTATCCGTCGATCGGTTGTGCGCCCTGTACATCAGCCGTCAAGCAAGGCGAAGACCCCCGCGCCGGACGCTGGCGCGATCAGAACAAGGAAGAATGCGGCATCCATTTTGTAGATGGCAAGATGGTCCGCGTTGGAGAGACGAAATGAATGTAATCGTGACCGATGAGGGCTTTGCCCCAGATGACTGGACCGACGGCTTTGTCACCCTCGACGATGCCGCAAACGATGTAGTGGCACTCGATGTAAGTTCGGATACCGACCCGGACGAGCTGTACGACCGTTTGGGCAACACCCGGATGGTGCGGGTGGATTTCCCCTCCTTCGCCGACGGCCGCGGCTTTACCATTGCCCGCACCCTGCGCCTGAAAGGCTATACGGGCCGGTTGCGCGCCAAGGGGCATGTACTGGCAGACCAGTATGCGATGGCACGGCGCAGCGGATTTGATGAAGTCGAGATCGACCATAATCTTGCCAACCGCCAGCCCGAGGATCAGTGGCTGGCCCGTGCCGACTGGCAGTCTCACAACTATCAGTCCCGCCTGCGCGGCTGATCATCACAATCATTTGTACACTAACAAAAGGGGAGACTTTCCCCTTTTCATGACGTATATCAAAGAATATGGAGAGGCGCCGGTCTAGCAGGCCGGTAGTGAAACGATGACAGAGATGAAATCCGTGACCGAAGCCACCGCAGTCAAAGCCCCCGTCCTGCCCGACGCCCAGACCGTTCTGGATGTGAAACACTGGACCGACCGCCTGTTCTCGTTCAAGGTGTCGCGCCCTCAATCGCTGCGGTTCCGCTCGGGTGAGTTCGTGATGATCGGCCTGCTGGGTGACAACGGCAAACCGCTGCTGCGCGCCTATTCGATTGCCTCGCCGTCATGGGACGAAGAACTGGAGTTTTACTCGATCAAGGTCCAGGATGGCCCGCTGACCTCGAAGCTGCAGCATATCAAGCCCGGCGACCAGATCATCCTGCGGCCCAAGCCCGTGGGCACGCTGGTGCATGACGCGCTGCTGCCCGGCAAGCGAATCTGGTTCTTTGCCACCGGCACCGGTTTTGCCCCGTTCGCCTCGCTGCTGCGCGAGCCGCAGACCTACGAGGATTACGACGAGGTGATCATCACCCACACCTGCCGCGACGTGGCCGAACTGGAATATGGCCGCCAGTTGATCGAAAGCATCAAGCAGGACGAAATGCTGGCCGAACTGATCGGCGAAGGCTTTGGGAACAAGATCCGCTATTACCCCACCACCACGCGCGAAGAGAGCCCCAAGATGGGCCGCATCACCAACCTGTTGAAAGATGGCACGGTGTTTGCCGATCTGGGCATCGACGGCGGCATCAAGCCCGAAACGGATCGTGCGATGGTCTGTGGCTCGCTGGCGTTCAACCACGACATCAAGGCGATCCTCGAAGAGTTCGGCCTGCGCGAGGGCGCGAATTCCGAACCCAAAGAGTTCGTGATCGAAAAGGCCTTTGTCGGGTAAGACGGCGAGAACCCCCGATTTGTCGGGACTCTTCACAGTATCATTGTGACATATAGACGATATTTCCGCCTTTGCCGGCGCGAAGCCGCTTGAAACGGCTGACGCGCCGGTCTAAATTCCGGCCTCGTTATTCTGCAATCAGCAAAGGAATGAACCCATAGCCCGCAGACCTCACAACGCGCCGCCGCAACGCGAAACCGGCCCGCGCGTGAACGAAAAGATCCGTGCCCCCGAAATCCGCCTGATCGGCGCTGACGGCGAAAATGTCGGGGTGGTTCATCCCGCAAAAGCCCTGCAAATGGCCGAAGAAGCCGGTCTCGACCTGGTCGAGATCTCGCCGAACGCCACGCCGCCGGTCTGCAAGATCATGGACTTTGGCAAATACAAGTACGAACAGCAGAAACGCGAGAGCGAAGCCCGCAAGAAACAGAAAATCATCGAGGTGAAGGAGATCAAGTTCCGTCCCAACACCGATACGCATGATTACGATGTGAAGATGCGGAACGTCGTGAAGTTTCTGGAAAACGGCGACAAGGTCAAGATCACCCTTCGCTTCCGCGGCCGTGAAATGGCCCACCAGAATCTGGGTCGTGAGCTGCTGGAACGGGTGGCCGAGGACATCAAGGAAATCGGCAAGATTGAGAACATGCCGAAGATGGAAGGCCGTCAGATGATCATGATGATCGGCCCGCTGCCGCAGAAATAACCCGACTGATATTCGTTGTTTCGACCCCGTCAGAAAGCGTCTGGCGGGGTTTTCCATTTCAAGCCTTTTGCGACTTATGCCATTCAGCCGGACACTGCTTCGGCGAGAGCGATGGATAGCTTTTCAACCAGTTCACCGATTTGCGCGTCTTCAATGATGAAAGGTGGCGCCAGCAGGATGTGATCACCGTTTTTCCCGTCACGCGTGCCGGACATGGGATAACAGATCAGCCCGCTTTCAAGGGCTGCCTTTTTCACCTTGCCCGCGATCCCCAAGGACGGATCGAACGGCTCCTTGCTGTCGCGATCGCGCACCAGTTCGATGCCGCGAAACAGCCCCCGCCCTCGAATGTCGCCGACATGCGGGTGCTGACCAAATGCCGCTTCCAGCGCCGATTGCAGTTTTTTCCCCATGACGCCCGCCCGCGCTGGCAGGTCTTTCGAGGTCAACTCGGTCACCACCGCCAGGGCGGCGGCGGTTGCCACGGGATGACCGACATAGGTATGCCCATGCTGGAAAAACCCCGACCCGTCGCGGATCGCGGCATAGATCGTCTTGCTGCAAAGCATTGCACCGATCGGCTGATACCCGGCCCCCAACCCCTTGGCGATGCACAGGATATCCGGTGCTATGCCCTCATGGTCACAGGCGAACAGGTGCCCGGTGCGCCCCATACCGCACATCACCTCGTCGAGAATCAGCAGCACACCATACTGATCGCAGATCTCGCGGATGCGTTTGAAATACCCTTCGACCGCGGGCACCGCCCCAAGGGTTGCGCCAACGACGGGTTCCGCCATGAAAGCCATAACGGTTTCCGGCCCAAGGCGCAGGATTTCGGCCTCCAGCTCGCTCGCGACCCGCTGACCATAGTCAAAACTGCTCTCGCCCTCGGGCTTTTCAGCGTATTCGTAGCAGGCCGGGATGTGGCTCATCTCGATCAACAGCGGCGCGAACTGTGCCCGACGCCAGGCGTTGCCCCCTGCCGAAAGCGCCCCCAACGTGTTGCCGTGATAGCTTTGCCGACGGGCGATCACGCGGCGGCGCTCTGGCTGTCCGGTTTCCAGGAAATACTGTCGCGCCAGCTTGATTGCGGCCTCGGTCGCCTCGGACCCGCCCGAGACGAAATAGACCCGGTCAAGATCTCCCGGCGCATGTTCGATGAGCAAATCCGCCAGCCGTTCAGCCGGGTCCGAAGTCATGAAGCCCGTATGGGCAAAAGCCAGCTTTTCCACCTGTTCCTGAACCGCGCGGATGACGTTCTGGTTCGAATGTCCAAGGCAGGATACCGCGGCGTCGCCGCAGTCCAAATAGCGTTTGCCCGCCGCGTCGATCAGGTAACAGCCGTCACCACCCACGGCGACAGGCAAAACCGATTTGGTGTGGCGGGGGAATACATGGCTCATATCCGGCTCCTTTCGAGCGCTTGAACAAGGGCCGCAACCGAAGCGGCGTTGTCGGCCCAGGGGGTGTTTTCAGAATCGGTCAGGCTGTTTTCAAATCCAACCCTCAGATCGCCCCCGCGTCGGGCCGCTTCGATCAGGCAGGTGTGTTCATCGGGCCCAAAGGCACAGACCATCCACGGCGCACCCGTTGGCAGGAAAGGCTTCAAATCGTCCGGGCATGATTTCTGACCCGCCGTGTAACGGCCCAGAACGAACAACCGATCCACTTGTTCCGGACGCACGGTTCCCCTGGCCTGCCAGAGATCCAGCAGTGCGGCATCCTTTTTGTCATAGACAATATGCTGAACACGCGTGTCCTGTTCAGCGCAGGCCCCGTAAATCCTGTCTGCGAGGTCCGGCGCGCGCGCAACTTCACGCACCGAGATCGAGGCCCATTCGGGCTGCACCTGTGTCAGGCAATGCAGTTGCTCGGGAACATCATAAAGGCCGGCGGATTCGGTGGTGATCTGGATGTCCATGGTGGGGACCGTTCGCCGAAGCTCCTCGATGACCTCGCGATAGCGCCCGGCGTCCAGCGAATGGCGGCCTTCATCATCGCGCACATGCAGATGCACCCCCTGCGCCCCGGCCGCGTGACAGGCACCTGCGCTCGCCACGATCTCATCAGGGCTCAGCGGAACTGCCGGATGGTCCGCATGAGTTCGGCGCGCACCGTTCATCGCGACCAGCAGATAAGGATCTCGCTTTTTTTCCTGAGGCGTTGTGCGGGCATTTTCCAAGACGTTCATCCGGTAAGAAGGCATCGTGGTTTACATGAAAGGAGCCGCCGACGTTTTCAACTTGAAAAAATAAGAACATATGTTTTTGTTTTGTCATGCCGACTCAATCACACTTGCAAATCATCGACCGCCTCAGGACGGAAATTGACACCCTGCCGCCGCAACTGCAGGCCGTAGCGAAATACATCATTGACCACCCCGGCGATTTCGGGATTGATCCGATCCGGCTGACGGCGGACAAGGTCGGTGTCAGCTCGAACTCGCTGGTTCGGCTTTCCGACCGCATGGGCTTTGACGGGTTCGAAGACTTTCGCGCGCCGTTCCGCAACGCTCTTGTCACCGAAGGCGAAGACCGGCTTGGCATCGATTGGCTGGACAGTCTGGCGCAGGGTGACGGTATCGCAAAGGTTCAGGCCGGTCTGGCCCGCAACGAGATCAACGTGGTGTCCCGATCGCTGCGGCAGATGGACCCGGCCAAGGTGGAAACAGCCGTCGACTTCATGACCCGGTCGCGCCGCTGCTTTGTCACGGCGACGCGGGTCAGTTACGCGCTGGCCTATTATTTTCACTATGTCGGGCGCATGGCGCTGCCGGGGTTGCAACTGGTCCCGCGTCACATGGGATCGGCGGTGGACGATCTGCTGGATGCGGATGAGGACGACTGCCTGTTGGCCGTCACGGTGGCCCCCTATTCCGCCGAGACGATCAAGTCGCTGAGATTCGCACGGGGACGGGGAGCGCGGATCATTCTGGTTTCCGACAGCGACATCATCGCCCCCAAGATCGATCCCGACATCGTGTTTCCGGTCAGCACCCGGTCGCAACATCATTTCGGCTGCTTCGCCGGGGCGATGGTGGTGCTGGAATGCCTGCTCGGCCATCTCGTCGCCGCAGGCGGGCGCGAGGCGCGCAAACGCATCTCGGACTACGAGGCGATGCGCGAAGATACCGGGGCCTATTGGAAAGCCCCGAAACCTCCGCGCGTCCGTGGGGCGTGAACCTGCGTTTGTGGCAGGTCATGCCCGGAGTTGAGCTCAGCCCGCAGCCTGAACCGCGCGCCGCGCCATGACACCGACAAGATGCGCGCGGTATTCCTTGCTGCCGTGCAGGTCCCCGATCATGTTCAGGTGATTGATCCTGAGATCCATCAGGGCGTCCGCGCGGAACTCCTTGTTCAGCGCCTGTTCCGCCTCGGTCCAACGAAACACGCCGTTCTCGCTGGCTCCTGTCACGGCCACCCTCACGCCATCCGCGAAACGGGCGACAAAGACCCCCACAAGCGCAAAGCGCGAGGCAGGTTGCAGGAACTTCTGATAGCTTGCCGTCTGCGGCACCGGAAACCGGACCGAGGTGATGATCTCGCCATCCGCCAGGGTGGTGGTGAACATGCCTTCAAAGAAATCATCCGCCGCAATCCGGCGCCCGTTGGTGACGATGGTCGCGCCCGATCCAAGCGCTGCCGCCGGATAACAGGCCGCAGGGTCATTGTTGGCCAGCGAACCGCCGATCGTGCCGCGATTGCGCACCGCCGGATCACCGATATGGCCGGCCAGATCGGCCAGCGCCGGATATTTGTCCGCCGCCTCCCGCGCCACAGTGGCATGTGTCGTGGCACCGCCGATCGCCAATGAGCCGTCATCCTCGACGCACACGCCCTGCATCTCGGAGATCCCGCTCAGGCTGACCAGCCTGGCAGGGGCCGCCAAACGCTGCTTGAGCGTCGGGATCAAAGTCTGCCCGCCACCCAGCGCCTGCGCCTCCTCGGAAGCCAGCGCAGATACCGCTTCGGCAATCGTCGAGGGTTTTTCAAATTCGAAACTGTACATTTCGTCCTCCTGAAGTCTCAAAGCCCAGGGCTTCTGCTTCATCTTTTCCCAAATACTTCGGGGGTCCGGGGGCTGGCCCCCGGTCCGCCCTGATCAGATCAACCATGCATCGCGGTCCAGACGCGCGACGGGCTGACCGGCATGTCGATATGACCGACCTGCTTGCCCGCCGAATGCAGCGCATCGATCACCGCATTCACCACCGCAGGCGGCGAGCCGATGGCCCCGGCCTCGCCACAGCCTTTTACGCCCAGCGGGTTGTGGGTGCACGGCGTCTGGCTGGAATGATCAACCGCATAGAACGGCACGTCATCGGCGCGCGGCATGGCATAGTCCATGAAAGATGCGCTGAGCAGCTGACCGTTTTCGTCATAGACGCAGTTTTCCAACAGCGCCTGGCCGATCCCCTGGCCCAGTCCGCCATGAACCTGGCCGTCAACGATCATCGGGTTGATGATATTGCCGAAATCGTCCGCCGCGGTGAAGCGCTGGATCGAAACCTGGCCGGTATCCGGATCGACCTCGACCTCGCAGGCATAGGCGCCCGCCGGATAGGTGAAGTTCGCCGGATCGTAGAACGCGGTTTCCTCCAGCCCCGGTTCAAGGTCTTCCAGCGGATAGTTGTGCGGCACATAGGCCGTCAGCGTGACATCGCCCCAGGCCACCGACTTGTCGGTGCCCGCGACCGTGAACTGGCCGTCCTTGAGCTCGATATCCGCGTCCGAGGCTTCCATCAAATGGGCCGCGATCTTCTTGGCCTTGTTGATGACCTTCTCGGTCGCCCGCACCATGGCAGAGCCACAGACCGCCAGCGAGCGCGAGCCATAGGTCCCCATTCCGAAGGGGATCTTGGAGGTGTCGCCATGCACGATTTCAATCATCGACTCGTCGATACCGATCATCTCGGCCACGATCTGCGGGAACGAGGTTTCGTGCCCCTGCCCGTGACTGTGGGCGCCTACCATGACGCTGATCGAGCCGGTGGCGTTCACCCGTACTGTCGCGGCGTCATAAAGCCCTGCCCGCGCGCCCAGCATGCCCACGATGTTCGACGGCGCGATGCCACAAGCCTCGATATAGCAATTGATGCCCAGCCCGCGCAGCTTGCCATTGGCCTCGCTTTCCGCGCGGCGGGCGGCGAAACCGGCGATGTCGGCGGCGGCCTCAAGCTTGTCCATCGTGCCGTGATAATTGCCGGTGTCATAAGTCAGCGCCACCGGCGTGTCATAGGGGAACTGGGTGATGAAGTTCTGCCGGCGCAGCGCGATGGGATCGACCCCCAATTCGCGCGCGGCCTTGTCGATCACCCGTTCCAGCTGGAACGTCGCCTCGGGGCGACCTGCGCCGCGGTAAGCATCGACCGGCACGGTATTGGTGAACATACCCTTGACGTTGATCTGAATGACCGGCGTCGTGTAATTGCCCGCCATCAGCGTGCCATGCAGATAGGTCGGCACCGAACTGGAGAACGTCGACAGATACGCGCCGAGATTGGCATAGGTATCCGTGCGCAACCCGACGAAATTGTTATCCGCATCCAGCGCCAGTTCGATCTTGGTGACGTGGTCACGGCCCTGCGCATCCGACAGGAAGGCCTCGGACCGGCTGGCGGTCCATTTGACCGGGCGGTTGCAGGCCTTGGCCGCAAAAGTGCAGAACGCTTCTTCGGCATAGTGGAAGATCTTTGAGCCGAAACCGCCCCCCACATCCGGGGCCACGACACGGACCTTGTGCTCGGGCAGACCCAGCACAAAAGCGCACATCAAAAGCCGGATCACATGCGGGTTCTGCGAGGTGGTGTAGAGCGTGTATTCGTCCGTTCCCCGGCTGTACTCGGCCACGGCAACGCGCGGCTCCATCGGGTTGGCGACCAGTCGGTTGTTGGTCAGTTCCAGCGTGGTGACATGGGCGGCGTTGGCAAATGCCTCGTTCACCTTGGCGTCGTCGGTTTCGCCGATCACCCAGTCATAGCAGATGTTCGAAGTCAGATCGTCGTGAACCTTGGTGGCGCCGTCCTGCGCCGCCGCCTTCATATCTATCACCGCCGGCAGTTCTTCGATGTCAAAGACGATGGCCTCGGCCGCGTCGCGGGCCTGTTCCAGGCTGTCGGCCACGACCGCCGCAATGGGATCGCCCACGTGCCGGACCTTGCCCTGTGCCAGGATCGGGTGCGGCGGTTCCTGCATGGGGTTTCCATGCCGGTCGCTGACCTGCCAGCCGCAGGGTATGCCCCCCACACCTTCGAAATCGGCGCCGGTGAACACGCGCACCACGCCCGGCATCGCCGCGGCGTCCGTGGTGTCGATGCTGTTGATCTTTCCATGTGCGATATCAGAGCGCAGGAAATAGACATAGGCCTGTCCCCGCACATTGATGTCGTCGGTGTAATTGCCCGCTCCGGTCAGAAAGCGCACGTCCTCGCGGCGCTTGGAACTGGCTCCGATGCCACTGTCTTTGGGCATTGCTTGTTCTCCTCCCATAAACGGGTGCAGTTGCGCACCCTCTCCTCTCCCACGGGCGTCGTCGTCACGCCCGCAGCGACATCATTCGGCGGCGATGGAACCGACGTCGTGCCCGGACGCGGCCATGATCGCCTTGACGATGTTGTGGTAGCCGGTGCAGCGGCACAGGTTGCCTTCGAGGTATTTGCGGATTTCCGCCTCGGTCGGTTTGGGATTGTCCTTGAGCAGCGCCGATGCGCTCATCACCATGCCGGGTGTGCAAAAGCCGCATTGCAAACCGTGGTGATCCTGAAATGCCTGCTGGATCACGTTGAGCGAGCCGTCGGCATTGGCCTGCCCCTCGATGGTGCCGACATCGGCCCCGTCGGCCTCGAGCGCCAGCATGTTGCAGGATTTGACCGCCTCGCCGTTGACGTGAACCACGCAGGCGCCGCATTGCGCGGTGTCACATCCGACATGGGTTCCGGTCAGCGACAGGTGATCGCGCAGAAAGCTGGACAACAACGTCCGGCCTTCGACATCACCGCTCACGGACTTGCCGTTCACGGTCATGGTGACCTGTGTCATGAGATCCTCCCTTTTGATTTTTTCTCCCTTGTTTCGGAGTTAAACACGGCAAATTTCTTTTGAGAACAAAAATATTTGTCAATTTTCCGGGCAAGCTTCGCGCCTGACCTGCACCATCTAAGCCAGCTTGGAACGGTGCCAAAAGTGCCGTTGCGTCACTTTGCTTTGCCTGCGCGCGGCTGCGGACGCGTGGGGATTTCCTTGAGTAATCCACCCACGCCCATGGCGGCGATATCCGCACCGGTGGTTTCGATTCCGCAGGCCACGCGCGACAACACCCAGTCGGCTCCGTTCAACGCCGGAGATCGCGCGCACCCCGGCAGGCCGATCACCGGGCGCGCGCCAATCAGCCCCAAAAACAGCAGGTTGCCCGGATCGACCGGCATGCCGAACCGGTCGACTTGCCCCCCGGCGGCGCGCACCGCGTCCGGCGCAACATCATGCGGGTCCGAAGTGGCCGAGCCGGTGAGGATCAACACAATGTCCCCACGCACCACGGCAAGCGCCTCAGCAAGATCCTGCATCGTGTGCGGCACGGTCCGGATATCCGCCAGTTCCATGCCCAGCGTCTCGATCCGGGCGCGAACCGATGCGATGCCCTTGTCGTTCGGCGGTCCGCCGGGAATGTCGGTGACTACCAGACCGGCGGAGGCATGCACTGGCCGAACCAGCCGGATCGCACCTTGTGCCAGCGATGCGGCCCGTTCGACATCGGTGCGCGGCACGGCATAGGAAATCACCTTGATCGTCGCCACCATGCCGCCCGCGTCCATCTGCTGATATTGCGGCACAGTGGCGACGGTGATCATCGGATGCACCTGATTGAACTTCTCGATGGCCGCAACATCCAGCACGACCACACCGGGACCGTCGGCCAGAATGTTGACCCGACCGGTGAACGGCTCCGTCACACGAACGTTGGCCTTTTCGGGATCGGGCACCAGGGCTGCGGCCAGGGTTTGTGCCGCCTCGTTTTCGTGGCAATCGCCGGGTTCCATCCGCGCCACGATCACCTCGACGACACCCGCCCGGGACAAATCCTCCAGATGATCCGCACCCAGCGTGATGCCCTTGCGCAGCTTGCGTTGACAGGCCTTCACCGAATGCGCGAGGATCGCGCCTTTGGCATTTGCGACGGGGACCGGACCGAATTTCACGCCTTGCCCCGCAGCACGGCCGTCATCTCGGCCAGGACCGAAACGGCGATTTCCGCCGGCCCCGCGGCACCGATATCCAGACCGACAGGCCCGTGAATGCGCGCGATATCCGCGTCATTGAAACCTGCGGCCTTCATCCGCTCCACCCGCTTGCCTTGGGTGCGGCTCGACCCGAGCGCGCCGATATAGAAAACGTCCGCTCGCAAAGCCGCCTGCAACGCGGGATCATCCAGTTTGGGATCATGGGTCAGCAGCACCAGTGCCGTGCGCGCATCCAGCCCGAGCTTTGCAACCGCCTCGTCCGGCCAGTCTGTGAGGATCGTCTCGCCCGGAAACCGTTTGGCCGACGCAAACGCCTCGCGCGGGTCGATGATCACCGGGTCATAACCCGCGATGCGGGCCATCGGCACCAGCGCCTGCGCGATATGGACAGCACCGACGACGATCAGGCGCAAGGGCGGGTTGTGCACGGCCACAAAGGTCTGGCCGTCCTCTTCAAAGCCCGACCGATCCATGCGCATGCGCTCGGCATAGGCGCCGCGCTTCAACTCCCGATGGCCGGTGGCCAGGTTGACTTCATAGGCCAGCGGCTGACGCCCGGCCCGCGCGGTTACGAGTTCTGCCAGCATCACCTCGGGCAGAACCGATCCGACCGGCTCTACCAGCACGCGGATGGTGCCCCCACAGGCCAGGCCGACGGCAAAGGCGTCTTCGTCGCTGACGCCGAACTCCAGAAGGCGGGCCTCGCCCTCGTCGATGGCCTCCAACGCCTCGACGATCACCGCGCCCTCGACGCAGCCGCCCGAAACCGATCCCTCGATACGCCCGTCACCACCGATGGCCAGTTGCGCTCCGACCCGGCGGGGCGCGCTGCCCCAGGTCTCGACCACGGTCGCCAATGCCGCGCCGGTACCCTTCCGGTGCCAGCGCAATGCGGTTTCGGGACTGTTGTCGAATCGGTCCATCTGCTCCTCCCAGGGTCCTTGCGTCCAACATAGGGAGGAATCGGGCAATGAAAAGCGGCCCGGCGGGAACACGGAACGCCGGGCCGCACACACGTGGCGGGAATGATAGCGCGAGTCGCCACGCGTATTCTGTAGGCGCTTATTCGGCGGGTTGGGTTTCGGTCGCCTGCCCGACCAGCCGCTCAGGCAGGATAAAGGCCACGAGGATGAAAACCAGGCCAAGCGCGATGCCCAGAACATCCCCGGGCAGCCCCGTCAGCCCATCGAACTTCGATCCCGAAACCGTGCCCAACGTGACCTTGCCGCCGGCGATGTCGCTTAACAGACCCGAGGCTTTCCATGCTGGATACGTCACCATATAGGCTGCGGCGCCCAGCAACCCGCCGGCAATGAAAAACAGCGCATCCTTGCGTCCGGATACTGCGGCGACAACGCCGGTACCCGGGCAATACCCCGAAAACGCCCAGCCCGCGCCCAGCAAAAGACCGCCAATAAACACGCCGACATAGGCCGACTTGACCGACATATGCCCCACATCGACCAGACCCAGCATCTGGCCGCCGAACATCAGGACCGAGCCGGTGCCGATCGCCAGCAGGATCGCCTTGGCAAGGTTGAGATTGGTCAGGTTCAGCATCGCATTGATATAAGAGGGGTTCGCGGCCCCCACCCGATCAAGCACCACTCCAAAGGCGGCGCCGATCAGCAGGGCAAGAAGAATCGAAGTCATGGTCAGACCTCCTTTCTGAACATCATGATCGAAACGGGTATGGCGGCGGCAAAGGCTCCGGCGGCAAAGATGTAACCGCTGAGCGCCGTCTGCATCATCCCCGACATCATGTGGCCGGATGTGCATCCCCCCGCCAGGCGCGCGCCGTACAGAACGACGAAACCGCCCAGGAACGCGGCGGCATAGCGTTTGACCGGGCTGTCCCCGAAATTGGCGCGCCAGAGGGCGGGCATGGTGCGTTCGGACGCGCTCAGACCGCCGCGTGCCAGCACAGACAGGAACCCGCCGATCATCATGGCGATCACGAAGACAAAGGAATAGTTGAGCGGATTGGCAACCGATTTGGCGTATTTGCCACCCGATTTCGCCAGATAGGCGTTGGTCGAGGTGTACCCCTCGTCCGTTTGGGTGACGAGTTCCGGATTGACGATATCCGCCACAATCCCGTCAAGGATCACGAATTGCGTCGAAACACCGATGGGCTTGACCAGCAGGACGGCGGCAAAAAAGACCAGTCCCAGCAAAAGCCCTCCGGTTTTCCAGTTCAAAGGCATGGCGTTTCCTTTCGGATTTCACATTCTGCTATCAGAATATAATTCATATTCCAAGAACTGCATGACATAGATCAAGTTCGGATATCTCGGCATGGAGATTTCCGTTTGACAAAACCCGGGCTGGCGTGGCGATCATTGCCCTCGGGGCGCTCCGGCAAGGTCAGGGCTTTCGTTATCTGACAACCGGGCGCCGGAACATGGAGGAAAATCATTGAGTTTTCGTACAACAACAATTGCCCTGGCATTTGGCGCATTGGCGCCTTTGAGTGCTTTGGCCGACACATTTGAGCGATATGGCGAAGTCGAGGGATGGAAGGTCTTCATCGACAACGAAAAGAAATCCTGCCTGATCGAAGCCGTCGACGAGGCCGAGAACGTAGTCCAGATGGGCCTGACCGACGACCGCGGAGTCGCATATGTCGGTGTGTTCACCAAGGCCGAAACCAAAATCAAGAAAGGCGAGAAAGAGGGCGTTGCCATCCTTCTTGGCGACAACCTTTATGTCGGGGAAGCCACCGGCATGCGCGGGAACATAACCAAGGGGTATTCCGGCGGATATGTCCTGACCGACGATCCCGGCTTTGTCGATGCGGTAGCCAAGGAAAAGGTCATGGCGGTGTTCCCTGAAAAAGAGTTCGGATTCAACGTCGATCTGACTGGAACCTACAAGGCCATCGAAATGGCAAGGGAATGCAACGCCAAACAGTTGCAATAGCAACAGAACGCATTGAGCGCGTGTATTGAATGTCTTGTTGAGGGGCAGCGCCCCTCAACGCAACTCGGACGGCGCGCCTGGGAGGCACTCGATCTGCAATCCCTCGCACAATCGCGATTGGACAATCCAGACCGAGGGAACCAGATTCCGTCCCGACGCCTGCCTGCCCGGCGTTTCTTGGTTCCGAGGCCCGTATGACCGATCTCGTTCTTCAAAGCACCCTCACCTGCCCGATTTGCGGCCATGCGCAGGATGAAGTCATGCCGACAGACAGTTGCCAGTGGTTCTATGAGTGCACGTCCTGCGAGACCCTGTTGAAGCCAAAGCCGGGCGACTGCTGCGTGTTCTGTTCCTACGGCACTGTCCCCTGCCCGCCCATCCAGGACGGCCAAAGTTGTTGCGGATCCTGAACCAGTTCCTAACAACCGCCCGCCGGTCGGTTTCAGAGCTGGAAATAATTTGATCAAATGTCGTGACAAGTCATTTTTGCTCGGCTACATCTCTTGCCAAGAGCAATGGAGATACCCATGGACCTGAGCACCCTGCACACTTTCCGCGTCGCGGCTTGCGATCTGAACGGTCAGATGCGTGGCAAGCGCGTTCCGCCCGGTTACGCAGGCAAGCTCGACAAGGGCGCAGTGCGGATGCCGTATTCGGCGCTCAACGTCGATCTGTGGGGATCGGACATTGACGACAGCCCCCTGGTCTTCGAATCCGGCGACGCGGACGGCACCTTGTTGCCAACTGATCGCGGCCCGGTGCCGATGCCCTGGCTCGAAACACCCACCGCGCTGGTCCCGATGTGCCTGTTTCACGACAATGGCACCCCGTTTGCCGGCGATCCGCGCCATGCCCTTGCCGCCGTTCTCGACCGCTATGCCCGGCGGGGATGGTCCGTGGTTGCGGCGACCGAGCTTGAATTCACTCTGCTGGACGCGTCGGGGGAAAGCCCAAGACCGCCGCGCAACCCGATCACAAAGCGGCGTCTGGTCAACGAATCCGTGCTGTCGATGGCCGAAATGGATGCCTTCGACGCCTTCTTTACCGAGCTTTACGACGGTTGCGAAGCGATGGGCATTCCCGCGCAAACCGCCATTTCCGAAAGCGGCATTGGCCAGTTCGAGATCAACCTGAACCACCAGGCCGCCATGCGCTGCGCCGATGATACGTGGCTATTCAAGGCGTTGGTGCGCGGCCTTGCGCGCAAGCACGGATTTGCCGCCACCTTCATGGCAAAACCCTATGCCGATGACGCAGGTAACGGAATGCATGTGCATTTCTCCGTTCTTGACGCGGCGGGCAAAAACATCTTCGACAACGGCGGATCCGAAGGCACCCCGGAATTGCTTTCCGCAGTCGCGGGATGCCTCGCCGCAATGCCGGGCAGTTCGCTGATCTTCGCGCCCCACGGCAACTCCTATGACCGACTGGTTCCCGGCGCACACGCACCGACAGGGGCTTGCTGGGCTTACGAAAACCGCACTGCCGCCATCCGTATCCCCGGCGGCGCACCGGTGGCGCGCAGGATCGAGCATCGGGTCGCAGGTGGCGACATCAACCCTTACCTGATGCTATCCGTTGTGCTTGGCGCAGCCCTTGTCGGCATCGAGGATTCCCTGACCCCGCCCGCCCCGATCTCGGGCAACGCCTACAAGATAGAAGGGCTGCCCCAACTCGCGTCGGATTGGTCTGCGGCGGTTTCAGCTTTCGAAACCGACCCGATGATCGCCCGTATCCTGTCAGCGGATCTGATCCGCTTCATGGCGATGACAAAGCGTCAGGAAATCCTCCGCTTCGCGGACCGCCCCGCCGAGTCGCACTGGCTCAGCTATCTGGAGGCCGTCTGACCCCCCTTGTCGGGTCAGCTCAGATCGGCTAGGTTTAATTTGATCAAATTTGGTGAATCATGAAAATCGGCATTCTTCAAACCGGCCATGCCCCGGACATGCTCATCGACAGCACGGGCGATTATGACGCCATGTTCCGCGCGCTTCTGGGCGGCAACGGGTTCGAGTTTGTAACCTACGCGGTCGTCGACGGCGTCTTTCCACAAGGCGCCGGCGATGCCGATGGCTGGGTGATCACCGGTTCTCGCCACGGGGCTTACGAGGATCTTCCATGGATTCCGAAACTCGAGACCCTGATCCGGGAAATCCGGCAACAGGGGCAGCCGCTGATCGGCGTCTGCTTCGGCCATCAGATCATTGCGCAGGCGCTTGGCGGCAAGGTTGAAAAATTCAAGGGCGGCTGGGCCGTCGGGCGCACCGACTATGATCTGAACGGGGATACCGTCACCCTGAACGCCTGGCATCAGGATCAGGTGACGGAACTTCCCGAAGGGGCAACCGTGCTGGGCAGCAACCAGTTTTGCCGCAACGCGGTGGTGGCCTATGGCGACACCATCTGGACGGTTCAGCCACACCCCGAATATGACAACGACTTCCTGCATGGCCTGATGCGCACACGCGGCAAGGGTGTGGTGCCCGACGATCTGCTGCTCGAGGCAGCGAACCGGCAGGACGGACCAAACGACAGCAAGGCCATCGGACGCTTCATGGCCGATTTTTTGAGGAAAGAGAGGGCCTGATGGCCGATTGGACTGACAACTTACCGCAATCCGCCCGCGATTTTCTCGAAGGGCGGCGGCTGGACGAAGTCGAATGTATCATCTCGGACCTGCCCGGCATTGCCCGCGGCAAGGCGGTACCCGCATCGAAATTCGCACGCCAAACCTATTTCCACCTGCCTGACAGCATCTTCTACCAGACCATCACCGGCGACTGGGGCGAGGCTGCGGGCGAGGACGGGTTCATCGAACGCGACATGATCCTCAAACCGGACATGTCCACCGCCACGGCCGCGCCCTGGACGGGCGACTGGACGCTGCAGGTGATCCACGACGCCTATGACCGCGACGGCGACCCGATTCCGTTCAGCCCGCGCAACGTGCTGAAACGGGTGGTGGAGCTTTATCTCGACAAGGGCTGGAAACCGATCGTCGCGCCCGAGATGGAATTCTATCTGGTGGCACGTAACATCGACCCCGCCAAGGAAATCGAGCCGATGATGGGCCGCTCCGGCCGCCCGGCGGCGGCGCGACAGGCCTATTCGATGACCGCGGTCGACGAATTCGGCCCCGTGATCGACGATATCTATGACTTCGCCGAGGCACAGGGGTTCGAAATCGACGGCATCACCCAGGAAGGCGGCGCCGGTCAGCTCGAGATCAACCTGCGCCACGGCAACCCCGTGAAACTGGCCGACGAGGTGTTCTACTTCAAGCGCCTGATCCGCGAAGCCGCGCTGCGTCACGACTGCTTTGCCACCTTCATGGCCAAGCCGATCGAGGATGAGCCGGGATCGGCGATGCATATCCACCATTCGATCGTGGATATCGAAACCGGGCAGAACCTGTTCTCGGGACCGCAAGGGGGCGAAACCGACGCCTTCTATCACTTCATCGCCGGTCTGCAGAACCACATGCCGGCCGGTCTGGCGGTGATGGCGCCCTATGTGAACTCGTACCGGCGCTATGTGAAGGATCACGCCGCCCCCATCAACCTGGAATGGGGCCGCGACAACCGCACCACCGGCATCCGCGTGCCCCTGTCGGGGCCCGAAAGCCGCCGCATCGAAAACCGCATTGCCGGGATGGATTGCAACCCTTATCTGGGCATCGCGCTGTCGCTGGCCTGCGGGTATCTGGGCCTGATCGAACAGGAACGCCCGCGCCGCCAATTCTATGGCGACGCCTATGAGGGCGATGGCGACATCCCGCAGGTCATGGGCAATGCCCTGGATCTCTTCGACGAGGCCGAAAAGCTGCACGAGGTGCTGGGCCCGGAATTCGCGCGCGTCTATGGCATCGTGAAGCGGGCGGAATACGAGGAGTTCCTGCAGGTGATTTCGCCGTGGGAGCGCGAGCACCTTCTGCTCAACGTCTGAACCGGGCGGCGCGGTCGCGCATTTCCAGATGGGAAACGAGTAAAAGACAGGGGGCGGGATGAACCTGCTGTACAGCAATGACCGGCGCGGAAAGTTCCCGCCCAGTTGGTACGCGGCAACGGCGCATGCACAGGCCCCCTGCCCGCCGTTGAGCGGCGATGTGCGGGCGGATGTCTGCGTGGTGGGCGGTGGCTATACCGGCGTCTCTGCCGCGCTGCACCTGGCCGAGGCCGGGTTCGATGTCGTGCTGCTCGAAGCGCATCGCGTTGGCTTTGGCGCCTCGGGGCGCAACGGCGGGCAACTGGGCAGCGCGCAGCGGATGGATCAGGAAGATCTTGAAAAACTTATGGGCGGCGACGACGCGGCCAGGCTGTGGGATTTGGCCGAGGATGCCAAGGCGCTGGTCAAGGATCTGATTGCCCGTCACGACATCGACTGCGATCTGAAACCCGGCATTGCCACTCTGGGGTTCAGCGATGCCGAACGGTGCGGCCTGCACGACCATGCCGAACACCTGCGCGCTCGCTACGGCTATGACCAGATCGAAGCACTGGACGCCAAGGCAGCACAGGGTCTCTGCCCGTCCCCGGCCTACCGGGGCGGCTATCTGGACATGGGGGCGGCGCATCTGCACCCGTTGAATTTCGCGCTGGGGCTTGCCCGCGCGGCGCAGGCGGCGGGCGTTCGCATCTTTGAACAGACGGAAGTGCTGGAAATCGAAGAGGCCCGCCCGGCCAGGGTGCGCACGGCCAACGGCTCGATAACGGCCGAGCATGTGGTTTTGGCCTGCAACGGCTATCTGGGTACGCTGAACCGGAAAGTGGCCTCGCGCGTGATGCCGATCAACAACTTCATCGCTGCGACCGAGCCCCTGGGAGAGGATGCCGCGAAAGTACTGACCCGCGATGTGGCCGTTGCCGACACCAAATTCGTGGTGAATTACTTCCGTCTCAGCGGCGATGGGCGGTTGTTGTTCGGTGGCGGCGAAAGTTATGGATATCGCTTTCCATCCGACATTGCCGCCAAGGTGCGCAAGCCGATGGTCGAAATCTTCCCGCATCTGCGCGATATCCGCATCGACTATGCTTGGGGCGGCACGCTGGCCATCACCATGCGCCGCATGCCCTATCTGACCCGCCTGGCCCCCAACATCCTGTCAGCCTCGGGTTATTCCGGCCACGGCGTCGGCACGGCGACCCATGCCGGGCAACTCATGGCGTTGGCGATTCAGGGACAGGCCGAGGGGTTCGACACCATGTCTCGCGTGCCCGCCATGCCCTTCCCCGGCGGCCCCGCCCTTCGCAATCCGCTGCTGGTTCTGGCCATGACCTGGTTCTCGCTGCGGGACCGTCTCGGCGTCTGAGCCATAATCGTGACAGTTGAGTGAAATTTCGCCGAAACGGCAAAATCAGCCTTGGCATTGCCGTATCCTGAATTTACTTTTTCAGAAGTTAGAATTCAGGAAAGCTAAATATGATACAGCCGCCCAACGTTCACGACGCCGAACCCATCCCCACCGCCGCCCGCGACGCCATCGACGCGCTGCTGCAATCCGGTGACCTGTTCCGCTATACCGCGCCGCAGGACGCGCCCGTGGCGCTGCTCGAAACCGAGTTTGCCGAACTTCTGGGCGCGAAATACGCGCTGGCGGTATCTTCCTGCTCTGCCGCTCTGTTCCTGTCTCTCAAGGCGCTGGGTCTGCCGCGCGACGCTCGCGTGCTGATCCCCGGCTTTACCTTTGCCGCTGTGCCGTCCTCTGTCGTGCATGCCGACTGCATTCCGGTGCTCTGTGAAGTGGGCGGTAATTATCGAATTGATATCAATGATTTCACCGCCAAACTGGACAACGTGCAGGCGGTCATCATCAGCCACATGCGCGGCCATACCTCGGACATGGACAGGATCATGGAGCTGTGCGACGCGCGCGGCATCCCGGTGATCGAAGATGCGGCGCATTCGCTTGGCACCACCTGGGCGGATCGCAATGTCGGCACCATCGGCAAGGTCGGCTGTTTCTCGTTTCAGTCCTACAAGATGATCAACGCCGGCGAAGGCGGCATCCTGATCACCGATGATGCCGATCTGATCGCACAGGCCGTCATCATGTCGGGCGCCTATGAACACAACTGGAAAAAGCACAAAGGCCCGCGTGGCGACAACTCGCCCGAGCTGGAACAGGCCTTTGCCCGCTGGCAGAACAAGCTGCCACTCTACAATCTGCGCATGAGCAATCTCAGCGCCGCGGTGATCCGCCCGCAACTGCCGGAACTTGCGCGCCGCGTCTTCCACGGGCTGATCAACCATGATTATGTGGCCGATCGCCTGCAGGCCTCGCCCCATATCCGCGTCCCCGCACCGCTGGCCCCCGAACGCCGCGCCCCGGATTCGATCCAGTTCAATCTTGTCGGCCTGACCGAAGACGAAATTCGCGCTTTTGCGGCTGCGGCAGAGGCCCGCGGTGTCAAGGTTCAGGTTTTCGGCCTGAGCGAGGACAACGCCCGCGCCTTCTGGAACTGGCAGTTCCTGCCCGAACAGGTCGAGTTGCCCCGGACCCGCGCCATGTTGATGCAGGCCTGCGACGTACGCCTGCCGGTGCGCCTGACGCGTGACGAACTGGACGCAATTGCCGACATCCTGCTGGCCGCGATGACAGAGGCGACGCACCCCGTTCCCGTCTACGGCACCTGACACGCCACCTTTGTTGTAGGCAAGTTACCGTTTTTCTGTTGGAATACCCGGTAGTGGGCAAACCTGCCCGCCAACCGGAGGAATCTGATGCCGCGCCGACTGGCCGCCATTCTCGCCGCCGATGTGGTTGGCTTTTCCGCGCTGATGGCGCGGGACGAACAAGGCACCCTGTCCCGGCTCATCAAACTGCGCCAGACCGTGTTCGACCCTCTGGTCACGCAGCATTCGGGCCGGATCGTCAAGTTGATGGGAGACGGCGCACTGGTCGAGTTCGCCAGTGTCGCCGATGCCGTTTCCTGTGCCATCGCCGTTCAGACCCGGTTGCGCGAAGATGCGGCGCAGGACCTGCGCCTGCGCATCGGCGTCAATCTTGGCGACATCATCAACGAGGCGGGCGACATCTATGGCGACGGCGTCAACCTTGCCGCCCGGCTTGAAACCTTGGCCGAACCCGGCGGCATCTGCATATCGGACATCGTCCGGCAGGGAATCGGCCAACGCATCGAGGCCGCGTTCCAGGACGCCGGACCGCAGAGCCTGAAAAACATCGACCACCCGGTGCGCGTGCATCATTGGATTGCGGATCGGCCAAAAGCGCCCAGCCCACAAGCCGCGGTACCGGACAATCCCGGCATTGCGGTTCTCGCCTTCGATAACATGTCGACCGATCCCGAGCAGGAATATTTCTCGGACGGCATCGCCGAAGACATCATCACCGCCCTGTCGCATTTCCGCGAGTTCTTCGTCATCGCCCGCAACACCACATTTACCTACAAGGGTCAGGCCATCCGTGTCGATCAGGTCTGCCGCGAACTTGGCGTGCGTTACCTTCTCGAAGGCAGTGTGCGCAAGGCCGGCAACCGCGTGCGGGTCACGGCGCAGTTGATCGACGGCGCCACCGGCGCGCATATCTGGGCCGATCGCTATGACCGCGCCATCGACGACATCTTTGCGGTTCAGGATGAGATCACGCAGGCCATCGTGTCCGCGGTCGCACCCGAGACGCTGGGGGCCGAAACCCAGCGCGCTCGCGCCAAGCGGCCCGACAAGCTCTCGTCATGGGACAAGGTGCTTCAGGCCCGCTGGCACCTGGGAAAGTTCACACAATCCGACAACAACACTGCCCGCAAGCTGCTGACCGAGGCCATCGCATCCGATCCCAATCTCGGCGATGCGCATGCGGGTATCGCTGTTTGTGATCTGGTCGCCATGCTGCATATCTGGCGCAGGGACACCAATGCCGCCATCCAATCCGCCAGGTCCGCTGCGGAAATCGCCGTCGATTTGGACAGCAACAACGCGCATGCCCATGCGCTGCTCGGGATGGCCAACCAATTCGCCCGCGAATTTGAAGACGCCGAAACCCATCTGGGTCGCGCCGTCACGCTGAACCCCAATCTTGCGACCGGCTACGGCAACTTTGCCGCATTGTATGGTGTGAGCGGTCAATTCGAGGAGTCGCGTGCAGCCTTTGAACGTGCCATCGCTCTTTCGCCCCGTGATCCCTTGCGCGCATTCTGGCGCGGAGGATACGGGATTGCGGCCTATGTCTCGGGTCAATACGAGATTTGCGTCGAAAACGCCCGCACTGGATTGAAGGACACGCCCGCCTATGCCTCTCTGATGCGGCAGGAGGCGGCCGCGCTGGGCATGCTGGGTCTGACAGAGGAGGCACAGGCATCCGTCGTCCGGTTGCTGGAAAAAATGCCAGGTCTGACGATTTCCCAAGTGCGCCAGATCGTTCCCGTTCGCTACCAAGAAGATTGGGAAAGATGGTTGGAAGGCCTGCGCCGCGCGGGCCTTCCCGAATAGACCATCAGCTCAGCTTTGACAGCTTGTTCTGCAATTCGGCCAGCTGCTTCTTGATCTCGTCCAGATCCTCGCCCTTTTCCGATTTCTCTTCCTCGTCGGGTTTTCCCGGTGCCGACCAGTTTCCGGACAAACCGCCCGTCATCGCCTTCAGAAACGCCTGTTGCTGCGCCTGCATCGCCTCGAACCCGGGAATCTTGCTCATCGGGTTCATTGCGTTCATGTTTTCCATCATCTTGGTCTGGCTTTCGCGCAGCATCTCGAACGAGCTTTGCAGGAATTGCGGCATCATGCCCCCACCGGGCAGCATGTAGCTGCGCACCAGATCGTTGAGCACCCCCACCGGCAGAACGTTTTCGCCCCGGCTTTCATGTTCGGCAATGATTTGAAGCAGATATTGACGGGTCAGGTCATCACCGCTTTTCAGATCGACGATCTGAACCTCGCGCCCGCTCCGGATGAAACCGGCGATATCTTCCAGCGTCACGTAGTCGCTGGTTTCCGTGTTATAAAGCCGTCGGCTGGCATAGCGTTTGATCAGCAGCGGTTTTTCCTGTTCAGCCACCCCGTTCCCTCCCAAGGATGATGCAATGCAGCAGAGGTTATGCGAGTGCAGAAGAAAAAGAAAGACCGACGAAACCGGGTGGAGACTGGATGATCCAGAACCGCAGCCCCACGTTGTGAACGAGGGAGCCTCCGTGCGGCAGGCTACGGTCTTTGGCATTCCATCGGTGGCAATCAGCACGACCGGCCGATACCGATCCGAATTCTAATCCATTGATCAGGTTGGCGCCTGCTCGACAAGATCACGCATCCGACTATGCACAGAGTCCACCAATTCCCTGTGCTCTGCGACCACATCTTTTCTGGCATACACGATATTGAACTGGTCAACATATTCGATGTCGCCAACGATAGGGACGAAGCCCTCCCCCTCGAGCAAAGAGGCAACTTCAAGATACGTTCTCTGATCCCGCCAACGTGGACGGTGTTCCATCTCAACCTTGAGAATTAAGGTTTCTGGATCTCCAAGCGTTTTCTCTGCGCCCTTCAGAACCTCGAAAGCAAATCCTTCAACATCCACCCAAAGCGCCAAACTGCCTTTCAGCCCATGGTTCAATCGCAAATCATCTATCGTAGTCGTCTGAACCTTGATTGTTGTTTCACCATCTGTCTTTGATCGAAATGATGCAGCCCCCAGATTCTTGTCGGGGATATGAAAATCAAGTGTTCCAGCCTTTTCCGCAAGCCCTACGTTCAGAACCTCTGCGCCAAGCTCGCTCACGTTTCGCGTTTTGCGTTCAAAAATATCAGGGTTCGCTTCAATAGTAATGGCTCTTGCCCCGCCATTATTCAGAAATTTGCGTGAGGCCGTCGCCTCATGCGCTCCACATTCCATGAAATTCTGAATGCGCGCTTTCTCGAGAAAACTAAAGAAAAAGTCATCGAGAATTCGTGCACTTCCCTTTCTGTAGAATTTTGCGTTGCCACGGCGGTCTCGTTCCCCACACACACCGGCAAATAGTTGAAGGGTGTGGTTGCGAATTTCTTCAGTTGTCTTGTGCAATGGACTGTTCATTTCTTTCTAGAACCAGAGGGCTTTCTTTCTGCGAAAAACAGCAAATCTTACGCAGCGAATTTCCGGTCGGAAAATCTAGGGCCTTGACTTGGAAATCAAGTACTTTCGCAAATTCGTCAACTCAGACCTGATGACTGCCAACAGTATCCGACTGCCTTCTTGTCCGGTGGTTCCGGACCAGCCCCAGTTCAATGTTGTCATCTCCGCTTGGGACTGGAATCTGACGAACACTCTTTGCCAACATGCCCAAAAAGAAAGGGCAGATCTTGCGATCTGCCCTCAGCGATTGCACCGATTTGGGAGGAGAGGGTGCAATTTCGCGGTCGTGCTTACTTGGCTGCCGAAGCTTTCTTGGCAGCAGCGGTCACCTCGTTGGTGGCCTTCTTGACAGCGGCGGTTGCATCTTCGGTGATGTCCTTGCCAGCGGCCATCAGCAGCTCGACGGTTTCGGTCTGAACTTTCTTGGCGATTTCAGCGAAAGCGGCCATGTTCTCGGCGGCAACTTCGGCCGAGGCGCTTGCGAAATCGGTTGCGGCTTTTGCGTAATCGGCCGGCTCTGCCTTGGCTTTCGACATCTCGGTCAGCTTGGCCAGGGTTTCCTTGGTCCACTTGTTCGAGATTTCAGCCGACTTCCCGGCAGCTTCCAGGGCAACGCCCGACAGCTTTTCGTTCAGGCTTGCGGTCGATTTGAACGCGTCTTCCATGGCTTTGGTGTCAACCGGGAATGCGCCCATCATGTCTTTCATGATCGCGGTAAAGTCTTGGGTCTTTGCCATTGTCCTAATCCTCTTTTGCTGTCCGGGCCCACCCCGGTGTTCATCAGCTTGAGAGGAATATGCTTTCTGCATCGCAGCATTTCAAGTTTTTTCTCGCTGCGATGCAGAAAAAGTTTGGTTTCAAAATGAAATCAGTCGCTTGCCTTGACCGCGACGTAGGTTCCCGGGGCGGAGGTCAGGCGCGGGTGATCCGAATCGCCAGTATCGCGCGCGGGAACCTGCTTGCCCGACCGCGTCTTCAGCCAGGCTTCCCACATTGGCCACCAGGAGCCTTCATTGAAATCCGCTTCTTTCATCCAGGTGTCGGCATCAGCTTTCATGTCGGGATTGGTGTAATGGCCGTATTTCTTCTTGCTGGGCGGGTTGACGATGCCCGCGATATGGCCCGACTCCGAAACCACGAAGGTCTTTGACCGTGACCCCATCTGCTGCACCCCGCGATAGCAATCCTTCCACGCCGCAATGTGGTCGGTCTCGCACGTGATCGCCATCAGCGGAACATCCACATCCCGCACATGCAGCTTGTGCCCCATCAGTTCGAACCCGTCGGTGACGAACTCGTTGCGCTGGCACAGCCCGCGCAGGTATTGCATCGCCATCTTGCCCGGCAGGTTGGCCCCGTCGCCGTTCCAGTACAGCAGGTCGAAGGCGGGCGGTGTTTCCCCCATCATGTAGCTGCGGATCGCCGGAGAATAGATCAGGTCGTTCGAGCGCAGATAGGAAAAAGTGCGCGCCATGATCCACGACCGCAGAACGCCGTCCTTGGCCACCTGATCCTCGATCCCGTCGATGAAATCGTCCTGCAGAAACGGCGTGAACTCGCCCTGATCCGAGAAATCGGTCAGCGCGGTAAAGAAGGTGGCCGACTTCACCGACTTGTCGCCGCGCTGCTTGAGCAGCGACAGCGTCAGGCTCAGCGTCGTGCCGGCGATGCAATAGCCCACGGCATTGACCTGCTTGACATTGCAGATTTTCTTGACCTCTTCGATGGCGGTCAGGAACCCGTCCTGGATATAGTCCTCCATCCCGACATCGGCGTAAGAGGAATCGGGGTTGACCCAGCTGACCACGAACAGGGTATAGCCCTGCTCGGTGATCCACTTGATCAGGCTGTTCTGCGCCTTGAGGTCAAGAATATAGAACTTGTTGATCCAAGGTGGGAACAGAACGATGGGGGTTTCGTGCACTGTCTCGGTGACCGGCTTGTACTGGATCAGTTCCATCATCCGGTTGCGATAAACGACATCGCCCGGCGTCGTGGCAATATTGCCGCCGATCTCGAACGCGTTCTCATCCGCCAGCCGCACAACAAGCTCGCCATTGTTGGCCTCAAGATCCGAGACCAGGTTTTCAAGCCCCTTGATCAGGGATTTCCCTTCGGTCTCGACGGCCTTTTCCAGCGCATCCGGGTTGGTTGCCAGGAAATTCGTTGGCGCCATCATGTCGATGATCTGCTTCGAGAAGTAATTCAGACGCCGGCGATCCTTGTCGTCGATATCCTCCACCGACGCGACCGCCTGCGCAATCGCTTCGGCGTTTGTCTGGTATTGCTGGCGGATCAGCCGGAAATAGGGGTTCGTGTCCCACAAAGGGTTGGAAAAGCGCCGATCTTTCGGGCCCTCGTCCTCTGACACCCCAGCGCCCTTTGCCATCGCCTGCTGCGCTGCGGCGAAATTCATCACCGATTTACCCCAATATTCGATCTGTTGTTCCAGCAACTTGGCGGGATTCTGCCAAGCCTCGGCCCAATAAGCCGTTGCTGCCTTTGCAAAAAGCTCTTGATTCGGGGCGTCCAGCGCCGGGGTATGCGGTTTTTTCCCGGCCATGATCTCGACAAGGCGCTTGGACAGCTCTTCGACCTTGGCCATGTTTTCTTTAAGCTGTTCAATATGTTCGCCACTCAGTTCCGGCGTCTTGTCGTCTGTAGTTGTCATTTTAAGGAAATCCCCCTAACCTCGCTGCTATGCAGAATAACGTCGTAGGTTGCTGGGGGCAAAGCGACGATTGGTCCGAACTCTCAAAATGGGACTCTGGAGGCCCGTTTCATGCGCTACATGATGACCTACGACCTGATGGAAACGGCCCGCAACACGAACCAATGGCTTGGCGCCACGGCCAATTCCATGGCCTCCTATCCACTGTTCAGCATGTTCCCCAATCCCGCCTTCAACTGGATGGCGGCCTGGGGCGAAGTCACGGAACGCACCTTTCAGCGCATGGTTGCCAAGCCCGATTGGGGCATTCGCACCTTCACCTGTGAAGACGGCAAGGATCACCTTGTCGAAATCGACACGGTCGTCGAACGCCCCTTTGGCGACCTGATCCACTTCAAGGTCAACGGGCGCGAGGAACAGCCGCACAAGGTATTGCTGGTCGCGCCCATGTCGGGCCACTATGCCACGCTGTTGCGCTCGACGGTGAAAAGCCTGCTGGTCAATTGCGAAGTCTACATCACCGATTGGCACAATGCGCGTGACATTCCAGTTTCCGCGGGCAAGTTCGATGTCGAAGATTACACGCTCTACCTCGTTGATTTCATGCGCGCACTTGGAGCGGACACCCATGTCATCGCGGTCTGTCAGCCCGCGCCGCTGACGCTGGCCGCCACTGCCTATCTGGCCGAGCTTGACCCAAAAGCGCAGCCCAGCACGCTAACCCTGATCGGCGGCCCGGTGGACCCAGACGCAACCCCGACCGAAGTCACCGACTTCGGTCGACGCGTGACCATGGGCCAGCTGGAACAGTCGATGATTCAGCGCGTCGGCTTCAAGTACAAGGGCGTCGGGCGCATGGTTTATCCAGGCCTGCTGCAACTCGCGTCATTCATGTCGATGAACGCCGAGCGTCACTCCAAGGCCTTTTCGGACCAGATCCACCGCGTGATGCGTGACGAGGCGTCGGATCACGACGCGCACAACCGATTCTATGACGAATATCTCGCCGTGATGGACATGACTGCCGAATTCTACCTGTCGACGGTCGAACGGGTGTTCAAGAACCGCGAGATTGCGCGCAACGAATTCATCGTCGATGGGCACAAGGTGGATCTCGGCAAGATCACCGACGTGGCCATCATGTCCGTCGAAGGGGCCGATGATGACATTTCGGCCCCGGGCCAATGCATCGCCGCGCTCGACCTCAGCACCGGTGTACCCGCCAGCAAAAAGGCCAGCCATGTCGAACCCGGCGCGGGCCATTACGGCATCTTCGCCGGCCGCAGCTGGCGTGACAACATTCGCCCGCTGGTGATTGATTTCATGACGAAAAACGTCCGCCGCCCGGCCAGCGCCAAAAAAGCGGCGAACAAGAACTCCGCGGCCTGATCCGTGCCGGTCCATGGCGGCACGCCGCTCTCTTTCGCCTGTACTTGCGGGAAGCTGACCGGCCATATCACTGCTGCTGGTGTGGCATCCGGCACCCGCGTCGCCTGCTTCTGCCCGGATTGTCGCGCGGCGGAACTTTATTTCGGGCAACCCGACCCGGCCCCCGGGCCGGTCGACATTTTCCAGCTCAGCCCGGATACCGTCGTGATCGACAGCGGCAAGGAACACCTCGCGCTTATGCAGCTGGGACCGAAAGGGTTGTATCGCTGGTACGCGCGCTGCTGCAACAGCCCCATTGGCAACACGATGAAGTCGCCCAAAATCCCGTTTGCCGGGATATGCGTCAAGCGCCTGAGCGAGCCCGAGCGTCTGGGGCCTGTCATCTCCAAAGGCTATGTTCTGGGTAACGACGGCGTTCGGCGGCACGAAAACCTGCGCCCCGCCCTTATGGCGGTCTTGCGCAGAGCGATCTCGGCCCGGCTGTCAGGCCGATGGCGCAAGACCCCGTTCTTCGACATCGCCACCGGACATCCCTCGGCCCGGCCCACGGTGCTGAGCAAAGAAGAACGCGCTGCCCTCTACCCCTGATGCGGCCTGCCCAGCCAGCGTTTCAGGGCGCCCGTCACCTTGTCCGGCGCCTCCATTGTTGGCAAGTGGCCCGCCTCTTCGATGATCGCCAGTTCCGCATGCGGAATCAGTTCCGACATGAACGTATGGCGCCTGACCGGCGTCAGCCCGTCATGCGCCCCGCACAGAACCAGCGTCGGCACCTTGATCTTGCACAACGTGCCCTGCTGGTCCGGTCGCCGCTGCAAGGCCCGCATCTGGCGCACGAATACCTCTGACCCCAGATCCATCGCCATCCTGTAGAACCGGTTCAGAACATCCATCCTGCGCGGCCCCGGCGCCAGAAACTCGGCCCGGAAGGTCTCGTGCATCACGTCTTCCAGCCGCCCGGCCTTGGCCCTAACCATCAGCGGCTCGCGCGATGCCGCGATCTGCGGTGTATCCGACAGGGCATCGGTATCCATCAGGCACAACCGCGACACCCTGTCCGGCGCGCGCCGAATGATTTCCATCGCGACAATCCCACCCATGCTGAGACCCGCCAGGGCGAACCGGCGCGGCAACTGGTCCAGCAACCCCGAGGCGATCTCTTCAACCCTTTCCCCTTGCGTGATCGCCCCGACCGTCACCGCCCGCTCGCGCGAGAAACACCGCAACTGTTCCTCGAAAAGGCGCGCATCGCACATCATTCCGGGCAGGAGAACCAAAGGCTCGACCATCTGAACCGTCCTTGCAAACAGCGCTTCACCTGGCGCATCCGGTCCCAGAATGAGACCTTGGCCGCGATCAGGCAAGCGGAACGTTACGGATAGCGAACGCCGCGAAACTCGGGGAAATCCGCGTATCGCGCGCGGCGCGATTCACGTGGCTCCTCCGGTTCCGCCCCTGGCGCCAGCAACCGCCCGCGCGGCGCGATATAGCTGTCGATGCGCCTGAGCGGTTTGGGCCGCCACACCAGATTGAAGGCACAGAGCTTGGGAAAGAACCAGATCTCGGAGTAATCCAGATGGTCATGCATCCACCATGCCAGATCGCGCCAGTCCCGCCCCTGCGCAAAACGGTCGGCAAACCAAGGGATCACCACCGAAGCTCCGGCGATGCGGGCATCTCCTTCGCCCCGGTCCCAGATATGGCATTCCAGCGGATGATCGTTGCGCGCGCAGTTCAGCCGGTTCTCGTTGCCGAACCGGTTGAGCGCCGCCGAGCGATAGCCCGACCGCACCGCCACCCGGCCAAAGGTTTCCTCCAGCGGGTCCATCAGCGCCTCACAAAACGCCCGCCCCGTCTCGATCGCCAGATCAGGATTGTCGGGAATGTTCTGCCGCTCGTGAAAATTCCCGATTTCGGAATACAGAAAATCCCGCATGAAAAAATGCCGCGACAAACGCACCCGGCCCAGCGTTTCAAGACTCCACATGCTGCCGGGTTTGCGCATCAGCCGATCCTTTCCCGTACCCTGGCCAGCATCTGGTGGACCAAAGGGTCATGAAAAAGCGGCAACAGTACATTTTCCTCGGGATGCCATCCCGTGTTCAGCCGCCATCGGGCATGGAACAAGTGTTCCGCCTCATGCACCTTCCGCATCGCCCATCCCCTAATGATCTCCTGTCGCAACGCATCTTTGTCCGGTGGCGGCGGGGTGTGACCATATTCCCGAGCCCTTGCGTCCTGCTTGGCCTGAACAGCAAGAAAACGGTTCAGTTCCGCCGCAATCTCCGCTTCCTGCGGCGGGGACGCAATCCGATGTATCGCATCGCGCACGTCCACTGGCATTGTTTCCAGACACCGCTCGACACCTGCCTGGAACTCCGGATCAGCAGGCACATCCATATCCCACGCACGCGGTTGCCTTCTCCACAACACTGGTCGCGCTGCATCTGTCCAGCGGCCATCACGGATCAACCCCAGCAAGTCCAAAATTTCCTGCGCCTCCGCCGACAAACGCGCCGGACCCAACCCATGCGCCGCCTGCACAGTCGGCGGCGCTGGCGGCCATGGGCAGGTCTCTCCAACTCTTGTCCAGACGATTCTCCCCGCTCTCATTGGTTTGGGCGGCAAAGGTGTGCCATCCCAACGAAGCCATGTGACCTCTTTTCGCTGATCTGCCGCAGCCAACACTGCAACCGCAATATCCTCCACCGGCGGCAAGACAGCAGGGGGTCTCGGCGTTTCCCGCAAGGATGCGCCCCAAGGTTGCTCATCCGCTTGCCCAAGAGCACAAATCAACATGCAACCGAACTGCCAAGCCGTCATGGCGTGATCATTCAGGCCGCGCTCGTCCCGTGGCACGCGCGCGGTCACATAGTCACAGACCTTCTTCATCCATATGATATCGCTCATCAAAACTCTTTCCATCGGAACTCACGCTTCGGCCCAAGCGCCAAGAACGGGTTGAACGCAACCTCCCAGATCGTGCCGTCGGGGATGTGCAAAAAGTCATGATGTCCGGCCCAGAACACATCCGAGGCGAATTTCAGAATGTCCGCGCCCGTCCCAAAGGCTTTGCTGAGCGTCATCGCCCCCTGTCCCAGTTCGGCTTTATCAACACCAATCTCATCAGCCAGCGTGGACAACGGATAGAGCCCCAGTGTCTGCCCGATCAGATCAAAGACTATGACACCATCCGAACTGTCGGACCGCTGCCAGCCCAATTGCTCATTAGATTTGGCGGCGGTTTCCGGATCCTCCACCCCGATCGTGGTCAGGCCGACCCGCCGCTCCATCACTCGATCCCCTGCTGCGTCAGCCAGTCCAAAATGCCGCTGACCGCCGCCTCGGTCTGGCCGGGTGACACCAGATCACCGGCAATCACGTGCGATGACGGGTCATCCCTTTCCCCCATCGTCACCAGATGCTCGGTCACCGCCCCGCCCCAGCGCCCTGCGATCTGATGCGTCATGTCGGGCCGCACCACCTGATCGTCGGGCGAATACCAGAACAAGGCCGGGATCGTTACCCCCGAGAAATCCAGCGCCACGACCGCCCTGACCAGCGCCGACATCGGCACCACCGCCTCCCAGGAATAATGCGTGGCCCAAAAGGTGTTGATGTCGGGATCAGGGTCCGGCGCGCCCCGCTCCCCTCCCATCACCAGCGGCAGCCACAGGCGCGCGCCCGGCAGGGTCGGCACCCAGGCCGCGCGGTCATTCACCCCGAAATTCGGCGATACGAAAACCAGCGCGGCAATGCCCTCGCTCATCTCCGCATCCACCGCCGCAGCCGCCGCCAGCGCGCCCCCGGTCGAGGTTGAGATCACCACCACCTTCTCCCCCACCGCCCGCGCCGCGGCCAGCGCCTCGGCGGTGTCGCGCAACCACCCCGATGCGGTGCCTTCGGCCATGGCGTCGCCGCCGCGCCCATGCCCTTGCAGACGCGTATAAACTAGGTTCGCCCCCAACGACTCTGCCACCCGATCGGGCACCGGGCGGATTTCCTCGGATGTGGCCGAAAACCCGTGAATGTACAGAACCGAATAGGGCGTACGCTGCTCCTCCGCGCCCGGTTGCCAGATCACCCGCTTTTCAACGCCCGGAGTGATGTCGTCAAACTGTGCCTCGACACTCTCGAAATAGACCTGCACCCCCTCGCCGAACTTGCGCGGATCAAACCGGGGGGACAGATCGACCTCTTCATACGGCCCGAACCACCACAGCACCCCTGCAGCGGCCAGCAGAACCAGCAAAAGGCGTCCCAGAAACTTCCCGAACGCCCGCATCACCCCGCTCCCATTACATCCAGCACCGCCGCCTCGATCAGACCCAGGCATGGGCCGTCCGAAAACCGGTGATCGGCATCCTTGACCAGCAGCAGGCGCATGTCCCCGCAGGTCGCATGGTCCAGCAGGCGGACTGCCGTTTCTGTCGACACCGCCGTGTCCGCCGTACCTTGCAGGCACCGTACCGGAAAAGGCAGATCCAGCCGCGTGCGCAGCACCAGCCGGTTGCGCCCATCCTCGATCATTCGCCGGGTGACCACGTAAGGCTCCATGTAATCCGACGGCAACTCCACCCGACCCGACGCAGCCAGGGCCGCTTTCTGCTCGTCGGTAAACGACGCCCACCAGCCATCCTCGGTGAAATCCGGCGCCGCCGCGATGGTGACCATCCCGGCAATCCGTCCGGGGCATGCCCGCGCCAGCAACAATGCCTGCCACCCTCCCATGGACGAGCCGACCACGATCAGCGGCCCATCGGTCAGCGCCGAAACCGCCGCCACCGTATCCTCGTGCCAATCGCCGATACAGCCTTCCTCGAAGTGACCCGAGCTTTCCCCGTGACCGGAATAGTCGAACCGCAGATAAGCCTGCCCGCGCGCCTTCGCCCAGGCCTCCAGATGCACTGCCTTGGTGCCCTCCATATCCGACTTGAGGCCCCCCAGGAAAACGATCACCGGCCCTGCCCCCTCAGTCTTGTGATAGGCCAGCCGCCGTCCCTGCTCCGTCTCCAGAAAATTCGTTGCCGTCATCAAACAGTCTCCTTCATCGCCCGCATCATGCACGCGGGTCCCGCAAGCGCAATCGCCCCTGCCTTCTTTCTGGTCCAAAATACCCCGGGGAGCGCTAGGGGCAGCGCCCCTCGCTCCCGCCCTTGACACAGGCACCGGCACCTGCCAAACGACCCGAACGCAAATAACCCGCAACCGGGCGTTCAGTGGGCGCCAAACCGACGAGGAGAGCCGATATGGCCCTGGACTCACAGTCAGTCTCCCTAACCTTTCCCGATGGCAATGCACGATCCTATGACGCAGGCGTCACGCCCGCGCAGGTCGCCGCCGACATTTCGACTTCGCTCGCGAAAAAGGCCATCTCGGCCACGGTGAACGGCCGGCACTGGGACCTGCAATGGCCCATCGAGACCGACGCCGACATCGCCATCCACACCCTCAAGGACGAGGCGCAGGCCAACGAGCTGATCCGCCACGACCTCGCCCATGTCATGGCGCGTGCGGTGCAGGAAATCTGGCCCGCAACCAAGGTCACCATTGGCCCCGTGATCGAGAACGGCTGGTATTACGATTTCGACCGGGCTGAGCCCTTCACTCCCGAAGACCTCGGCCTGATCGAAAAAAAGATGAAGGAAATCATCAACAAGCGCGACCCGGTCACCACCGAGATCTGGGACCGTGAGCGTGCGATCGAGTTCTACAAGGCCAATAACGAACCCTACAAGGTCGAGCTGATCGAGGCCATTCCCGGCACCGAGCCGCTGCGCATGTACTGGCACGGCCATTGGCAGGATCTCTGCCGTGGTCCGCACCTGCAGCATACCGGTCAGTTGCCGGGCGACGCCTTCAAGCTGATGTCCATTGCGGGCGCCTATTGGCGGGGCGACTCCAGCCGCGCCATGCTGCAGCGCATCTATGGCGTGGCCTTCACCGGCAAGGAAAAGCTCAAGGCGCATCTGCACATGCTGGAAGAGGCCGCAAAGCGCGACCATCGCAAACTGGGCCGCGAGATGGACCTGTTTCACATGCAGGAAGAGGCGCCGGGCCAGATCTTCTGGCACCCCAACGGCTGGACCATCTACACCCAGTTGCAGGACTACATGCGCCGCCAGCAGCGCCGCGGCGGCTATGTCGAGGTGAACACGCCGCAGGTCGTCGACCGCAAGCTGTGGGAACGCTCGGGCCACTGGGACAAGTATCAGGAAAACATGTTCATCGTCGAAGTCGACGAGGAACACGCCCGCGAAAAGGCCGTGAATGCCCTCAAGCCGATGAACTGCCCCTGCCATGTCGAGATCTTCAAGCAGGGCCTGAAATCCTATCGCGACCTGCCGCTGCGCATGGCCGAGTTCGGCTCGTGCAACCGCTACGAACCTTCAGGCGCGCTGCACGGCATCATGCGGGTGCGCGGATTCACGCAGGATGACGCCCATATCTTCTCGACCGAAGAGCAGATCGAGGCGGAAACCGCCGAGTTCATTCGCTTCCTCAGCGTGATCTACAAGGATCTGGGGTTCGAAGATTTCTCGGTGAAATTCTCCGACCGCCCCGAAACCCGCGCCGGATCGGATGCGGTCTGGGACAAGGCCGAGGCGGCGCTTCTGTCCGCCACCCGCGCTGCCGGAATCGAACCCGAACTGAACCCCGGCGAAGGCGCGTTTTATGGCCCCAAGCTGGAATTCGTGCTGACGGATGCCATCGGGCGCGACTGGCAATGCGGCACATTCCAGGTGGATTTCGTGTTGCCCGAACGGCTGGATGCAACCTATATCGGCGCCGATGGCGCCAAGCATCGCCCCGTCATGCTGCACCGCGCGACGCTGGGCTCGTTCGAGCGTTTCATCGGCATCCTGATCGAGGAACACGCCGGCAAGCTGCCCTTCTGGCTGGCCCCGCGCCAGGTCGTCGTCGCCTCGATCACCTCCGAGGCCGATGATTACGTGAACGAGGTCGTGGCCGGGCTGCAAAAGGCTGGCGTGCGCGCCGAGGCCGATATTCGCAACGAAAAGATCAACTACAAGGTTCGCGAACATTCGGTCGGCAAGGTCCCGGTCATTCTGGCCGTCGGACACCGCGAAGTCGAAGAGCGCACGGTCTCGGTCCGCCGCCTTGGCGAAAAACAGACAAGTGTTCAGTCACTTGAAGATGTAACAAAAGACCTGTCGCGGGCCGCAACGCCCCCCGATCTTCTGTAACATTCCCCGCCCTTCCGGTCTTTTTTTCGGGCCGGAAGGGCAATATAATTCATATTACCCTTAAAAAACAATATACTAGACTCAAAGCCGGCGTTACACTCGCTGACGGGGCTGTGAGACACGGGGTCGTGAATTTAACTGTGCGCACCCAGCCCCTACCTTTGTCAGTGTCACGAACAAACCAACCAAGTCATCAAGAGGAAAATCGAGATGTCGAACACCGCAAAAACCCTGGTCATCGCAAGCGCCGTTGCCGCCGCAATCTCCGGTGCAGCCACCACCGCAAGCGCGCAAGCCAAGGAAAAGTGCTATGGCGTTTCTCTGGCGGGTCAGAACGACTGCGCCGCGGGCCCCGGCACCACCTGCGCCGGAACTTCGACCGTTGACTATCAGGGCAACGCCTGGACTCTGGTCGACGCCGGCACCTGCGAAGGCATCGACCTGCCCGCACAGGCCGACGGCAGCGCCCGCAAAGGCTCGCTCGAAGCGCTGGACCGCGACCTGCCGGCATAAATCTACGCCGAACACCAAAGGGCGGGTATGGACAATGCTCGCCCTTTTCCAATCAGACAGGAGACGGGCTGATGTTGGATGATGCGCTCAGATCGAACCGCCTGCCGGCGGCGCCGGGCGTCGGGTACAAGCCCCAGCATTTTGCCCAGATCCTTGATGCGGCCGCCCCCGTGGCGTGGCTGGAAATTCATGCCGAGAACTACATGGGCGACGGTGGCCGCCCTTTGGCGCAACTGCGTCACCTGTCCGAACAATTCCCGATTTCGGTCCATGGTGTCGGCCTTTCCATCGGCGGTGAAGGCCCCCTGGACCCAGATCACCTGGCCCGCCTGAAACACCTCGTCGGCTGGCTCAACCCTGCCAGCTTTTCCGAGCATCTGGCCTGGTCCACCCATGACAGCCATTTCCTGAACGATCTACTGCCCTTGCCCTATACAGATGCGACGCTGGCGCGGGTCTGCGAACATATCGATCAGCTGCAAGAGACGGTCGGGCGCAAGATGCTGCTGGAAAACCCTTCCAGTTATCTGGCCTTTGATGAAAGCACCTGGACCGAACCGGATTTCCTGCGCGAGATCAGCCGGCGCACCGGTTGTGGCCTGTTGCTGGACGTCAACAACGTCTTTGTCTCGGCCACCAATCTCGACTTCTCGCCGCAGGGTTACATTGAAGCCTACCCGCTTGAACAGGTGGGCGAAATCCACCTCGGCGGCCATGACGAGGATCACGACGACCACGGCAGACCCCTGCTGATCGACAGCCACGGGCGCGAGGTGGTCGACCCGGTCTGGGCGCTGCTGGACTATGTGCTGGATCGGTCCGGGCCCAAACCCGTCCTGATCGAATGGGACACCGACGTACCCGACTGGCCGGTTCTGCGGGCCGAGGCCGAACGCGCACAAGCCGCGCTCGAACGGATACCGGCATGAGTGTCTCGCAAACCACTTTCCACGACGCGATCCTTGATGCCGCCCAACCGGTTCCCGAGGGCCTCAGCGATGCGCACAACCAGCCTGCGGGCCGCCGGTTCAGCGTTTATCGCAACAACGTGGCCGTGTCTCTGACCGAGGCGATGCACCAGGCCTTTCCCGTCATCGCCAAGCTTCTGGGCGCACAGAACATGGATGGGCTGGCGGGTATCTTCCTGCGCAGACATCCCCCCAGCTCGCCGCTGATGATGCATTATGGCAAGGCCTTCCCGGATTTCCTTGCAGGGATGGAGCAACTGTCGCATCTGGGCTACCTCCCCGATGTGGCGCGGCTGGAACTGGCGTTGCGCCGCTCCTACCACGCCGCCGACAGCACACCCATCCCGCCCGAGGCGCTTGCCATCGACACCGAGAAACTGCTGTCCGCACGGCTGACCTTCGCCCCGTCGATGGTCCTGCTCCGCTCTCCCTGGCCGGTGCACGATATCTGGCGCTTCAACACCCAAGACGGCGCCCCGAAACCGCAACCCGGCGCGCAGGACATCCTGATCACCCGCACCGAGTTCGACCCGGCCCCTCACTTGCTGCCGCCAGGTGGCGCGGACTGGATCGAGATGCTTATGGCCGGACACTCCATCGGCCAGGCCCATGAATACGCCCTGTCAAAGGCAGATGACTTTGATCTGGGCGCCACATTGACCCTGCTCCTGCAGGGCAACGCCATCGCTTCTTTGACTACCGAAAGGCTGACATGATGACTGCTGCACTGATTACCCTTCACAACAGTGTCTCTGGTAAGCTCGACCGCGCGTCGGACATGCTGACACCGACACTGGCGCGGATCGTTTTCGCCGCAGTCCTGCTGTTCTATTACTGGAATTCGGCCATGCTCAAGATCGACGGATCGATCTTTTCGCCCTCGGCGGGCGCCTTCGGCCAGATCTTCCCCAAAGCCGCCGAGGCGGTTCTTTATGACGTCACCCAGATGAACATCTTTCAGCGTCTCGTCATCTTTGCCGGTACGGTTGCCGAATTCGTCCTGCCTGCACTGGTCGTACTCGGCCTGCTGACCCGCCTGTCGGCCATCGGCATGATCGGCTTTATCTGGGTGCAGACCATCGTCGACGTCACCGGCCACGGCGTCAAGCTCGGCAGCCTGTTCGACAACACGGTGACGCTGATCGACCAGCGCGTGATGTGGACTTTCCTGTTGCTGGTTCTTGTGATCAAGGGCGCCGGTCCGCTCTCGCTTGACCGTGTGCTGCGCCTCTCCTGACGTCTAGAAATGCGCCTTGGGTTCGTCCGGCTTTCCAGCGGCGAGCCCAAGCACCCCGGCCAGACCGGCAAAAGCGATGGGAAACATCGTGAAGGCGTTGAAGCCAAAGGCGTGATACATCCCGCCCGCCGACAGCAACAACAACACCCCACCCCATAACGCCCGCGCCCGCGCCATGGCCCCGCCCGCGATGGCCAGCATCGGCGACAGGATCGAAACGGTCTGGATCAGGGTGACGTTCTGCACCTGCTCGGCCACGCCCTCGATCTCGCCGAACTGCTCGATCAGCGTGACATAGCCATAGCCGAAAAACCCGACAATCATGCCGATCAGTCCGGCGACGACACCCAGCACCATGGCGGCGTTTCGCATATCTTTCCTCCGGTTGCCTGGACCCGCAGATAATCAGCCGCTCAGGAAACGCCAAGGGCGGCGCGGGTTTTATCCGTCCAGCCCAGATATAACGCGCCGTCACTCTCGATCAGCGGCCGTTTCATCAGCGTCGGATGCGCCGCCAGCAATTCTGCAGGCGGTTTCGCGCGTTCGTTTTCGTCCAGCCCGCGCCAGGTCGTCGACCGGGTGTTGAGCAAAACATCGCCGAACTCCGCCAACGCCCGCGCCATGACTTCCGCTGGCACGCCGCCGGAGCGCACGTCAATAAATTCCATTTCCGGAATTGATTTCAATGCCTTACGGCACGTGTCACAGGTTTTGAGGCCATATAGCCGCATTTTTCCCCCAAAAACCGGGTTTGCTGAAAAAATAGACAATCCGGTTTTGACCGGAGTGTTGTTCTTGATTTTTTACAATGAGATGCAATTGTGAGAAAGGTGAAACCCGCCTTTTTTGCCGGTTTGTCTTTGCATTCCGGTAAGTTGACGGTGGGTGGACCGAACTCGCCCCAAATTCCGGGGCAACGACCAAGGAGAAGGAGACACGGGAAATGCCAACTGGCACCGTGAAGTGGTTTAATACAACCAAAGGCTATGGATTTATTGCGCCCGATGAAGGGGGCAAAGATGTGTTTGTTCATATCTCGGCCGTAGAACGATCGGGCCTGACAGGGCTCGCTGACAATCAGAAAGTTTCGTACGAGCTTCAGGACGGACGCGACGGCCGTCAGATGGCTTCTGATTTGAAAGCGTTGTAACGACCTTCCGCGCATCGCGCGGCGCGAACAGAAAAGGACAACGGCTGAATTGACGGCCGTTGACCATTCCCCAAAAACACCTCGATCCTCCGGACAGGCAACGCCCCGCCTCTGGTCAGGTCGGGTTGACCTGGTCGCCCCGGATGACGGCCTCGAACTCGCGCCATTCGCGGGCCGACAGGCCCGAGTTTTCCTGCGTGACGTCCTCGCCCTTCAGCATCCGGCGCAGGCTGTCGACCATCTGCGCCGACAGGTTGACCGCGCCCAGACGGTAATCCTCGAACGCCCTATAAGCGAACGGCACCCAGTCGGCCACGATCTGGCACATGGTTTCGGCATAGACCCGGATTTCATACTGCGCATGAGCATCCGCCCGCAAACGCAGGAAATGGAACAGGTTGTGCAGGTCCACCTTCCAGTACCACTGGGTATAGACGTTGGCAGGCAGGTTCATCCGCGCCAGTTCGCGCGCCAGCCCCTGCTGGCCGTCCTGCCCGATCATCGCCTCGTAATTGTCATAGCAGCGGGCGCTGTCGGCCTTGAGAATCTCCAGCACACGCGCCGCCTCTTCGCCCTGCAATGTGTCGCCCCGGCCCTGGTTGTTGACCTCGGACTGCGCCGCAACATGCTCGGGCGCGGGGATATAGAACTCGCGGTCCAGAATCGAATAGCGCGCCGAATACTCGTTCACGTTGGCGGTGCGGTGGCGGATCCACTGCCGCGCAACAAAGACGGGAAGTTTGACATGCAGCTTGATCTCGCACATCTCGAACGGCGTCGAGTGCCAGTGCCGCATCAGGTACCGGATCAGCCCTTCGTCATTCTGCACCGACTTGGTGCCCTTTCCGTACGACACCCGTGCGGCCTGACAGATCGCGGCATCATCGCCCATATAGTCGATGACCCGGACAAAACCGTGATCCAGAACCGGATGCGCGGAATACAACCGCTCTTCCATTCCCGGTGCGACCACCCGGCGGGTCGGCTGCGTCTGCGCGCGCTGCGCCTCGATCTCGGACAGTTGATCTGGGGAAAGCGGCATCGACACGTCCTTTCGTGAAATGAGTCGCCCACCACTATATATCGATATCCCACCCCCCGGAAAGGCGACATAAGGTACAATCGCCCGGGAAATTTACCGCACGATCTTTTTGAGTTTCCCGCGCCCGAACCCTCGACTAACGGGCGTGACGCGCTAAGCTTGGACGCGATGACTTTCTGACAAAGGATGACCGCGATGGCGCTGACCTATCTGCACACCATGGTGCGCGTGAAGGATCTGGAAAAATCCATGGCCTTCTACGAATTGCTCGGCCTGAAGGAGACCCGGAGATATGAAAACGAGAACGGGCGTTTCACGCTGGTCTTCATGGCGCCGCCGGGCCAGGAAGACGCCCCGATCGAGCTGACCTACAACTGGGATGGCGACGACGCCCTGCCCAGCGACAGCCGCCATTTCGGGCATCTGGCCTATGGCGTCGATGACATCTATGCCGCCTGCCAGCACCTGCAGGATAACGGCGTGACCATCAACCGCCCGCCCCGCGACGGGCGCATGGCCTTTGTCCGCTCGCCGGACAATATCTCGGTCGAACTGCTGCAGAACGGTACGGCTCTTGACCCGGCCGAGCCGTGGGTCAGCATGGAAAACACGGGACACTGGTGATCCGCTGGCTGGCGATACTGGGGTTTGCCTTGCTGGCAAGCCCTCTCAGGGCGCAGGATTGTCGCCTTGCGCTGGTGCTGGCGATTGACGTGTCCTCCTCGGTTGACGAGGCCGAATATGCCCTGCAACGCAACGGGCTGGCCGCCGCCCTGCTCGCGCCCGAGGTCGAACATGCGTTTCTCTCGGCCCCGCTGCCGGTGGCGCTTGCCGTCTTTGAATGGAACGGGCGGTTCAACCAGCGCGTGTTGCTGGACTGGCGGATCGTCCGAGGCGCCGAAGACCTTTATGCCGCCTCGTCCATACTTGCCGCGTCGGAAAGGACCGGGGGCATCTTCCCAACCGCGATGGGACATGCCCTCAGCTTCGGCGCGGTCCTGTTGCAGCGGGCGCCGAAATGCCAGCGCCAGACCATCGACGTGTCAGGCGACGGGATCAACAATGACGGCTACGGCCCGACCGAAGCCTATCGGCATTTCCCGTTCCAGAATGTCGTGGTCAACGGCCTCGTCATCATGAGCGGCGCTTACGAGGCGGCAACCGAACTGATCCCCTTCTATCGTGAAAACGTGCTCAAGGGGCCTTCCGCCTTTCTGGAAATCGCCAACGGGTTCGACGATTTCGAAAGGGCCATGCGGCGCAAGCTCGAGCGCGAGGTGTCCGGCCTGATCGTCAGCCAGGCAAACTTAGGGGTTGCCGAGTGATCCTGCGCGTCGCCGCCTGCCTTTTCATGTTGCTGACCTCGCAGGCCACCGCGCAATGCCGGCAGGCGCTGGCGCTCGGCCTCGACGTGTCCGGTTCGGTCGACAGCCGCGAATACCGGCTGCAACTCGACGGGCTGGCCCGGGCGTTGCAGCATCCCCGCGTGACGCAAGCCCTGCTGTCACACCCGTCGGCCCCGGTGCGCCTGGCCATCTATGAATGGAGCGAGGCCGGCCATCAACGCCTGCTGCAGGGCTGGACCGATATCATCAGCGCCGATGATCTGGCGCGCATCACTGCAACCCTTGCCGCAACCCGCCGCGCACCCGCCCCCAGCGGCACGGCGGTCGGCGCGGCCATGCTGTTCGGCGCCGACCTGCTGGCACAGCAGGAAGCATGCTGGAAACGCACGCTGGACCTGTCCGGAGACGGGAAACACAATATCGGCCCCCACCCGCGCGAGGTGAAAGACGGCCTTGCCGATGCAAATCTGACCATCAATGGTCTGGTCATCGGCGCCGACGACCCCGATATCGACGACAAGCGGCTGTTGCAGGTCGGTGAACTGATCGCCTATTACGAGGCTTGGGTCATTCTGGGCCCGGATGCCTTTGTCGAATCCGCCCTGGGGTTCGAGGATTTCGAGGCCACCATGGCCCGCAAGCTCATGCGCGAACTCCAAGGTCTGACCCTGTCGTCGCTCCGGCCCGGGGATCAATAAATATACCGGATCTGATCCGTCCAGTACCGCTCGACCCGGCGCAGGGACGAGGTGATGTTTTCCACACCATCCGCCCCCAGAACGCCTTTGGATTGCAACCCCTCGGCATGCCTTGCAAAAAGCTCCGACACGATATCACGGATGTTGCGCCCCTTCTGTGTCAGCCTGACCCGGACCGAGCGCCGGTCGATCTCGCACCGCTGGTGGTGCATGTATCCCATTTCGACCAGCTTCTTCAGGTTATAGCTGACATTGCTGCCCTGATAGTAGCCGCGGCTTTTCAATTCGCCCGCCGTCACTTCGTGATCGCCGATATTGAACAGAAGCAGCGCCTGTACCGCGTTGATCTCCAGAATCCCGACCCGCTCGAATTCGTCCTTGATCACGTCCAGAAGCAACCGGTGAAGCCGCTCGACCAGCGCCAGCGCCTCCAGATAGATGCCCATGAAGCTTTTGTGTTCCGATACGGTAAACTTTCTTTCGATACTCATCCCGTTCTCCGACTCGCCAAACTGCGCAAACAGGATGCACCGGCAAAGCCGAAGAATCGGTTAAGGTAAAATTTCGCTATTTTTGAAAGGTTTGCGCGATATCGCCGATCAATGCGCCATATTTCTCGGGCGCGGGCACCTGCCCCGTGACCCATTGATACAGGTCCTGATCGTTCTCATGCAGCAGCGCGTCGTACAGATCCAGCGCCACACCGTCCATCCCGGGCAGGTTGCGATCCGCATAGGCCGACAGGATCAGGTCCATCTCCTTGATCCCGCGCCGCATCGAGCGCATTTTCATCCGCCTGATGCGGTTCTCGCGCGTTTCGGTCATTCAACGGACCCCGCCAACTGACGCAGGCGTTTTTCCAGGCGCGCGGCGCGCTCGGCATTTTCCCGCATCGAGCCGCGCAACGCGCGCAGATCCGCCAGAACTTCCGCCAGATCAGACGAGGCATCGACCGGTTCGCCCGGCACATCCGCGCCCTCGCCTTCACCGGTCAAAAGCCACTTGATCGACACGTTCAACATGCCCGCCAGCATTGACAGCTTGTTGGCACGGGGTTCTGACACATCGTCCTCCCACCCCATGATCGTCGCCTTCTTGACCCCCAGCCGACGCGCCAGCTGCGTTTGCGTCATGCCCGCGGCTTCGCGCGCGCCTGCAACGCGGTCCCCAAAGGTAGCTGCATCCGGTCCGAACCAGTTGTTGTCATCGCTCATTGCATGCTCCTTTGCCGTTTCCATATCGCTTGATCCCAATTCGGGCGCACCCTATGACAGTCGCGCACAAGATACAAACCGAGGCCGCCCATGAGTTTCCTGTCTGCGACATTGTCTCGCGTCAAACCCTCGCCCACCATCGCGATGACGGCCAAGGCGGCCGAACTCAAGGCCGCCGGACGCGACGTGATCGGCCTCAGCGCGGGAGAGCCGGACTTCGACACACCGCAGAACATCAAGGACGCCGCCGTCGCCGCTATTGCCGCAGGCAAGACCAAATACACCGCCCCCGACGGGATCATCGAGCTGAAACAGGCGGTCTGCGCCAAGATGAAACGCGACCACGGGCTCGACTACACGCCCGCGCAGGTCTCGGTCGGAACCGGCGGCAAACAGACGCTTTACAACGCCCTCATGGCAACTCTGAACGACGGCGACGAGGTGATCATCCCCGCGCCCTACTGGGTCAGCTATCCCGATATGGTGCTGCTGGCGGGCGGCACGCCGGTGGTGGTCAGGACCACGCTGAAAAACCGCTTCAAGCTGACCGCCGAACAGCTTGAGGCAGCGATCACGCCGCGCACCAAGTGGTTCATCTTCAACTCGCCCTCGAACCCGACCGGCGCGGGCTATTCCCATGACGAACTCAAGGCACTCACGGATGTGCTGATGCGCCACCCGCATGTCTGGGTGATGAGCGACGACATGTACGAACACCTCGCCTATGACGGGTTCGAATTCTGCACTCCGGTACAGGTCGAACCGGGGCTATACGGCCGCACGCTCACCTGCAACGGGGTTTCCAAGGCCTATGCCATGACCGGCTGGCGCATCGGCTATGCCGCCGGCCCGGACGAACTGATCGCCGCCATGCGCAAGGTCCAGTCGCAGTCCACCTCGAACCCCTGCTCGGTCAGCCAGTGGGCGGCGGTCGAGGCGTTGAACGGCACCCAGGAATTTCTCGCCCCCAATAACCAGACCTTCAAACGCCGCCGCGATCTGGTGGTCTCGATGCTCGGCGAAATCGACGGCATCACCTGCCCCACACCCGAAGGCGCATTCTATGTCTATCCCTCCATCGCCGGTCTGATCGGCAAGACCACGCCCAAGGGCACCCGCATTGACAGTGACGAGGCCTTCGCCACCGCCCTGCTGGAAGAGGCCGACGTCGCTGTCGTCTTCGGCGCGGCCTTTGGCCTGTCGCCGAATTTCCGCGTCAGCTACGCCACCTCGGACACCGCCCTGACCGAAGCCTGCACCCGCATCCAGCGCTTTTGCGCATCCCTGACCTGACCGAAAGGCAACGGCGATGGACCTGCCCGAATACTACTTCCGTGTCCGCGAAAACGGCGCCTTCGTCTTTCGTCTGGACACCAACAACCGCCACCAGCGGATCGAGATGGACCAGATCGCCGTCGTCAACATCCGCAATGGCGAGATCAAGCCACACGGCCAGCGCACCCTGACGCCCGAGGACATGGCCGAAATCGAACGCTGGATGGCCGAACGCAAGGCGCTGCTCGCCCAGCGCGACATCGACGACATCCACCGAGCCGTGGATTACTTGAACCTCACGACACATTGGGCGCAATCCAAGGCAACGCCCGAACAGCTCGATCAGGTCACCGACGCCCTGCTGCTGGCGATGCACGACCTGCGCACGGTTCTGGTGCGCAAAAAGGCCGACCGTCTCAGCAAAGACTGACGCCCGGTTTCGATTGCCTCGCGCCTGCAATGCCGCCACTCTTCCGCGCAGGAAAACGGGAGTCGCGAAAATGCACTGGCAGGATTATCTCGACACGCATCAAAACCGGTTCGAACAGGAACTTCTGGACTTCGTGCGCATCCCCTCCGTCTCGGCAATGCCCGCGCATATGCCGGATGTGGAACGCGCCGCCAATTGGGTTGCGGACAGGCTGGGCAAAGCAGGGATCGAACATGTCGCGGTCCTGCCAACCACCGGCCACCCGGCGGTCTATGGCGACTGGATGCATGCCGGGGCCGACCGGCCCACGGTGTTGATCTATGGGCATTTCGACGTCCAGCCCGCCGACCCGTTCGAACTGTGGGACAGCCCGCCGTTTGACCCCCAGATCCGGCAGGGCTGTGTCTTTGGTCGCGGCGCCTCGGACGACAAGGGCGGCATGTTCATCCCCATCCTCGCCATCGAAGCATTGCTGGCCACCCAAAAACGCCTGCCGGTCAACGTGAAATTCCTCTTTGAAGGGCAGGAGGAGATCGGCTCGCCCGACATGCCCGACTTCATCAGGGCCGAGGCGCGCCGCCTGTCCTGCGACATGATCTTTTCCGCCGACGGGCTGCAATGGACGGCGGACGAGGCACAGCTTGTCATGGGCCTCAAGGGGCTGGTGGGGGTCGAGGTGATCGTCGACGGCCCCTCCGCCGATCTGCATTCCGGCCTGCATGGCGGCGGCGTCAACAACCCGCTGATGGCGCTCAGCCAGATCCTTGCGTCGATGAAGGACGCCGAAACCGGCCGTATCACCATCGACGGCTTCTACGACGACGTCGTGGATCTGACGGCCGAAGACCGCGCCCAGATCGCCCGCGTGCCTTTTGACGAAGCCGAATACCTCGCCGAAACCGGCGCGCCCGCGCCGTTCGGGGAAACCGGATACTCCGTCCGCGAACGCCTCTGGGCCAGACCCACGCTTGAACTCAACGGCCTGACCGGCGGCTATCAGGGCGATGGCAGCAAAACCGTCCTGCCCGCCCGCGCCAGCGCCAAGATCACCTGCCGGCTGGTCGCCAATCAGACACCGGAACAGATCGCCGAACTGATCCGCGCCCATGTCGCCCGCCACACGCCTCCGGGCGTCACCACGCGCATCGAACATCTGGCAGGCGACGCCGATCCTTTTCTCGTGCCGCGCGGCCATAACGCAACGCAGGTGGCCGGACAGGTCCTCGAAGAGGTCTATGGCGACAAACCGTTCATCACCCGGGTCGGCGGCTCGATCCCGATCATGACGTTGTTCCTGCGCGAATTGGGGGTGCACGGGGTCATGTTCGGCTTTTCCATCGGCGACGAGAAGCTGCACGCCCCGAACGAGTTCTTCCGCCTCGCCAATTTCCGCCGTGGCCAGACCGCCTATTGCCGGTTGCTGGAACGACTTGGCGGCTGATCCGGTCGCGGACCCACCTTGCGGATCACCCGGCCCCAGAACCGGGTCATCAGCATCACGCCTGCAAAGGCCAGCCCCACCACCAGCCCGGCCCAGACACCGATCCCCTCATAGCCATAGACAAAGCCCAGCAGGTATGATGCCGGAATGCCGATCACCCAATAGCTCAGCGCTGCCATCACCATCGGCACCGCCGTGTCCTGCGCCCCGCGCAACAGCCCCAGCGCCATCACCTGCGCCCCGTCGACCAGTTGGAACAGCGCCGCCATCGCCAGCAGCCCGACACCGATGGCCAGGATCTCGGGCCGCAACGGGTCGTCCGTTTCCAGAAACAGCGAAATCAGGGGCTTGGCGCAGGTCAGGAACAGGACGATCGCGATCAGCGATACGGCCAGCGACATGACGATCACCACTACCGCCCCGCGCGCCATACGCTTGCGATCCCGGCGGCCAAAGGCATTGCCTGCCCGGATCGTCGCCGCATTGCTCAGCCCCAGATGCACCATGAAGGTGGCCGAAGCCAGCTGAATGGCGATTCCATGCGCCGCCAGCGGCACCGCGCCCAGCCAGCCCATCATCATGGCCGAGGCCGCAAACAGGCTGACCTCGCTCAGGTTGGTCAGCCCGATCGGCACACCCAGCCGAAAAACCCGCGCGAACATCTCCCAGTCGGGCCGCCAGAACCGCTGGAACAGGCGATGTTCGGGCAACTCGTGCACGGCATAGACGATCACCGCAACCAGCGACACAAGCTGGGTCGTGACCGACGCGACCGCCGCCCCGATGATGCCCAGCTCCGGCGCGCCCCAGTTGCCGAAAATCAGCGCATAGTTGGTGAACGCATTCACCACCGCCGCGCCCACCGCGATCCACAGCACGATCTGGGTTCGCTCCAGCGCCGCCAGATAGGATTTCAGCGCCATGACCAGAAGCATCGGCATCAGGCCCCAGCCCGCCACCCGCAGATACTCCGCCGCCAGCGCCGCCACGCCCTCTTCCTGACCCAGCGCCAGCAGGATCGGATAGGACCACCACAACAGCGGCATCGCCAGCACGGTGAACAAGATCGACAGCCACAACCCCATGCGTGTCGCACGCCGGATGCTGGTTTCGTCCTCTTCCGCCGCTGCCGCCGCGACCATCGGCATCACCGCCCAGCCGAATCCGGCCCCCATCAGGAACAGGACAAAAAAGTAGCTTCCGGCCAGCGTCACCGCCGCCAGCGCCTCGACACTGTACCAGCCCAGCATGACGGTATCGGTCAACCCGATGGCGAACTGCGCCAGATGCCCGCCGATCAGCGGCAGCCCCAGAACGGCAATAGCGCGGGCATGCGCCCCAAATGTCATGGTCGTGCTCATCCGGTCAGGCTTATGACCGGCGGTCGCCACTTACAAGAGCCGACGAACGCCATACCCCTGATCCGTCCCACCTGCTAAACTGTGCAGGATGGAGGAACCGCCCCATGCCCGACCCTTTCGCAGACCTGATTCCCAAGGCCCGCGCCTTTCTTGGCGAACTGGCGCGCAACAACTCCCGCGACTGGTTCAACGACAACAAACTCTGGTTCGAGGCCGATCTGAAATCGCCCGCAACCCTGCTGCTGGATCAATTCGCGCAAACCATCGGGCCGGGCACGCACAGCAAGCTGTTCCGCCCGCAACGCGATATCCGCTTCTCCAAGGACAAGACCCCCTATCACACCCACCTGCACATGCTGTGGACCCTGCCGGGAACCTCGCCCGCGCTGGGCGTCTTCTTTGGCATCTCGCCTGAATATGTCAGCATCGGCGGCGGCGTCATGACATTCGACAAACCGGCGCTCGCCACCTGGCGCGAGCAGATGAGCGGCCCCATGGGGGATGAGATGTCACGACTTCTGGAAGGCTACCGGGCCAGGGGCTACCGCATCAGCGAGCCCGAACTCAGACGCGTCCCCGCCCCTTTCGATCAGGACCATCCCAACGCGAACGTGCTGCGTCGCAAATCCCTGACCGTCTGGAACGACCTGCCGCCCGCGGCGTACAACCGCCCGCTGGACGCGCTGCAGGACACCTATTCAGACCTCCGCCCCCTGCTGATTGCGCTGCAAGGGGCGTTCTGAACCCCGCCCTTCCGGATCGGATCACTTCACGCGCGCCTCCGGGTGTATCGCGGAGCCCAGAATGTGATCGGACTTGTGGATCACGTGATGCGCCTGCCCCACGATCAGCGGATCGGGTACTCCCACCAGCGCGTGATCCTTGCCCGGATAATCCAGCGTCGACAGGAAATGCCGCATGCAGTTCAGGCGCGCGCGTTTCTTGTCGTTCGACTTGACGATGGTCCAGGGCGCGTCCGCCGTGTCGGTATAAAAGAACATCGCCTCCTTCGCCTCGGTGTAGTCGTCCCACTTGTCGAGGCTCGCCTTGTCGATGGGCGACAGCTTCCACTGTTTCAAAGGGTCGGTCTCGCGAGACTTGAACCGGCGCATCTGCTCGTCGCGGGTGACCGAGAACCAGTATTTGTAGAACCGGATGCCCGAGCGCACCAGCATCCGCTCCAGCTCGGGCGTCTGCCGCATGAATTCCAGGTATTCGTTGGGCGTGCAGAATCCCATGACCCGCTCGACGCCCGCGCGGTTGTACCAGGACCGGTCATAGAACACCATTTCGCCAACCGTCGGCATCTCCTGCACATAGCGCTGGTAATACCACTGCCCCTTCTCCTCCCAGGTGGGCTTGTTCAGCGCCACCACGCGGGCCTGGCGCGGGTTCAGGTGCTCCATGAAACGCTTGATGGTGCCGCCCTTGCCCGCCGCATCCCGGCCCTCGAACAGCAACACGAACCGCTCGCCGGTCTCCTGAGCCCAATGCTGGACCTTTAGCAATTCGGCCTGCAGCTTGGCCTTTTCGGCCTCGTATTCGCGCCGGATCATCTTCTTCGAATACGGGTACTTGCCGCTTTCGAACGCCTGCCGCACCCGCTCCGCGCTGGGTTCCGCCTTGATCGCGTCGGGGTCCGCGCCATTCGGGCGCACTGCATTTTCTTCGGGCCGGGGCGCTGTCACCATCCGCTCGTTCTCCTTGTCTCCTCTGACTTATGAAAGACTAGCACAAACGCCAAAAACCCGCGTTGATCGGTGTCAAACACATGCATCTTTATCCAAAACTGGACCCCACAACGCATCGGATGCATGCTGCCCGCGAAAGGAACCGCGATGCAAAGCGAAACCGTCACCCTGAACGGCCATCCCTTCTTTCTGCGCAAATGGGGCGACCCAGCGCTGCCCCGGCTGCTGATGCTGCACGGGTTTCCCGAATATGGCGGCGCGTGGTCCGATCTCGCCCCCCATCTCGCGCACCGCTTCTTCTGCATCGCCCCCGACCAGCGCGGCTATGGCCAAAGCTGGACGCCCGACGGGGTCGAGAACTATGCCCTCTCGAAACTGGTTTCCGACATGGCCGCCCTGATCGGCCTGGTGGGCCAGCCCCTCACCGTTCTCGGCCACGATTGGGGTGCCTCAGTAGCCTATGGGCTGGCCATGTTCCGCCCCGACCTCGTTTCGCGGCTGATCGTCGCCAACGGCGTCCACCCGGTACCGTTCCAGCGCGCCATGGCCTCGGGCGGCGCGCAATCAGAGGCCTCGCAATATATCAACCGACTGCGCGCGCCCGATGCCGCCGATTGGCTCGCCGCCGACAATTACGCCAAACTCGAACAGTTCTTCCGTCACGGCATGGGGCTCGATTGGCTGACAGATGACCGGATGGCCGCCTGCCGCACCGAATGGGCGCGCCCGGGTCGGCTGAACGCCATGCTGAACTGGTACCGCGCCTCGCCCCTGCGCATCGCCGATCCCGGCCAGCCACTGACCGACCTGCCGGATCTGCCCACCGAACGGCTGCGTGTCACCTGCCCGCACCTGCTGATCTGGGGTCCCGACGACAAGGCGCTGCTGCCCGAAGCCACCCACGGGCTCGAAGATTTCGCCCCCGGTCTCACCCGCGTCGACATTCCCGGCGCGGACCACTGGCTGCACCACCAAAATCCCCAGGCGGTCGCCCGCGCCATCCTCGACTGGACCGCCCGAAACTGACCCCTGCTTCTTTCCGGTCTCAAATACCACGGCGAGCCACCATTGGTGCGCCATTGGTTTAAGCGTCAATGGCGGTGGGGCAGCGCCTCTCGCCCTCGCCCTTTACCGATGTCCCCAATCGTCGGGATCATCCGAGTTGTTCGGCGACAGCCCCAGAATGTCGCCCTCGGTCGAACAGCCCAGCCCCAGCACCGTCCGGTTCGCGTAAGAAAAATAGGCACAGACCTGGTTGATCTCCAGGATCTCGCCATCCTCCCACCCGGCCCGCCGCAGCGCCGCCACGTCCGCCTCGATCATCGCTTCGGGTGTCTCGGTCAGCTTGCGCGCATATCCCATCGCCGCAACCTGCGCCGCATCCAAAGGCGCCTCTTCCAGCCGCCGCGCCTCGATTGCCGCCCGGATCGCATCGCCCCGCGTCGCATCCCCCAACAGGCGCTGCAATCCCTGGAAATGATGCTCCACGCAATAGCCGCAGCCGTTGAGCGAACTGACCCAGACCCCCAGCGTTTCCAGAAACCACTTGGGCACCCGGTTGCCGGTGTGATGCAGTACGTTCTTGTACAGCTCCATATGCCCTTCCATCGAATGCGGCCTCAGTGAATGCGCCATCATGATGTTGTCCACGTTGTTCCCCGGCCCCGTCACCCGCTCATACAGCTTGCGCAACTTGCCCGTGGCCTGCTCGAACGGCACCGTCCTGATCCAACTCATCTGGTTTCACTTCCCTCTTGCTCGTCAAATCTCCCACAGCCTAGAGAGGATCCGCATACGCTTCGAGACCTAAAATTTGGCTGCCGACCCACCCATGGAAACGCATATAACCTGCCTGCCCCGGCAATCACGTACAGCGCGGGCGCAACAATTGCATAACGCATCGGGAAGCTCCAACCTGCCAGAAAGCCGCCGGCGGCATCGCCAACCATTAAGAAACGTACACTATTTCGATGAACATGCTGATGAATGCCGGGGTTATCCCCTTCAGATCATCGGATCATAAGCCCACTGCAACAGCGCCTGACGCTGGCGCGGACGGCAGAACAAATCGCCGGGATAGCAATTGGCAAGGATCTGGCCCCGGTGCCGCGCAAACGCCCGCCACCGCTTGATCTGAACCGCATCCACCTCGGGCAGACGCCGGCCCAGATAGTAACGGCAATACCATTGAAACCACCCGCGCGGGTCCGGCCCCACGATCCAGCCCTTTTCCCGCCAATGGCTCAGGGGCTGGCGGCTTTTCACCCCGAAATAATTGACCTTGGGGTCCGGTATGTCGCTGAACTTCGCGTTCTCGAACCAGTCGGGCGGAAACTCATCGCCGCAATCGGTACAGTATTTGCCTTCGAACACGCCCATTTCCAGCATCTGCCAGGGTGAATAATACGGCTCGAACCCCGGCGCGAAATCCGCGCCCATCGGGGCCTCCAGCACATAGCTGTACCCCGTCTGCATCTTGTCGTTGACGTCAATTCTTCGCTGTGACGGCACCTGCTCCTCCCGTTATCCGAACGAACTTATCAGCCCATGCATGGCCGACCGTTGTCGCGGTCGTCTCCAAAGTCGCTCTGAACTCCGGGCGGCGCTCATTCACCAGCCCGAATTGCTTGTCCGGGATGAACATCGGGAACCAACGCGCCGTCGCGGATCACCGGCTGCCCGTTCACGATCACATGCCGGAACCCTACCGAGGCGAGGCTGTTCGTGCCGGCTTCATAACCCGCCATTCCATTGACCTCATCCGGGTCAAAGATGGTGATGTCAGCAAAGGTCCCGGCCTGAATCCGGCCGCGTCTGGCCATCGACGGGGCAAATTGCTCAAGGAACTCCGCCTGCAGGAACGAGGTCTTGGCGATGATCTGCGGCATGGTGAGGCCACCATCGTCGATGGCGAGCCGAAGGTAGGTGCCGAATGTTCCGGCGCTGCGCGGATGACCATTGCCCGCCCCGAATGGTGCATCGAATGGCAGCGAATGCCCGTCGGCATCGACAAGGGGCATGCCGTCGCTGCCGATGATCACATCGGGATGCAGGACCGCGGCCAGCATGTCTTTCTCCTTGATATGCTCCATCACGAAAAACCCGTCGGGCCTTTCAGCGCGGTACCTGTTGAACGTCTCCTCGGTCAGCGTTTCCCCGGTTTCGACCCATGTCAGGTCGGAATAATCCATGCCCGTCCGTTCCTGCCAACCGGGCGACAGGATCTCGGCGGCAATGAAACTCGACCCTTTGACATAGGGAAACGCCTCGGCAAGGATTTCGCCTCCGTTCGCATTGGCCCGATCGATCATCGCCAGCGCGGCAGGCGTGTCGGACAGCGCATTGGTGGGCACATGATGCAACACCAGTGGCACATCATAGGTCATTGACAACGCGATGAATTCTTCCTGCCCCAGCAGACCGCTCGGGGCGATGTTGCTCAGATATCGGGGGTGGGTGGTCAAAAAACTGCCCTCATCCGCAGCCACGTCGGCCATTCGCAAAACGCCTTCGCTGCGCGCCGATGGATAATAGCCAACCATGACCCCGATACCGAGACCGCCTTCATGAATGCCGTTCCTCACAAGCGCGTCGATCTCGTCAAGCTGCGTATCGGTGGCCTTGTCGACAGACCAGCGGTTTCCTGTCTCTCCGGCCTTTTCAAGGGCGTGGGTCATCATCGGGCTGCCATGCGATTCCACCCCGTCCATCAACAGCAGCCGCGCCGAGGCGTGGCCTACGGACACACCGTAATTGGCCAGGGATACCCCGGACTTGGCATCGTAATAGACCGACACCGGCAGGGCCCCGGCCTCAAGATCCATCTGCGTCGTGCGGCCGTCAAAAATCGAAACCTTTTCACTGTACGGGTCCTGCCCATGCGCGTGAAAGTCGATGAAACCGGGCGCGGCAATCAGACCGCCAGCATCTATCTGGTCGGTCCCCGTGATCGGGTCCGGCGTGACGATGGCGATTTCATTGCCCCTGATGCCGATATTGCGCACCTGATCCAGCATTGTCTCGGGATCGACCACTCGGGCACCCGTTATCACCAGATCGTATCTCTCCTGCCCCGTGGCAGCGCCGGACACCATCCCAACGGCAACAGCCATGATCGCCATACGCAGCATTTTGTTCTCCTGTTTACGAAGACCTCAGACAATCTCGCCCGAAGTTCGGTCATCTTGCCTTGCCACTCTCCCAAGTCCCGGCCAAATCTTCAACGCGACATGATTTCTGCGCCGCCTCTTCGCAGACACGTACGGATCCACGCCAATCCAATTCCATGTTCCGCTCATTTCGCGAACGATACCCCGACCCCGATGGGCCGGACGCGGCGACGGCAACCGCACCATGTCCGCGACCGCATTGCTGCCGACCTTCCAACGCATGCAAACTCATCCGTTTCCGCCACCCTCAGCCGCTTCTTTCTGGTCTCCAATACCCCGGAGAGCGCGAGGGGCTGGCCCCTCGCCCGCCGCCGCATTTCATGACCCCGATCGCTCGAACACGCTCACAGGGCCCCAAACGCGCGCTGCATCGCTTCAAGAAAACCATGCGACGCATGCGGATCCCCGAACAGGGCTCCGCTGTTCAAATCCCCCTTCCTGACCCCGTCTTCGGCCTGATAGACAACCGTGTCCTCCTTGATGGTCGCCAGCACATCGATTTCCGCCAACGCCTCCGGTTCGACCGACAGGGGATTGTCCGACAGCAGGACGAAATCCGCCAGTTTGCCAATCTCGATCGAACCCTTGTCGTCTTCCTCGAAATGCTGCCAGGCGGGCCAGATCGTCATCGCCTTCAGCGCCGTCGGAACGTCGACGCGCTGGTGCGGCCCCAGAATGTCCCCCGACCGGGTCCGCCGCGTGACCGTGGCCGAAAGGATGCGCATGCTGTCGGGGAACGCCACCGGCGCATCATGGTGCGAGCCGAACATCATCCCCCGATCAACCACCCAGCCCGTGGGCGAGATATTGTCCGCATTGACCGGCCCGACCGTGTGATCCCGGTGCCAGTCCCCCCAATAGAACGTGTGCATGGGAAACAGCGACGGGAACACTCCAAGCGCCTTGATGGTGTCGACCTGATCTTCCCGCAGGAACTGGCCGTGAACAAGCACCGGGCGCGTTTCGATGGCGCCGAACTCCTCCTGCGCCGCCGCGATGGCGGCAAGAAGCATGTCAGACGCCCCTTCACCGTTTGAATGCGTCAAGATCTGGATGCCGTTCTCGTAAGCCCAGTGAACGGCGTCCAGGGTCTGCTCCATGGTTGCGGCGGCATAACCGGCATATCCCGGCGGATAGTCCCCGACCGGATCATGGTATGGCCTGTCGCGCAGCGCCGTGAACCCCTGTGGCGAACCGTCGATGGTCAGTTTGGCGCCCCCGACGCGAACGCCATCGACGTAAGTTTTCGACGCGTTGGCCGCGATATAATCCCGGTCCACCAGAACATCCGGATAGGCCACGACATCGATGGGAATTTCCCCCGCCGCCGCCACCAGCTTCAACGTTTCCACCACCTCCGGCGTCGAACGTCCTTCCTGCCCGGTCGTATAGCCAAAGCTCGCCCATAATTTCGTCCCGGCCCGGGCGAATTCCTGCATGCCTTCGGCACCAAGACCGCCGATCAAGGGCATGAGAACGCCAAAGAATGCGTTTTCCTCCAGCACGCCGTTGGGTTCGCCATTCTTGTCAAACCGGATCACGCCGCCGGGCGGCGGCGTTGCACCCACGCCTATTCCGGCCACCTCCAGCGCCTTCGAATTGGCAACGCCAAAATGACCCGACTGATGCACGATGATGATCGGATGCTCGGTTGATACTTCGTCCAGCTCGTATCGCGTGGGCGGGCGTTTTTCGACAAGCTGGCTTTCGTCATAACCGAACCCGACAATCAGGTTGACCCGGTCGACGATGTCCCGGTTCTCCGCCAGCCAATCGGACAGTGATTTCTGTATCGACGCGATATCCGCATTCGGCCCATCTGGCGGCGGCAACAGGTTGGCCGACAGCGCCTGCAGCCCCCCCATCACCGCATGCCCGTGACTGTCGACAAAGCCGGGCAGCATCGTGCGCCCCTCCAGGTCAAAGACAGCGGTCTGATCGCCCTGAAGCGCCAGAAGATCCGCCAGATCGCCGACGGCCAGAATGCGGCCGTCCTTTACCGCCACGGCCTCGGCCACCGGTTGCGCGTCGTTGATGGTCAGGATCGGCCCGCCAGTATAAATCGTGTCCGCACTCTGCTGCGCGATGCCCTTGCCCGCCGCACAAACCGCGATGCAGGCCGCTGCAATCAGTTGAAAATTCATTCCACCAATTCCCTTTCCGGTTTCGGCCACATGACTGCAGCCGGATGTCAAATCCTTGTATCACTTTGAAACTACTCTAGGGTGCGCAATTCATTTGGCAAATTCCGATTGCCAGCAGCCGGACCGGCACAGGTCGCACCGCGCAAATCGGGCCAATTGCCCACAACACCTCGCGCCCCTCTTCCAACCGACCACATCACCTGCCATAATGGGCCAAACCTGATAACAAGAGCAGCCCCATGCCCGAAGATCTGTTGAGCGCACCCGCCTCCACCACTTACGACGCCTCCTCCATCGAGGTGCTCGAAGGTCTGGAACCCGTCCGCAAACGCCCCGGCATGTATATCGGCGGCACCGACGAGCGCGCGCTGCATCACATGCTGGCCGAGATCCTCGACAACTCGATGGACGAGGCCGTGGCCGGCCACGCCAACCGGATCGAGGTCGAACTGCACGCCGATTTCGCGCTCACCGTGCGCGACAACGGCCGCGGCATCCCCATCGACCCGCACCCCAAGTTCCCCGGCAAATCCGCGCTCGAGGTGATCCTGTGCACCCTGCACGCGGGCGGCAAGTTCTCGGGCAAGGCCTACCAGACCTCGGGCGGCCTGCATGGCGTCGGCGCATCCGTGGTCAACGCGCTCTCCGATTCCATGGTCGTGCAGGTGGCCCGCGACAAGCAACTTTACGAACAGCGATTCTCGCGCGGCCTGCCGCTCGGCCCGGTGGAAAAGATCGGCGCCGCCCCCAACCGGCGCGGCACCACCGTCACCTTCCATGCCGACGAGGAAATCTTTGGCCACCACCGCTTCAAACCGGCCCGCCTGTTCAAGTCGATCCGCTCCAAGGCCTATCTCTTCTCGGGCGTCGAAATTCGCTGGAAATCCGCCATCGACGACGGCGAAACCCCGCTCGAAGCCACGTTCCACTTCCCCGGCGGCCTCAGCGATTACCTCAAGGAGACGATGAACGGCTCCTCCACCTATGCCGATCAGCCCTTTGCCGGCACCGTCGATTTCAACGAGAAATTCGGCACCCCCGGCAAGGTCGAATGGGCGATCAACTGGACGCCCTCGCGCGACGGCTTCATCCAGTCCTACTGCAACACCGTTCCCACCCCCGAGGGCGGCACCCACGAATCCGGCTTCTGGGCCGCGATCGTCAAGGGCATCAAGGCCTATGGCGAGCTGATCAACAACAAGAAAGCGGGCCAGATCACCCGCGATGACCTGACCACCGGCGGCTGCGCGCTGGTCTCGTGTTTCATCCGCGAACCCGAATTCGTCGGCCAGACCAAGGACCGCCTCGCCACGGTCGAGGCACAGCGGCTGGTCGAAAACTCGGTCCGCGACCATTTCGACAACTGGCTCGCCGCCGACACCAAATCCGCCGGCGCCATCCTCGACTTCCTGATCCTGCGCGCCGAGGAACGCCTGCGCCGCCGTCAGGAAAAGGAAACCGCCCGCAAGTCGGCCACCAAGAAACTGCGCCTGCCCGGCAAGCTGGTCGATTGCTCCGCCACCAGCCGCGACGGCACCGAGCTGTTCATCGTCGAGGGCGATTCGGCGGGCGGCTCGGCCAAGATGGCCCGCGACCGTAAAACCCAGGCCCTGCTGCCCCTGCGCGGCAAAATCCTCAACGTGCTGGGCGCGGCCTCCTCGAAACTGGGCACCAATGCCGAAATCAGCGACCTGACACAGGCGCTGGGCGTCGGGCTTGGCAGCAAGTTCAACATCGACGACCTGCGTTATGACAAGATCATCATCATGACCGACGCCGATGTCGACGGCGCGCATATCGCCTCGCTCCTGATGACCTTCTTCTTCACCCAGATGCGCCCGATGATCGACGCGGGCCACCTCTATCTCGCCTGCCCGCCGCTCTACCGCCTGACGCAAGGCGCCCACCGGGTCTATTGCCTGGACGAACCCGAACGCGACGCATGGCTGGAAAAAGGTCTGGGCGGCAGGGGCAAGATCGACGTCAGCCGCTTCAAGGGTCTGGGCGAGATGGACGCCAAGGACCTCAAAGAGACCACGATGGATCCGAAATCGCGCAAACTGATCCGGGTCACCATCGACGAGGACGAACCCGGCGAAACCGGCGACCTGGTCGAACGCCTGATGGGCAAAAAACCCGAACTGCGCTTCCAGTACATCCAGGAGAACGCCCGGTTTGTGGAGGAGTTGGATGTTTGAGCAAACCACTTTATCAATTTAGTCAAACAATATTGAGAGCAAACTCACTTGTAGATATATATGAGGAAAGAAAGTTTCAAATAGCATCGGGTACCGATAGCTCATTATTTGAAAAAGATCTCATTCGAGCAGCAGTTGTAACATCTGTTGCAGCAATGGATCACTTTTTCACATCTAAGTTCTCAGATATCCTTGTTGTTCATCTCAAATCTAGGAGACCGAGCGACGAATTAATTTCAATACTTGAAAAATCTGGACTTAATGCAAGAACTGCTCTTGAAGTTGTTGTAATGAAAAGACCATTTCGAAGAATTCGCACCATGGTTCAAAATCACTTGTCACGCTACACTTCACACAGAGTTGAAGCTATCGACAAACTATTTTCAAGCTTGGGACTGAAGGGGCTATGCGGCAAAGTCGAAAACGACCTCAACAGAAGAAACTTACTTAGAAACATTAACACATTGGTTTTACAAAGAAATGAAATTGTGCATACCGGCCACCTAAACAGCCACGGACAGTTAAAAAAAATCGACGAGGGTCGAGTGAAACGGTTAATGGAAGATGTAACGAAGTTTGTTATGGCGAGCGATAAATTGATTAACAACTTTGTGAACCCAAAGACGTAACGAGGCAACTGTAGGTTGGGTTTCCAACCCACCACTCCTCCCTCAACACCCAACCCGAACCGACAGACGGATGCACGCCACCACCTTTTACAAACCCGCCGCGACGATGGGTTAGAACCCCATCCCCCCACAACGTTGACAATCCCCAAAGCGCGGTCGGATACTGCATCACTATCGGCACACTTTTTCCGAAGACGTCACATTCCCGACGTCGTGATCAAATTCGGATGTCTCCACAACTCAGCAATTTTTTGGGTTGCGGATCAGAGCACTGCAAAGGGGGAAAAATGGCAACCGACCGCAGATTCGCGCCTGCTCCAATAATAGCATTGGTATTCGCCACTATGGCTTTGTTTCTCGCCTCAGCGGCAGAAAGTGAAGAATTCACCTCCATTTCCCATCCCCCAAGCGGCAAAGGCCTTGTTTACATATATAAACCAAAGACTTATGGAAAAAGCATATATGGAATTTATATTGACGGAGAATTGGTCACCAAGTTGCGACGAAACACGCATTACATCCACGTTGCCGACCCGGGGAAAACTCAAATTGTTGGTGTCAAAAAAGCAAGAATAGGAGAGCTGCTGCCGGTACTGCTGGGATTGGAGCCTGACATTAAAATTAGCGTAAACATACAACCCAATCAGATTTACTTTGTCGAGAATACCGGGGCTCTGAAAGTTCGCTTTGAACTTGTTCCAAGAGAACAAGCATTGCCGAGGTTACAGAAAACAAGAAGACTTCCGAAAATTGACGGCTAAGGGCGCTGCCAATTCGGAAACCGTGTCACCAGAGAAACCGAAGCAAGCTATAGGATGGATGCCCCATCCACTCAATCACCTCACGATCCGAAAATGGATGTAAACACCCCTCCTGCCCACGCGCCACAATCCAACTATTCTCACGCGTTGAAACCCGCCGCCGCGATCCGCCATTCCCCGTCCGGCTGACGGCGCAGCCTCCCGAAAACGTTATCCGACGAGATGGATTTTGACCCCAATCGCGCGTGACATCCCGCCCTGCAGGGATAATGACGGGTTGGCCCATCCGGGCATGATACATTTTCAACAACGACACTCAGGACAATGAAAAACAAACACATTTTGATCGGGCTGGCCCTTGCCGGTCTCGCAGCCTGCACTACCCCCGAAGAAATCGCCGCCGACTACCGGGCACGAGACTGTATATCGCTCGGGCAGGAACGCGCGGTTCTGCAATCCCAGCTGCGCGGCGCAGAAACGGATCTGGCGATCAGCACAACCGCCGCGATCCTGACCGGCGACGACGATATTCTTCTCGACAGCGATATCGACACCATAACGGTCGACGAGATCGAAGAGCGTCTGGATATCCTCCGACGGGTTCAGGCCGAGAAAGGCTGTGCATGATCAACCTGAGATACATCAAACCGGCGCTGGCCGCGGCCAGCCTGCTTCTTGCCGGTTGCGGATATCCGCAAACCGAATTCACCGCCCGCGACCATCAGCTTGTCATGACCGGGGTCATTGACGACACCACCGTTGACAGCCTGCGTCAGGCCCGCGCGGGCAGCCCGCAGGCAGATACCATATCGCTGCTTTTTGTTCCCGGGTCGGCCGATGACGAGAACTCGCTGAATCAGCTCACCAGCTACGTCCGGTCCGAGGGCTTCAAGACGGTGGTACCGGCGAATGGTCTGGTCGCCTCGGGCGGCACCGACATGGCGCTGATGGGCCGACACCGGGTGATCGAATCCGGCGCCTGTGTCGGGGTGCACTCCTGGGCTGCGGGTTTTTTTGGCCTGGCTGTTGACACCGGCGCGGACCTGCCACGCGACGCCCCCGAACATCAGCTCTATCTGAACTTCTATCGCAAGATCGGCATTCCTGAATCGTTCTACTGGTACACTCTGACAGTGGCGGGACCCGACAATGTCCACTGGATGTCGCCCGAAGAAATCAACCGATTCAGACTGAGCGATGTTCCCGTTCCTGCCAGCCCGGAAAGCCCGGTCCAACGGGCGGAACGGTGTTTCAACCGCCTGCCCTGACCAAGCGCCGAATGCCGGTGCCCGTCTGCTGGCACCCCCTCCGGGCCGGGCTTGGGTCCGCCCGGAGATCACCGAAATAACCTGTACATTTCGCACAACACCCCCCTGAAAACCTGTACAATTCGCTCAATTCGCGCCGCTCCTACATCTTCGTGAGGACCGTTGCGAAAACCCGCGCAGGTCGTAAACTCCGCCGCATGATGTTCATAACCGACAACCAGTTGCCCCTGCTGATCCTGTTCTTTCTGATCGGATCGGTCGGCACCGCGTTCTTCTTTCGCAAACCCGCCGGTCACAGGGCGTGGAAACTGGCCGATCTGGTCTGGGTCGTTTTGGGCGGCATCGGTGCCCTGGTTGCTGTTCTGGCCGGGCTTTATACCACCGACAGCTCGCGCCTGGACCGTCAGATCGACGTGGCCTTTGCCGCCACGCAAGCCTTTGACCGCGACGCCGCCCGGTTCCGGCTGCGCTTTTGCGATCCGGCCTATGATGTTGATATTGCTGCATTATGCGACAAGGTCGAGTTCCTCTCGGCCTCCACCGCCAGCAATGCCGAACTGCCCCTGTTCATCGAAGTCACCAACGAGGTCGCCCCCCTGCAGGGCCTGCATTTCCTCTTTGGCGGCAAGGCCAAGGATGAGATGGACGAGATGCACGACATGGTGGCGCAGGCCGATGCGTTCAACATCGACCAGTTTCTCGTCTTCACCACACTGGACGAACCGACCCAGACGGCGATTGACAATCTGCGCCGAAAAGTCCCTGCAATTGCAGGGGATTACACGATACTGGCGCAAAGTTATGATGACCTGATCGAACAGGTCGGCAAGCTGCGGGACGAATGGCAATACCTTCAGGACAACGCTCATATCCTGATCCTGCAGATCGTCGCGCTCTGCCTCGTCAGCTTCGCCGCACCATTTCGACTTGGCAAATCGCTGGTCGAACTGCGCCGCAGTCTCAGCGCCGATACTCCCGCGCCAGCCGTTCAGGATCCGCCCCCAGACAATAGCGCGTGAACGTCCACAGGTTGCGCGCGCCCCGCCGAAACCATCCGGCCCGCTGGTACTTTTCCGCACTGGTCGTCGCCCGCACCGGCAGCATTCTGACACGCGGCAAGGCCCGGATCATCGCCACATCCTCCATCAACGGCTGGTCGGGAAACCCGCCCGCCTTGGTGTAGTCCACGCGCGTCACCAGCAGGCCCTGATCACCATAGGGCAACCCGAAAACGCGGCTGCGCAGGTTGGCCCATCCGGCCACCCAATTCGGGCGTAACCCTTTGGCATGAAATGATAAAAAGAATGTCGCAGGCGCCCGCGACATGTGCATATGTGCGGCCACGGCCTCGCTCCACCCCGGTTCCAGAACCGTATCGGCATGCAGCACCAACAGCCGGTCCCCCTGCGCCATGTCACACCCGCGCCGCAACTGGCCACCGCGCGACGGCGGCCCGGTTACGATCACCGCTCCGGCTGCTTCGGCGATCTGCAGCGTGGCATCTTCCGAGCCTCCGTCGCTGACGATCAGTTCGCGGATCAACCCGGCCTGCAACCCTTCGAACAACGCCGCCAACGTATCCGGCAGGCTGGCCGCCGCGTTCAGGGTCGGGATCACGATGCTGATCGGGGCTGGCACGTCCGTCACCTCTGGTCATGGTCACGGGTTCTCCTATATCAACGGCCCAGACGATTGACGAGGACTTGCACCATGCCCACCCGCCGAATCCTGCGCCTCACCGGAAAAGATATCGAATCCTTTCTGCAGGGCCTGATCACCAATGATATCGCGCGGCTGAAGGATGGCCTGGTCTATGCCGCCCTGCTGACCCCTCAGGGCAAGTATCTGGCCGATTTCTTTCTGGCCCGCGACGGTGACGGCATCCTGCTGGACGTGGCCGAGGAACTAGCCGACGGCCTGATCAAACGGCTCAGCATGTACAAGCTGCGCGCCGATGTGACAATCGCCGACAGCGGCCTGCACCTGCAACGCGGCACAGGTACAAAACCCACCGGAGCCCTGACAGACCCCCGCCACCCGGACATGGGCTGGCGCGCCTATACAAACATGCCGGAAGGCGACGACGGCACCGATTGGAACTCGATCCGGGTAGCACATTGCATTCCCGAAACCGGCATCGAACTGACCCCTGACTGTTATATTCTAGAAGCGGGTTTCGAATTTCTGAACGGCGTGGATTTCAAAAAGGGCTGTTATGTCGGCCAAGAAGTCACTGCACGCATGAAGCACAAGACCGAATTGCGCAAAGGGTTGAAAATCGTCGAAATCGATGGTGACGCGCCGGTTGGGACTGACATCACCGCCGACGGGAAATCGGTCGGCACGTTGTTTACCCGCGCCGGCAGCAAGGCCATTGCCTACCTGCGCCTGAACCGGGCGCAGGGTGAAATGATTGCCGGCACCGCTCAAGTCCGCCTGCCCGCCTGAACACCGCGCCAGAACACATCGCAAAACTCGGTTTGAACTCCGCCTCCTCCCGCGCCAAACTCCGTTTACAAACCGGATAGGGGTGCACTCATGTTTCAACTCTACTCCGCCATCTGGCGCGTCAGTTCAGGCCGCCAGATCGTGTTGATTATCCTGTCCATCGCGATTGCCGCGCTGGCGGCGGTGCCGCTCGAATTTCAGCGCGACATTGTCAACCACCTGACCTCGGGCCAGATCGACAAGGAACAGCTTGTCCTGCTCGGCCTGGGGATGATGGGGGTCATCCTTGTGAGCCTTGTTCTGAAATGGTTGATGGGATTTCGATCCGGCATATTGGGCGAAGACATCATTCGCCTGATCCGACAAAGGCTGCTTGGGCGCGCGTCCGAAGTTGAAGAACAGGATCAACAGGTGCGCAAGGGCACTCTGGCCACCGCAATCTCGGCAGAGGCCGAAGAACTGGGCAAGTTTGCAGGGGGTGCGTTTTCAGACCCGGTCGTACAGGTCGGTACGCTGATCAGTGTGATCGGCTATATCTCGTCAACTCAACCCGGCTTGGGCCTGATCGCCCTGTCGATGATCCTTCCGCAGGTCGTGATCGTTCTGATTTCGCAGCGCAAGGTCAACAAATTTGTCGCCGAGCGTGTCCGCATCCTGCGGGCGGCGACCGATCAATTGACGGCGCGGGATATCGAGGATGCAGTTCAGGCGGTCACCGACCGTTTTGACGCGATTTTTGATACGCGCCGCCAGATGTTCCTGTGGAAGCTGTCGGCCAAATTCCTGCTCAGTACCATCAATGGTGCCGGAACGGTGGGGGTTCTGATGCTTGGCGGATGGCTGGTGCTGAATGGCAAGACCGACGTCGGCACGGTTGTTGCCGCAACAAGCGGTCTGACGCGTATTCAGGGCCCGACCGCATTCCTGATCGCCTTTTATCGTCAGGTCAGCGCCAACCGGATCAAGTATGAACTGATTCTGGAAATCTTCGAAGGTCAGGCCGTACGACGATAAAAAATGCCCGCCACATTCAGCTTTGGCGGGCATTCAAAAATCCCGGATCACATGACGTTACGTTATGCGCGCTCGGAATATTCCATGGTCTCGGTATTCACGACGATCATTTCGTCCTGCCCGACAAACGGCGGCACCATCACCTTGACGCCGTTGTCGAGGATCGCCGGCTTGAACGAATTCGCCGCCGTCTGTCCTTTGACCACCGGCTCGGTTTCCACGATCTTGCAGGTGACTTTCTGCGGCAGCGTGGCGTTCAGCGCTTCGCTTTCATAAAACTCGACGACGATGGTCATGCCGTCCTGCAGGAAAGGGCGGCGCTCGCCCAGTAGATCCGCAGGCAATTCGATCTGTTCATAGGTTTCGGCATCCATGAACACCAGCATCCCATCGCTTTCATACAGAAATTGCTGATCTTTCTGCTCCAGCCGGACCCGCTCGACCTTGTCCGCCGACCGGAAGCGCTCGTTCAGTTTCGAACCGTTGCGCAGGTTGCGCATCTCGACCTGGGCAAAGGCCCCGCCCTTGCCCGGCTTCACATGATCCACCTTGACCGCGGCCCAAAGTCCGCCGTTATGCTCCAGCACGTTGCCGGGGCGGATTTCGTTCCCATTGATCTTGGGCATTACATATTTCCTTCACACATGGTTGATGCGCCGTTCGGCGACCCTATATCTGGCGGGACCGGACCTGGCAAGACAACGACACCTAGTGCTGCAGTTGCAGCGAGCCATGCAGTTTACGCAACGCAACTATGCATATTAGGTGTATCCGAATCACGCTTCATCGGTCATAAGGAACGCCACGCCGAAAATTGCAAGAGCAAGAACAACAAGGAAGACGAGATGAGAGATTTCGTTGACGGCACCGCCTTTAACAACGAGCAGGGCAACCGTGCTCGGAAATTGTTTGCGGCTGTCGTACTGGCCGCACTGGATGATGCCATCGCCGACGACAAGAAATATGGCAATGGCCCGGAACAGATCGCCCGCTGGGCCCGTTCACGCGACGGGCGCGAAGTGCTGACCTGTGCCGGGATCGACCCGAACGAACGCGTTGTAAGCGGCCTGATGGAATTCGTAGGCCGCGGCATCCGCACATCGGTTGCGTTGTCGCGCGAGGAAAGCGAACGTCGCAACGCAGCTATGCAGGCCGAAGCGGCGTAAATCTGATTTCGCCCATTCAAAAGCGCGCCCGGTTGGCGGCGCGTTTTTTTTGTCGCCGCAGTTTCCTGCGCCATGTCCCGATATGTCGGTTTTGCCGCCATTTAAGTGCTGTCCGGGCCTTTTCCCCGGCCACAATTTCGGGTGATGTGCTGTCGCAAGAAGGAGGCACCGCATGGTTCGCGCCATCATGATTCAGGGCACCGGCAGCAATGTCGGAAAATCGATGCTCGTTGCTGGACTGGCCCGCGCATTTACCCGGCGCGGTCTCAGGGTGGCGCCGTTCAAGCCGCAGAACATGTCCAACAACGCCGCTGTCACTGCAAACGGTGGCGAGATCGGGCGCGCGCAAGCATTGCAAGCACGAGCAGCCAAACGCGCCACACATACGGATATGAATCCAATCCTGCTGAAACCCGAAACTGACACCGGGGCGCAAATCATCGTTCATGGCAGACGTGCCGGAACGATGAAGGCAGGTGATTACCGCAAAGATAAACCTAAACTTCTCGGCGCCGCATTGGAAAGCTTCGATCGGCTATGTTCCGACGCTGATCTCGTGCTGATCGAAGGCGCAGGCAGCCCTGCCGAAACCAACCTGCGCAAAGGCGACATCGCCAACATGGGGTTTGCCTGCGCCGCAGGCGTGCCCGTGGTGCTGGTCGGTGACATCCATCGCGGCGGCGTCATCGCACAGATCGTCGGCACCCAGGCAGTTCTGGCCCCCGAAGATCTGTCGATGATCCGGGGGTTTGCCATCAACCGTTTCAAGGGCGATGTGTCGCTCTTTGACGAGGGCCGCGACGACATCGCCAACCGCACCGGCTGGCCCTGTCTGGGGGTTGTTCCGTGGTTCAACGATGCCTGGAAACTGCCCGCCGAGGACATGATGGATATCCGCTCTCACACCGGTGGTACCTGCAAAATCGTGGTGCCACAGCTTGAACGGATGGCGAATTTCGACGATCTCGACCCGTTGTCGGCGGAACCGGATGTCAGCGTCGAAATCATTCCCGCCGGACGCCCCCTGCCCGGCGATGCCGATCTGGTGCTGCTGCCTGGCAGCAAGTCGACCATCGGGGATCTGGCCTATTTCCGGACGCAAGGCTGGGATATCGACCTTTATGCCCACGTGCGGCGCGGCGGTCACGTTCTGGGACTTTGCGGCGGATATCAGATGCTGGGCAAAAGCATCGACGACCCCGACGGCATCGAAGGGTTCAAAGGCCGGGTCGAGGGGCTGGGCCTGCTGGATGTCCACACCATGATGGTCGGAGACAAGCAAGTGACCTTGACCGAGGCAGTGGCCCTGCCACACCGCGAACCCGTCAACGGATACGAGATCCACATCGGGCGCACCCAAGGCCCCGACTGCGCCCGCGCATGGTTGGACATCAATGGCCGTCCCGAAGGCGCCACCAACCCCGACGGGCGCATACGCGGCAGCTATCTGCACGGCCTGTTTTCATCCGATCCGTTCCGCGCCAGCTTTCTGGCCGGTTTGGGCGTGCAGTCGCAAAACGGTTACGAAGACGGTGTCGAGGAAACGCTGGAAATGCTCGCCGACCATCTGGAGCGGCACATGGACCTTGATCAGTTGCTGAAGCTGGCCGAAGAACCCAAACGCAGTTAAAGAGTGCTATTCCAGATCCTGGGAATCCAGAGCCCGGTGTATTTCCCTGCGCACCAGCTTGCGCACGTTGCGGGTGATCCGCTCGCCCAGCGGACCCTGAAGCTCTTCGCGGACAATATCCACCACTAGCTGACGCAAGGCTTCTTCGTCGATCACGGCCTCTGCTACCTGCGCATAGTCCGCATCCAGCATGTCTTCGTCATCATAGTCATAGAAATCGTCATCCAGAGCGCCGTCGGCGACTTTGGCGGCAGGTCGATACTCCTCGTCAGTCACGGGCTCATTCTCCAGAACATAGGGGACGGGTCTGGCTGGCTCTGACGGTTCCTCGACACTGCCACTTTCGCTCAGAGACAGGCGATCGTCCTCGTCCCACTCCATCGTCCCGGTCCGGGTTCCGGCATAAGCGTCCGTGCCTTCTCCGTCAGGCTCCCACTGGTCGTCGGTCTGCGCAATTACGGCCTCCAGCGCCTCGATCTTGGCGCTGAGGCTGATCGCCGGTTCCACCCGTATCACCCCATCGTCAAAGCCTGGCTTCCCGATTGCTTTTTCCTCAGGAGTTGCCGCTACAGGCGAAGGTTCAGGCTGCGAACGGTTTTCAAACGATTGATGCGCCGAATTTCCGGAACCGGTGTCGTGCTGCCGGGTTGCCGCATGGTCGGCCGAATCCGCAACCTGCTGCGCTCGCCCCAACACCAGAGGTGCACGGGCGAGTTTCCTGCCTTCAGAGGTGTCGGCAATACGCAATGCTGGCGTCAGCAAAAGCCGTCCGGGCTTTCTGCGCGCCTTCTGCGCAGGCACGTTCTGGTCCCCGTCCTGCTCACGAACAAGACGGCGGATCGACGACAGAACGTCCTCAGCTTCGGCTTTTGTCACGGGATCCGACATTCTCTGACAACACTCCTACCCTATGGGTTGAGTTTAGCGAACTTGCGGTCGCGCCACAACGGATGCGCCCACGCCTATTTCCTTCCAAGCGCGTTCAGGACGCGATCCAGGTCCCGGCTCTGCTTGCTGATCTGCGCAGGAGCTTTCTTGACGAGGTTATAATATAGCGTTGGATCATAGATCTGAACAGCCAGCCCCAATTGCTCGGCAGTGAGCAGACCTTGGGCTTGCAACAACTGGTATGACGCCCCCGCCCTTTCAGTTCGCGCCGCGACTTGCGCCAATTGCGCATCCAGCAAATCCTGTTCAGCAGTCAGAACGTCCAGAGTTGTGCGCGCACCAAGTGTCGCCTCTTCGCGAATTCCGTCAAAAGCGACCTGTGCAGCGCGAACGCGTTCGTTCGATGCGGTAAGGCTGGCGCCCGCAGTCTGATACCGGGCATATGCGTCGCTGACATCCTGCGTGACGTCTTTCTGCACATTCAACAGGTTTGCACGCGATGCATCGCGCTGTGCCATGGCCCGGCGAACGTTGGCGGCAATCCGACCGCCCGCATAGATCCTTTGCCGGAACTGAAACCGAACAACGGCATCGCCGCTGTAATCATCGTCGCCGAAATTCTCGACGATGCCCGCGTCAGCCTCAAAATTGACGGTTGGCCCCAAACCTGCACGTTGCTGTTGCACCGCAAGATCCAACGCCCGCACCTGATGCTGCGCTGACAGAATGGCCGGGTGGTTCCGCGCCGCCAGATTGGTCGCACTGCTCAGTGAACTCGGGAGCCTGGCAAGCGGGGGCTGACCCGCCGTGCGCCCCGGCTCCTTGCCAACAACGTTAACATATTCGGCACGCGCAGTCGTCAACGCGCCTTCGGCGTCGGCAAGGTTTGCCCGCGCGTTCGCCAGGCGGGATTCGGAAAGCGCCACATCGGTCCGCGTGACTTCGCCGACTTCGAACCGGTCCTGGGACGCCCGCAATTCTTCACCCAGCAGCCGAACGTTGTTCTGCCGGATGGCAACCGTCTCTTCCCGGAGCAATACGTCAAGATATGCCCTGACAGCACTGAGCAGTACACCCTGTTCGATACCGACAAGGCTTTGCCGCGTGGCAAGAACCGTTTCCTGCGCGGATTGCTTGTTCAGAACCGAGGCCCCGCCATCATAGACCAGCTGCCGCAACTCCAATCCGGTGAAAAAATCATTCCGATCGTTGCTTGCCGACACACCGTTGGTCTGGTTCTGATTGGTGGTGCTCCTGATCCGCGCCGTCCAGTCGATGATTGGCCGCAGTGCGGAAAGCGCAATCGCCACATCTTCATCGGCGACGCGCAACAATGCGCGGTTCTGCTCCAGCAGACCGCTGGTGTTATATGCCCCGATCATCGCGTCAGTAAGGTTATCCGCGATACCCGCGCGCGGCGAAATTGCCGCAATCGAAACGCCCATCGTCAGAACAAGCGCTTTTGCAAGCTTGCGCCCTGTCGCTCTGTGCATTCTAGTGCCCCTTATTTGTAAATCAGCCTTGCCTCTGCGCCAGTTTGGGCGTGATTCCACGTGGTTGCAAGAAGGAGCTAAAATCAAATTTCGAGACTATAGCACAAATGCCCTTTCTTTCTCGAAACCAGCCAGCACCGGCGCGCTTGCATTGAAGGCATTTCGCCAGTTGACCCGGCCATTCACCTTGTGTCCAACGCGCACGGTCCCCAGATTGCCATCCATGAACACGCAGGCAATGCGCCCGTGGTCCTTCAGCTGATCCAACAGCGCTTCCGGGACGTCTTCGACACCGCCCTGAACCATGATCACGTCATACGGGCCGTGTTCGGCGGCACCCTCGACCAACGGACCCTGATGCACGACCGCATTGTCGGCCCCGGCTTCGACCAGCGCCGACTGCGCCTCTTCGGCCAGCCCGTCCTCTTCGACCGCAACGACCAGCTGCGCCATACGCGCGGCCACCGCCGTCGAATATCCCAGCCCCGGAGCAATATCGAGAACGGCTTCGTCTTTCGAAATATTCAGAAAATCCAACATCTTCGCCAGGGTGCGAGGCTCAAGCAGGTGTCGCCCGCCCCCCAGGTCGATCAGATCTCCGGCATAGGCCGCCTCGCGCTGTGCATCCGGCACGAACTTTTCCCGCTCGACCCTCAGCATCGCGTCGATGATGGGAAACTTGGTCACGTCGGAAGGCCGGACCTGAGTGTCGACCATGGTGCGGCGGCGGTCTGCGAAGTTGGTCATCTGATTGCTCGTAATTTCCTTTGGCTTACGGGCTTTTGCCACATCCCGCGGGTTGCGGCAATGTCCCTTTGGCCGCACGCGCCTCATTCCGGCGATTTGTCCCGCCCCGTGCATCCCAAAGAATTTTCAACGCAACCGCCACTTTCGCTTCTCGTCCCACTGGACGTCCTCGCTGAAAGCTGCTAGAACGCCGAGCACACCACTACAAGTGTTTGAAAACACTTACAAAGGCGAGTTGGCGGAGTGGTGACGCAGCGGATTGCAAATCCGTGTACACCGGTTCGATTCCGGTACTCGCCTCCATTTAAAAACAATCACTTACATCACTCCTTGCCGTGTTTGAGGCCCCGCGTTTACAGGGGCGTTTACATTTTTGTGTCTTGAGACAGTAATTTTGCTCGATTGAGCTTGCGCAAAACCGCATCGCTTTCGTCCGGGCTAACCTGCGCATAATGCTCGATTACCTGCGCCGCGTAGCGAACCGACCACCCCATCAGCACCGCGATCTGGCGCAAAGACAGATCGGCATTCAGCAATCTTGTCGCCGCCGTCCCGCGCGTGTCAGACAGAGTCTTCTCCCTGCCGTCGATCCACGGGGGGACCTGAGCTTCGCGCCGCCACTTTGTGATCTGGTTCGATGCCCAACGGGCCGTCAAAGGCCTGCCAAGCTCTGACACCAGCAACACATCTTGGCCTTCCGGCGTCTCTGCGATCAGTTTCTCAAGGGCTGAGGTGGCAGGGATATATGCGATCTGGCCGCGCTTACTGGTCCTGAAACGAAGGCGCTTGCCGTGCGGCGTGTCTTCGAATTGGTCCATCTGGACCTGAACCAGATCAGCTGCTCGCAAACCGGTTTCGCATCCTGCGGTCAGGATCCTTTGGACCCATTTAGGCGCGTGTTTGTTGAACTGGGCGATATCGCCGCTCGTCCAGATGATCTCTGTGCGGTTCGATTGGTAGAGCTTCTTGAGCTTGTGGCAGTGATGCTCTTTCAGCTTCCCCTCTTCCACCGCCCAATTGAGGACACGCGTCGCATGGGTGCCCGCCATATCGTGCTGTTTAGGCGAATGAAGCCACTTCTTGCGCCAATTGTTAACCTCGCCCCGCGAGGCGCGCTCTTCGAACATCGCGACAGGATTGAGCAGCCCTATCTGACGGGTCCAATGTTATTGTTAGTGCATGATCGGCCTGTGTTCCATCGGGATGATGGTCTCGGGCGCTGGTGGGTGATAGCCCAGTGCACTGTGTG
>NZ_JBQFQP010000006.1:0-265103 GCF_056536925.1 Ruegeria sp. CI1 | reverse complement strand
CAGGCTGTCGCAGATGGCGTGCAGCTTCGTGTTCATCCCGCCCTTGGTGCGACCGATCAGACGGCCACGCCCCCCTTTTTTCGCGGCCATACTGGTTGCGGTGCGGTGTGCCTTCAAATAGGTCGCGTCGATCATCACGGTCTTCTCCTCTCCGTGTTCGGCAGCCAGGCCGACCATCATCTGCGCGAAGATGCCTTTCTCGCTCCAACGCTTCCATCGGCTGTACGGCGTCTTGTGCGGACCATATTCCCGCGGCGCATCTCGCCAGCGCAACCCATTGCGATTGATGAAGATAATCCCACTCAACACCCGTCTTTCATCGACCCGTGGCTTGCCGTGCGACTTCGGGAAGAAAGGGGTAAGTTTGGCCATCTGCTCGTCGGCCAGCCAGTAAAGGTTGCTCATGTCACTGCTCCATTTTCCCAGCCGTGAATCACGCAGCGCGTTGAAAATCAATGCATCCTGACCCTAATGAATTTTCGGCATCAAACACCTAGCTGCCGCGATAGGTGGAATAGCTGAATGGCGACAGAAGCAGGGGCACGTGGTAATGCGCGGTCGCGTCCGACATGCCAAAGCGGATCGGGATTACGTCGAGAAACAGCGGTTCGGGTTGGTCGCCGCCTTGGGCACGAAGGTAGTCGCCGGCAAAAAACTCAAGTTCGTAGGTTCCGGTGCGGAACGTATCCTGTGGAAGGATCGGATTGTCTGTGCGGCCGTCGGAGTTGGTGGTCACTTGCACCAGTTCGGTGCGGTCAGAACCATCAATCCGGTAGAGTACGATTTTCATTCCAGCAGCGGGTAATCCCGACGCGGTGTCGAGAACATGGGTAGTCAGATAACCGGCCATGAATATCTCCGTTTTCCATTTTAGGGCATACCGTTCGGTCGGAATTGGATTGGAGTTTCACTGTTGCATGGAAACCGGTGCTGCCGCTAGTACGGCTGATTTTGGAAACACTGTCTTGATTGATTTGAAAATCCTGATGCAATTTCTGGGCTATTGATTGAATAGTTGAAGATATCCGGAGACCTAGGACACATGACCCCGCCCCGTTACCCCCGCGACATGATAGGTCATGGCGCGACGCCGCCCGACGCGAAATGGCCGAACGGCGCCAAGGTCGCGGTGCAGATCGTGCTGAATTACGAAGAGGGTGGCGAGAACTGCACATTACATGGTGATGCGGCGTCAGAGGCGTTCCTGTCCGAGATCGTTGGTGCGGCGCAGTGGCCGGGCCAGCGGCACTGGAACATGGAGTCGATCTACGAATACGGCGCGCGGGCTGGGTTCTGGCGCTTGCACCGGCTGATGAAGGATCTGCCGATCACAGTTTATGGCGTCGCCACTGCACTTGCCCGGTCGCCCGACCAGGTGGCGGCGATGAAATCGGCCAGATGGGAGATTGCCAGCCACGGATTGAAATGGGTTGAGCACAAGGACATGGCCGAGGACGAGGAGCGCGCCCAGATTGCCGAGGCGATCCGGCTGCACACAGAGGTGACCGGCTCGCGCCCGCGGGGGTGGTATACGGGGCGGTGTTCGATGAACACCGTGCGGCTGGCGGCGGAGGCGGGGATGGACTATGTCGCCGACACCTATGACGATGATCTGCCCTATTGGCGCAATATTGACGGGCGGGATCAGTTGATCGTGCCCTATACGCTTGATTGCAATGACATGCGGTTCGCCACCCCTCAGGGATTCAATTCGGGCGACCAGTTCTATTCCTACCTCAAGGACAGTCTTGACGCGCTTTACGCCGAGGGGGTCGCGGGCGCGCCCAGGATGATGTCGATCGGGCTCCATTGCCGCCTGATCGGGCGGCCAGGACGGGTGATGGCGCTGAAGCGTTTTCTTGACTATGCGCGCGGGCTGCCGGATGTATGGTTCGCCACGCGCCTGCAGATTGCCGAACATTGGGCCGCGACCCATCCGCCTGTTGCAAGGCCTCACCCCTCTCGGATGAGTCGCGATGAGTTCGTGTCGACCTATGGCGGGGTTTTCGAACATTCGGAGTGGATTGCCGAGCGCGCCTATGAGCTGGAGCTAGGTCCGGCGCATGACACGGCGGGCGGGTTGCACAATGCGTTGGCGCGCATGTTCCGGTCGGCCTCGGACGAAGAGCGCATGGGTGTTCTGACTGCGCACCCGGATCTGGCCGGCAAGCTGGCGCAGGCCAAGCGGTTGACGGCGGAGAGCACCTCGGAACAGGCCTCGGCGGGTCTGGATGCGCTGACCGATCAGGAACGCGAGACTTTTTCCGATCTGAATACGCGTTATGTCGGCAAGTTCGGCTTCCCCTTCATCATCGCTGTGCGGGACCATGACAAGGCGTCGATACTGGAGGCGTTCCAACGCCGGATCGAACAGGGTCGGGAGAAGGAGTTTGCCGAGGCCTGCCGTCAAGTCGAACGGATCGCCGAATTCCGGTTGCGGGACCTTTTGCCGTCATGAGCGAGCGTATCATGATCGAGCCGATCTCGGCCGGGGCATTTGCGCCTTTTGGCGATCTCATCGACACGTCGGGCGATCCGGACAAGATCATCAATCAAGGTCAATGCGGGCGGTATCACGACCGGGCGCAACTGGATTTTGCGGATGGGCGGGCAGGGATCAGCCTGTTCGATGCCACCCCGCGCAAATTGCCATACCAACTGGATCTGGTGGAACGCCATCCGAAGGGCAGTCAGGCCTTTGTGCCGATGAGTCACCAGCCCTTTCTGGTCGTCGTCGCCGAGGATGAGGGCGGCAAACCTGGCCGACCGCGGGCATTTCGGACCGAGCCCGGACAGGTGGTGAATTTCCACCGCGGAACGTGGCACGGTGTTCTGACCCCGCTGCATGCGCCGGGCCTGTTTGCCGTTGTCGACCGGATCGGAGGCGGCGCAAATCTGGAAGAACACTGGTTCGACACACCATACGAGGTGGCCGACCCGTGATATGAAGCCGCCACAGAAGCGGCAAGGCCCCCATGAGATCTGATAGGGAGGACAGTGAGATCATGGCCGATACTTCGATTGGAACGCCGGAACAGCTTCGCGATCCGGACTACACACCCGCCTTGCATAAGGCGATTCCACTGGGCATCCAGCATGTGCTGGCGATGTTTGTGTCAAACGTGACGCCCGCCATCATCGTTGCGGGCGCAGCCGGTTTCGGGTTCGGTTCGAACTCGCCGGACTTTCCTCAGCTTCTGTATCTGATCCAGATGTCGATGCTGTTTGCCGGAGTCGCCACCCTGTTGCAGACGATTACGGTGGGGCCAGTGGGTGCCGCGCTGCCTATCGTGCAGGGCACGAGTTTCGCCTTCCTGCCGATCATGATTCCGCTGGTTGCAGGCAAGGGTGTTGACGCGCTGGCCGCCTTGTTCGGCGGCGTCATCATTGGCGGGCTGTTTCATGCCTGCCTTGGCACGGTCATCGGCAAGATCCGCTTTGCCCTGCCGCCCCTGGTGACCGGGCTGGTGGTCACCATGATCGGTCTGGCGCTCGTTCAGGTCGGTATTCAGTACGCTGCAGGGGGTGTTCCGGCGATCGGAACGCCGGAATACGGCTCGATGTTGAACTGGTCGGCGGCGCTGGTGGTGATCGTGGTGACACTGGGGCTGAAGTTTTTCACGCGCGGCATGCTGTCGGTCTCGGCCGTACTTGTGGGCCTGGCCGCCGGGTACGTATACGCGCTGATGGTTGGAATGGTCACATTTGAAGCCATTGGTACCAGCTGGAGCCGGGCTGCGGCTTTTGCGCTGCCGGTACCCTTCAAATACGGGTTCGAGTTTTCGGCCGCCGCGGTCATCGGGTTCTGCCTGATGGCCTTCGTCTCGGCGGTGGAAACCGTGGGCGATGTATCGGGCATCACCAAGGGTGGCGCGGGGCGCGAGGCGACCGACAAGGAGATTGCCGGGGCGACCTATGCCGACGGGATCGGTACCGCCGTTGCGGGGCTGTTCGGGGCCTTTCCGAATACCTCGTTCAGCCAGAATGTGGGGCTGATCGCGATGACCGGCGTGATGAGCCGTCACGTGGTAACCATCGGTGCGTTGTTCCTGATCCTGTGCGGGTTGGTCCCCAAGGTGGGCGCAATCATCCGCACCGTACCAATCGAAGTGTTGGGTGGCGGAGTGATCGTGATGTTCGGCATGGTTGTGGCTGCCGGTATCTCGATGCTGTCGGACGTGAACTGGAACCGGCGCAACATGGTGATCTTTGCGATTTCGCTGTCCATCGGGCTGGGATTGCAGCTTGAGCCGGGTGCCGTCCAGCATCTGCCGGATACGGTGCGTATCCTGATGACCAGCGGGCTGTTGCCGGCGGCGCTGATCGCAATCGTTCTGAATCTGGTTCTGCCACAGGAACTGGCGGAGGAGGCGACCGAAGAGGTGTCTGGCGGTATGGCGGGACACGGTTCGGGCAGTCTGACGGGAAAATAAGGCTCCCGCCTTTACCCTTCGCATCAGCAGGTGCGAAGGGTGCGAGTTGCGCCGGGCAGGCCCGCAGGCCTGACCGCGTGCTGTGGTCGTGGCTGGATCAACCGGCGGCCATCAGGCGGGCAACGTCGAGCATGCGGGCGGAAAAACCCCATTCGTTGTCGTACCAGCCGAACACGCGCACCTGATCCTCACCGATCATCCGCGTCTCTGGTCCGGCAATGACCAGCGATTCCGCGCGCGCGCGCAGGTCGGAGGAGACCAGCGGCATGTCGGTCCATCCCAAAACCGGGGAGGCCTCTACCCCCTCGCGCAGGGCCGCCTCAAAAGCGTCGGCACTCATGCCGCGTTCAAGTCGGACGACCAGATCCACGGCCGAGACGCTGGCAGTTGGCACCCTTACGGCTGCGCCTGAAATGCGACCCGCCAGATGCGGCAGTACGGTGTCGATAAGATGCGTCGCGCTGGACGTGGTAGGCACCATTGACAGCGCTCCGGCGCGCGACCGGGCCAGATCGCCGCGCGGTGCGTCCACCATGGGCTGGCTGTTGGTGTAGCAATGAATTGTCGTCATATGCGCCGATGCAATCCCGGCGATTTCGTCGATCAACTTGGCCAGCGGCGCTAGCCCGTTGGTGGTGCAGGAAGCGTTCGAGACGATCCGTGCATTGCCCAGGTGATCCTCGTTGGCGCCCAGAACGATGGTCACTTCGGCAGCGGGTGAGGGGCCCGAGATCAAGACCTTGCCTGCCCCAGCGGTCAGGCCGCGCCCCGCCACATCCGAAGTGCGCGCGATGCCGGTGCAATCCAGCAGAACGTCGACACCCGTCAAATCCACGCGGGTCAGATCGTTGCTGTGGGTCATCGGGATTGATCGGCCATCCACGACCAACGCTTCGTCGCCTTCCAGAACAGTGCCCGGATAGGGGCCGAAGGTGCTGTCGTATTTGAACAGATAGGCACAGGTTTCCAATGGTGCGATATCGTTGATCAGCACCAGTTCAAGTCCCGAATCCTGCCGGAGCGCCAGAAGCTGCCGCAGGATCGTGCGGCCGATTCGGCCGAATCCGTTGATCGCAAGTTTCATGCGCCAAGCTATGGCAGGAGCGTTGACCGATCTCAATGGCCCCTTGCAGCCGCTGCGTCAGTTACAACTGACCTGGGAAAAGAACTGTCCCGAGATGTTCTGGTACATGCTGGAATAGATCGCGCGGCACCCCGTGGCCTGCCTGATCGCGGCCATGGCCTGAATCGTGCGCAAACGCGGTGGCGGGCCGAACGGATTGAGGTTGTTGTTATCGCGCGTGGCGCGATAGATCACCGGCTCGTCCGACACCTGGGTGACGGCCCATGTCCGGCTCATCACGTGGACAGTGATTGCTTCGTCCTTGGCCATGGCAGGGGGTGCAAGGGCGGCAAGGGCGGCTAAGACGGCAATGGAAATGCGCGGTTTCATGAATTCAACTCCTGATAAATGCGGGCGCTCTTCCGGATTTGAGCAAATTCGGCGCTGCATGTGAAGGCTTGACACGAATTGGCGTCCCTTTTGCGGTTACGCCACCCCCTCGGTGCGAATGCGTATGGTCCTTCCGCAATGCTTGCAATGCACGGCATCTGCGTCGTGCAGGACAAGCCCGCAGGTGCCGCATTCCTGTCGAACTTTCGTTGGGCGAAACAGCACTTGAAGCAGGCGCAGGAACAGCGTGACACCAAAGATCATCACACCCACCGCCAGCATCCGACCCCACGTGCCGGTCAGGGTGATGTCGCCAAACCCTGTCGTCGTGAGTGTGGTGACAGTGAAATAGAGCGCATCGGCATAGTTGCCGATCTGCGGATTGATGCCGGATTGCGTGGCATAGATCAGCCCGGTCATGATGAACAGAAAGACGCCGAGGTTGATCGAGGCCAAAACCACGTCTTCGTTTTCGCGGAAGAATTTGAAATCCTGACGCAGCCGTATCAATAGCTGGTAGGTATGCAACAACCTCAGCGTTCTGAGAATGCGCAGGAACCCAAGACCTTCGCCCGCGATGGGGGCCAGAAAGGAAAAGACCGCGATGATGTCGGCCCATGTCGCCGGGCGCAGCAGAAAGCGGCCCTTGTCGGCTTCCAGCCAGACGCGGATGCCGAAATCGGTCAGGATCAGCAGGCCGAAAACCGCGTCGGTGATTTCGATCGCCAAAGTATGCGGGAAAAATGATGTTGCGATCACAAAAAGGATCGTCGTGATGTCGAAAGCCAAAAGCGCATAACGGAACCGGTGCGCCTGTGGCGTCGTTCCCTGATACAGGGATCTGATCTTGGTCAGCACTTGCTTTGCCATTCGACAGCATCGGTCTGATTGCACCCTGGCGCCCGATCCGAAACCGGGCGGCCAAATGCAAGGAAACACTGGAAGGATCTGATTTTCAACCGGTATCACCGCCAGCCGATCATGGCAAAACCGTCCGTCTGCCTCTAGCGCCCCGCCAATGACAACGGCATATGACGGTTTACGTCCTTGTAAAGCAGATAGCGGAACCGGCCCGGGCCGCCCGCATAACAGGCCTGCGGGCAAAAGGCGCGCAGCCACATGTAATCGCCCGCCTCGACCTCGACCCAGTCCTGATTAAGGCGATAGACGGCTTTGCCTTCGAGCACGTAAAGCCCATGCTCCATCACATGGGTTTCGGCAAAGGGGATCACACCGCCCGGCTCGAATGTGACGATGGTGACGTGCATGTCGTGACGCAGGTCGGCAGGGTCGACAAAACGGGTGGTGGCCCATCGCCCCTCGGTGCCCGGCATCGGGTTGGGGGCGATGCCGCGCTCATTTGTGATGACCGGATCGGGGGCGGGCAGGCCGGGCACAGCCTGGTAAGCCTTGCGTATCCAGTGGAACCGGGCCACCGGGCCAGCGCGGTTGTGCAGGCTCCAGTCGCTGGCGGGCGGGATATAGGCGTAACCGCCTTCCTCCAGCACATGGTCTTGTCCGCCGATTGACAGCGTCACCGCGCCTTCGACGACAAAGATCACGCCTTCGGCGCCGTCATCTGTTTCCGGTTTGTCGCTACCGCCGCCGGGCTGCACTTCCATGATGTATTGCGAAAACGTCTCGGCAAACCCGCTGAGAGGGCGGGACAGGACCCACAGGCGCGTTCCTTCCCAAAAGGGCAGAAAACTGGTGACGATATCGCGCATCGTGCCCCTGGGGATCACCGCATAAGATTCGGTGAACATGGCGCGGTCGGTTAAAAGCTGGTCTTGCCCAGGATGGCCGCCGGTGGGCGCGTAATAGGTTCTTTGTGCCATAAATGCCTCGTTGGGTTTCCGGCGCACTATGCCGGGAAAGAGCTGGCGGTCCTAGCGCTGGCAGGCGGAAAGGTTTCTTCGGAATTATTTGAAGATTTTGGAGCAGGGCTTGGACATCCCGACGGGTGCGGGATATCCTTGAGGACAAATGGAAATCATGTGTGAGGCAGTCATGAAAAAATGGATTTGCGCGACCCTTGTTGTCATGACGATCGCGGTCACGGCGCCGGTGGCGCAGGCGAAGTCCCTGTCGCGAATGGTCGCCGAACTGGGTCTCAGCCCGGCAGATTTCGAGATCATGGGAACGGCGGCAAACTCGTTGTTTGCCGGCGGTCGGCCCTCGGCCGGGCAAGAGGCCGCCTGGGCCAATGACGACACCGGTGCAAAAGGTACAGTGCGGGTGCGCGAGATGCGCGACAACTGCGCCCAACTGCAATATGTCTTTACGCCCGGTGGCGCGGATGCCTCGCGCGAGATCCGCACCCGGCGCTGTCTGGACGCCAATGGCAACTGGGTTCTGACGCCCTGACACACAAGATTGACGATGCGACGTTCGAATGATTTTGACGAGCGGCACGAATCTTTTATTCATGCAGTCAAGGCGGCGTTTCGAGCATGGAGCGGTGCCAGGGAAAAAACAGTCCAGAGGAACAAGGGACATGAAATTTACTGAAGAGCACGAATGGCTGGACGCCGATGGCGATTTGGTGACAGTGGGCATCACCGCCCACGCGGCCGAGCAGTTGGGCGACGTTGTGTTTGTCGAACTGCCCGAGGTCGGCACCGAGGTCGGCAAGGACGATGAGATCGTGGTGATCGAATCGGTCAAGGCCGCTTCCGACATTCTGGCACCTCTGGATGGCGAGATCGTCGAGGTCAACGAAGCGCTGGCTGACAACCCCGGCCTGGTCAACGAGGACGCGATGGGTGGTGCGTGGTTCTTCAAGATCAAGGCGTCCGATTTGTCGCCGATGGACGACTATATGGACGAAGCGGGCTATAAAGACTTCATTAGCTGACGCAAGAAAACACGGCTGCGGGCGGCGGGCCGGGCCCGCCGCAACTGAACGCATCTCATTTTCGTGACCTGGTCCGGCCCGGTTTCGTGCTAGATTGCACTCCTGATGCAGGGAGGTGGGTGATGGACGGAAACCCAGGACCGGAACGCCGGAAATCGGCGGGCGAATTCGATCAGCGTATTCTCGAAATTTTTGACGGCTACGTGCACGGACAGTTGTCCAAGCGCGAATTCATCGCGCAGGCGGGCCGCTATGCCGCCGCGGGTGTCACTGGTGCGATGTTGCTGGAACAGCTACAGCCGAACTATGCGCTGGCACAGCAAGTCGCCCCCGACGATCCCGCCATCGAAACCATGGTTGTCGACTATGACAGCCCCGAAGGGCATGGCGCGATAAAGGGTCTGATGGCGCGCCCCATGGGGCAAGAGGGTCCGTTGCCGGCCATCCTGGTCGTGCACGAAAACCGCGGTTTGAATCCTTATATCGAGGATGTGGTGCGCCGTTGCGCCAAGGCCGGATACCTTGCCTTTGGCCCCGACGGGCTGACGCCGCTAGGTGGCTATCCCGGCAATGACGACGACGGCCGTGCCATGCAAAGGACGCTGGATGGCGGCAAGCTGATGGCTGATTTTTTTGCCGCCTTCGAATTCCTGCGCGACAACGAAGGATCGACAGGCAAGGTCGGCGCGGTCGGATTCTGCTACGGGGGTGGCGTCTGTAACGCGCTGGCCGTGGCCTATCCCGATCTGGCGGCGTCAGTGCCGTTTTACGGGCGGCAGCCGGCGGTCGAAGATGTGCCTTCGATCGAAGCGCCGCTGATGATCCACTATGCCGGATTGGACGACCGGATCAACGCGGGCTGGCCTGCGTATTCCGAGGCGCTCAAGGCCAACCAGAAGGCTTTTTCGGTTCATTTCTACCCGAATGTGAACCATGGTTTTCACAATGACACCACGCCGCGATACGATGAAGCGGCGGCAGAACTGGCCTGGGCGCGGACGATGGATTTCTTCGGCCGGAAACTGGGCTAGTACCCCCTCCGGCGGTCCACTTCGTGCAGCAGCGGCTCGCCGGTAGTAAGGCGGCGATAGTTTTCGGCCACGTCCTTCAGCGCATCGCCCAGATGCCAGCCCGACACATGCGGCGTGAGGGTGACACGCGGGTGCGACCAAAGCGGGTTATCGCTGGGCAAGGGTTCCTGACTGACCACATCCAGAACGGCATGACCCGGACGTCCCTGATCCAGCGCCTGCATCAGGGCCACTTCGTCGATCAGGTCGCCACGCCCCGCGTTCAACAACTGGCTGCCGGGTTTCATTGCCGCCAGAAGGCTGGCGTCGAACAAGCCATGGGTGTCGGGGGTCGAGGGCAGGATGGCGCAGACATGGTCACACTCTGCCAGCATGGCCGGCAACGTGGCCCGTCCGTGATGGCAATCGACCCCGTCGATGGATTTCGGCGAGCGGCTCCAACCTTTTACCTGAAATCCGATGTCGCGCAGCATGCGTGCGGTGCGCCCGCCGATATGGCCAAGGCCCAGAACGCCCACGACCGTCTCAGGGGTATAGACCGGCTCTACCGAATTCCAGACGGCCTTGCGCTGATCGGCATCGTGCTGAGGCATATTGCGGTGGGTGCGCAGGATATAGGCCAGGAACCACTCGGCAATCTCGCGCGCCGGGGCGTCGGGTTTCAGCCGCGTCACGCGCACATGGTCAGGCAGGGCCGGGTGGCGCACGATGGTTTCCACCCCGGCCCCCAGTTTTTGCACCAGTTGCAGGTTGGGCAGGCGCGCAGGCCCTTCCGGGTTCAGTGATACCACCGCCGCCATCGCGATTTCGCCGGGGTCACCGATGGCATCGGGCGTCCGCACATCCGCCCCGGGCAGCGCTGTGCGCACCTGTTCGGCGATCTCTGCATTGCTCATCCAGCCCGATATCCCGGTTTCGATCAATAGCGCCATGGCTTGCTCCTCCCTCTTGTTCCGTTGCGTGAGGTATCGTCACGCAACTGGACTTTCCCGGCGCAGCTAAGCCATCCTCACAGCCAAGGTAAACCCTGGTGCGGCCGTTCGAGGAGAAAGTTTCATGAACATGACATTCGCCATGCGTGAGGAAAACCGTAAGCTGCTGGGGCGCGTCGCGGACATGGTGCGCAACGAGATCATGCCGTTGGAAGAGGAATACCAGGCCGAAATCGGCAAGGGCGACCGCTGGCAATATACTGAACGCCAGGCGGAAATCCTCGAAGGGTTGAAGGCCAGGGCCAAGGCGGCGGGGTTGTGGAATTTCTGGCTGACCGACAGCGACAAGGGGTTTGGGCTGACCACCGTCGAATACGCCTATTTTGCCGAAGAGATGGGCAAGACCCCGCTGGGGGCCGAGATTTTCAACTGCTCTGCCCCCGACACCGGCAACATGGAGGTGTTCGAACGCTACGGCTCGGACAAGATGAAGGAAGAATGGCTGAAGCCGCTGTTGGAAGGCGAGATTCGCTCGGCCTATCTGATGACCGAACCGGACGTGGCCAGTTCGGATGCTACCAATATTTCGATGTCCTGCGTTCGCGATGGTGACCATTATGTGCTGAACGGCGAAAAATGGTGGTCATCCGGCGCGGGTGATCCGCGCTGCAAGGTCTATATCGTGATGGTCAAAACCGGCGGCGATGACCTGCCCAAGCACAAACGCCAGTCGATGATCGTTGTCCCCGCTGAAACACCGGGTATCGAGGTATTGCGCGCGATGGAGGTTTACGGCCACGACGACGCGCCGCACGGGCACATGCATATCAGCTTCACCGGTGTACGCGTGCCTGTCGAAAACATTCTATTGGGCGAGGGGCGCGGGTTCGAGATCGCGCAGGGCCGCCTTGGGCCGGGTCGCATTCATCATTGCATGCGCGCCATCGGACAGGCCGAGATCGCGCTGGAACGCATGTGCAAACGCTCGCTGCAGCGCGAGGCGTTTGGCAAGAAGCTGGCGCAGCTTGGGGCGAACTACGACATCGTCGCCGAGTGCCGGATGGAGATCGAGATGGCGCGCCTGCTGTGCCTCAAGGCTGCGTGGTATATGGATCAGGGCGATGCGCGGGCGGCAGCACCGTGGATCAGTCAGATCAAGGTGGTGGCGCCGCGCGTGGCGCTCAAGGTCATTGACGAGGCGGTGCAGATGTTCGGCGGGCAGGGAATAAGCCAGGACACACCGCTGGCGATGGCTTGGACCCATGTGCGCACCTTGCGGCTGGCCGATGGCCCGGACGCGGTGCACCGCCGGCAGGTGGCTCGGGCGGAACTCAAGAAATACACGCAGGAAAAGATCTGAAAGGCAGGGGATGACGATGAAAAACCCGTCATATTTCCGGCAGGGGCCAGACGGTGAATTCATTGCAAACGACCCCACGCGCGGGCCGTGGTCAGCCGACCACTGCCATGCCGGCCCCGTGACCGGGCTGGTGGCCCGTACTGCCGAGCGAGAGGTGGGGCCGGATAAGATGCTGACGCGCCTGACGCTCGACGTACTGCGTCCGCTGCCCCTCACAGGTCTCAGGGTCGCGGTGGAAACGGTGCGGCACACTCGCACTCTGGCGACCACCCGCGCCGAGGTCAGGGATCTTGACGGCACTCTCTGTGTCAGCGCCACGACCATGCATCTGGTGCGCAAGGCTATGGGGCCAGTTCCCACTGCAAGCGTTCCGGCACCGGATTTCACAGATGCGATACCAGGCCATTTCCCGATCCGGATTGCGCGCCACGACCTGCCGTTCTTTGCACAATTCGTCGATGTCCGGCTCCCAAAGGGGCAGTCCCACGATCCCGGCCCCAAGACGATCTGGATGCGCGCACCGTCACTTCTTGAAGACGAAGAGCAGTCACCGGTTCAATCGCTTTGCCCGTTGGCCGATTGCGGCAACGGGATATCCTGGAATTGCCCACCAACGGAATTGGGTTTCATGAACACCGACCTCAGCGTGCACATCCACCGCGAGCCGGTCTCGGACTGGCTTGCCTCGGAAACGGTGTCGCACTGGCACGACAACGGTGTCGGCATGGCGCAGGCGGTGCTTTACGACACCCAAGGCCCGGTGGCGACGGCCTTGCAGACGCTGGTGCTGTTCCCGCCCGCATAAGGTTATTCGGGCGCTTCGAGAAGCGCGATCATCTCGGAATACCCGTGCGCCCGCGCCAGATCCAGCGGTGTGGCGCCGTTTCGATCGGGGATGGTACGATCCGCTCCCGCCTCAAGCAGCAGGCGCAGCACGTCCTGATGGTCTGGCCCGCCATCACCCAGAACAACGGCTTCGATCAACGCGGTCCAGTTGAGATTGTTGACATGATCCAGCGGCGCGCCGGCATCGATCAGGCGACGAACGACTTCGACATGGCCCAGATGCGCCGCGGCGATTAGGGCGGTGCCGTCATAGGGGCTGGTGGTCAGGCCCGGATCGTTGCCCAGCTCGATGGCCAGAGACATCAGGTCGGGATCATCCGCCACCGCCACGATCGTCACAACGTCATAGGCCTGTCCTTCCAGCGCATTCATGTCGGCTCCGGCCCGGACCAGTTCGCGCAGGGCCTCGTCCTGTGATGCGTAAGCAGCTACGTGGGCAGGTGTTCGCCCCCGCCGGTCCCGGGCATTCAGATCGGCGCCTGCCGCAGCAAGGCGCGCGATTTCGGCGACATCCCCGTTATGGGCCGCCCGGTGCAACCCTTCATAACCCGCGATTTCGGCGGCAGACGGGGCGATCTGGGCCTGCGCGCCGGTCGCGCTCAGGGCAAGGATCAGAAAAACGACCAGTTTCGTCATGTCGTGCCTCACTTACATGTCCGTGACAGGGGGTGCGACCCGATTTTTGGGTGCACCCGAGGCCCAGTATTGCAGAATCCGCGCGATGCGCACAGGTGTCAGCTGGATCTGGCCTTGGTCTGGCTGCGGATATACCGGGCAGCAGCTTGGGCTGTTGGCGGGGCGTTCTCGGTCAAAAGTCCGATTTGCCAAGCCAAACGCAGCGCGTCGATATCCGTGTTTATCACGGCCAGCCGGGATGCATATTCGGACAGGCATTGCTCATGGAGGTCCTGAGCACCCGGAAGCGCAAGCAATTCGGCCAATCTGGCCCGTGTAGTCGCAAGCATCGGCAGAATGCGCGGTTCAGGCACCGTGTTCCAGTTCCGCTCGACCCAATAATCCAGCCCGATCTGCTTGGTCATGTGGTTGGGCAAACCGCGCTGCCGCTTGACAAGAAACTCGTCGAGCGACCGAAGCGAGTAGTGGTTCAGTCCGACCTGTTCCACGCCTCTGTTCATCCCGTAAAAGCTGATGCGGGCGTTCTGCCGGGCAAACGTGTCTGGCAATGGCAAACCGTCCGGCCCCAGCCATTTGGGTGTGTTTGACGAGACCACAAACTTTGGTCGGTGCACACCCAGCTTGCTGAAACGCCCGGGTCGGATCAGGGATTTGAACAAATGCCCCAGCGGGAAATGCAGGTCTGGTGGGGCGGCGGACAAAAACCGGGACGGTGTTATACCATCATTCCGGCTGGCGACGCTGTCCGACCCAAAAAAACGCCACGGGATTGCCAGGGCGTCGAACGGGCCGGAGCGATCCTCGAACATCGCGACAAGTTGGCCAATGCTTGCGCAGTCCTCGGGCAGCCAAAGGAATTCGTCGCAGTCGAAAAACAAGACCCAGTCAGCGGCAAGAATGGCGGGGTGTTTTGCCGCCAGTTTCAGCGCCTGCCATTGCGCGGTGACCTTTTGCGTGTGTTGAAACGAGACATGTGTCACAACACCTGCCGCTGACAGCGCGTCCAGAAGCGCCGGGCTGCTGTCCGAACAGTCATGGGTGAAAACCACAAAATGGTCGAAACCGCAGGCCAGATGATGGGCGATCCATTCAAGGATATAAGATCCGTCATCCCGCAGGCAGGTACAGGCAACGATACGAGGCGTGGACGGATCCGGTGTCATTGATGCTTTGGTAGCAATGGGTGTTTAACGATTCAAGTGACCAAAGCGCGACCTATACGAGGTATAGTGGTGAAAACTCCATGAAATACCTTTTCTTGACGGATTTCACCTGTTAACCTTTCGCGCAATAACAAGTGCAAAAATGAATAACGGGTATACGGGCGGATGAGCAGGCGAGAGCAGGGGGCATTTGTCATTTCCTGGTCGCAAACGGAATTGGACGGGCTGGAAACGCCACCGATTTCAGCGATGGGGCGTGGTTCGGCGTGGTCGTGGCGTGGGCAGGCCAGCCGAGTTGATGGCCTGGAAACCAATCCCGCGTCAGGATGGTCGGGGCAGAACCCAAGCGCCGCCGGAATCCACAATGTGTCATCGCTTCGTCCTTCGCTGAGCGCAGATGTGCTTCAGGCAGTTCAGGGCGAGGGTCCGTTCTGCGCCCGGTTCACGGTGACCAATGGTGCGCAAACCTATTCGGCAAAGGTGATCCGCTTCGACATGTACGAACATTTATTCGTGGTGTTCGAGGGCGTGCTGCCGCCACGTGAAACCGAGCTTTGGGTTGAACAGGAAACCGTTTCGGCCTTGCCGGACCAGCCGATTGTCGTCGACGACATCCAGGCCGCAAACGCCGACGCCGGATTTGCCTGCGGTGACGAGCAGGCGCCCGACAGCGGCGAAGTCGTCTGGATGCCGAATCGATTGGCGGCCCAGGCGTAAGCCGACCCAGTTCCGTACATTGCCGAAATTCGTCGTTGTTGTGTTGACTCCGCCCCAAAGGCGGATATAAGCGCGGCTTCGTTGGTGTTGGTGGCCCCCGTAAGGGGATGCCTGTCATGGGGAAACCCAAGAGGACAACGCCCTTCATACTGGCCCAAAAGGCCGTGACCAAAACTGAAGGAGATCAGCCGTGACCAAACGCACGTCTGCCAAGTACAAAATCGACCGCCGGATGGGCGAAAACATCTGGGGTCGTCCGAAATCCCCGGTCAACCGTCGTGAATACGGCCCCGGCCAGCACGGCCAGCGCCGCAAGGGCAAGCTGTCGGACTTCGGTCTGCAGCTGCGCGCCAAGCAGAAGCTGAAAGGCTATTACGGCGACCTGACCGAAAAGCAGTTCCGCCGCATTTATGCCGAAGCTGAGCGTGTTAAAGGCGACACCGGTGAAAACCTGATCGGCCTGCTGGAGCGCCGCCTGGACGCCGTCGTCTATCGCGCCAAGTTCGTGCCGACCGTGTTTGCTGCGCGTCAGTTCGTGAACCACGGCCACGTCAAGGTGAACGGCCAGCGCGTCAACATCCCGTCCTACCGCGTCAAGGAAGGCGACGTGATCGAGGTCCGCGACAAATCCAAGCAACTCGCTGTTGTTCTGGAAGCCGCCTCGCTGGCCGAGCGCGACGTGCCGGATTACATCGACGCCGACCATTCGAAAATGACCGCCACATTCGTGCGCACCCCGAGCCTGGGCGATGTGCCGTACGCAGTCATCATGGAACCGAACCTGGTCGTCGAATTCTACGCGAAGAACTGATCTTCGCCGGACATTCCAAGTCAGATAGGCCGCGCGAGATGCGCGGCCTTTTTCTGTTTCAGAAAACAGAAGATGCACTGCAGGTCACAAGGGCAAGGGCCGTCCTTCGGCGATCGCTTCCATCGCAAAATATGACGTGACACTATCCAGCTCGACCTTCTCGATCAGTCGCTGATAGACCTTGTCATAGGATGTCATATCCTGCGTCACCACCTTGAGCTGATAGTCATAGTCGCCACCGATACGATGAAAATCCACGACCTCGGGTATGGTCAGGACATGGCTGCGAAACGCTTGCAGCCACTCGGCCGAATGGTGCCGTGTGCGCAGCATGACAAAGACGACAAGGTTCAGCCCCAGCCTCTCCCGCGCCAGCCGGGCCGTCGACCCTTTCAGGACGCCGCTTTCGTTCAGCATCTTCAACCGTCGCCAGCAGGCGTTTTGTGACAACCCCACGCGATCCGCCAGATCCCTTTGCGAGAGCGATGCATCCTTTTGCAGCTCGATAAGAAGGCGGCGGTCAATATGATCTATTTTGCCTGACATAATCGTTCATATGACACAAAAAATTACTTAAACGAAGAGAAATAGGTGAAGTTTCCATACAACTATTGGATCACATTGGAAGGGCCTAAAGGAGCTTCAACAATGACCCTTTCAATGTTTCGTGCAACCATCGAAGCCGCCGTTCGGGATGAAACCCTGCGGGAGGGACTGATCGGCGAGAGCATCCTGATCCCGGGCCTTCAAGGCGATGTCCCGCTGGTTTATGCGGATTACGTCGCTTCGGGGCGGGCCCTGCGTCAGGTCGAAGACTTTGTGGCCGGTCACGTTCTGCCATTCTATGCCAACAGCCATACCGAAGCCTCCTTTTGCGGGTCCTACATCACTCGGTTGCGCCGCGACGCGCGCGCCGAGATTGCCCGCGTTGTTGGCGCAAGGGGAGAGGACGCGGTGATCTTTACCGGGTCGGGCGCCACCGCGGGGCTCAATCGGCTGGTCAGCTTATTCGGACTAGGGGAGGCTGACCAGCCGGTTGTCATCATCGGGCCGTATGAGCATCATTCAAACATACTTCCGTGGCGCGAAAGCAAGGCCAAGGTCGTCGAAATCCCGGAAGCACCCGAAGGTGGGCCGGATCTGGCGGCGCTGGAAGTGGCGCTGGCAGAGCACGCATATTCCGACCTGATCGTTGGGTCATTTTCGGCGGCATCGAACGTGACGGGGATCATCACCGACCCGGATCCGGTGACGCGCCTGCTGAAACGGCACGGCGCGCTGGCCATCTGGGATTACGCCGGCGGCGGCCCCTATCTGCCGATGGATATGGGTCCGAAGGATGCCCGCAAGGACGCCATCGTCGTCTCGCTGCACAAGTTCCCTGGCGGGCCGGGTGCGTCCGGTGTTCTTGTCGTCAACAAAGGAGCAGTGAAACGCGCCTGCCCAAGCTGGCCTGGCGGCGGCACGGTGTCTTTCGTCTCGCCGTGGCGCCATGACTACAGCACCGATCTGGCCGCGAGGGAAGAGGCCGGAACACCCAACGTGATCGGCGATATTCGCGCAGCTCTTGCTTTCATCGTCAAGGATGCCGTGGGTACTGCGGAGATTGCCCGGCGCGAGGCGCAGTTCAACCGCATGGCGCTGGAGGGATGGCGGGACAATCCGCACCTGACTCTGCTGGGCGTAGACAAATCGCACCGGCTGCCGATCTTTTCCTTTCTCGTGCGGGATCGGGAAGGCAATCCGGTACATCAGCAGCTGTTCACCCGCATGCTCAGCGACATCTATGGCATTCAGGCGCGTGGCGGTTGCGCCTGCGCCGGGCCATACGCGCATCGCCTTCTGGGGATCGGCAAGGACGCCTCCGAGGCCCTGCATGCCGCGCTTGCCGCAGGTGAAGAGTTGAAGAAACCCGGTTGGGTCCGTCTGAATTTCTCCTACCTGATGCGCGAGGAGACGGTTCAGTTCATCATCGACAGTGTCAACGAGCTGTCGCGCCGGACCGAGGATTACGTTCCGTACTACAACGCCGATCCGGCGACGGCGCGCTTCAAGGCCGCATGAGGGTTTTGCGGCTTTTCTCAGGGTCGTGACATCGCTATGAGGGGCGCAGTCAAGGAGCGCCCTGCATGAACAAGATCACACCACAACCCGGCATCATGGACATCGCCCTTTACCAGGGCGGCAAATCCCATGTCGACGGCGTGACCGACGTCATCAAGCTCAGCTCGAACGAAAACCCGTTTGGTCCCAGCCCTTTGGCGATCGAAGCGGTGCGAGCCAGCGCGGCGTCTCTGCATCGCTATCCCAGCACCGATCACGCCGGTCTGCGTGCGGCCGTTGGCGAAGTGCACGGGCTGGACCCGGACCGGATAATCTGCGGTGTCGGTTCCGACGAGGTGCTGCAGTTCGTGGTACAGGCCTATGCCGGGGTGGGTGACGAGGTCATTCACACCGAACACGGGTTTTCCATGTATCCCATTCTGGCGCGGATGGCCGGGGCGGTTCCTGTGCAGGTTCCCGAGCGCGAGCGCAGGGTGGATGTCGATGCGATTCTTGCGGCCTGCTCCGAAAAAACTCGGGTGGTGTTCCTGACCAATCCCGGCAACCCCACCTCGACCATGATCCCCGAGGCCGAGGTCGCGCGGCTGGCCGATGGCCTGCCGGATCATGTGATCCTTGTGCTGGATGGTGCCTATACCGAGTTCGTGGACGGGTTCGATGGCGGTACCTCGGTGGTCGATGCGCGTAGCAACGTCGTCATGACACGAACGTTTTCAAAGATTTACGGGCTTGGTGGCATGCGGGTCGGCTGGGGGTATGCCCCGCGCGAAGTTATCGACGTGCTCAACCGTGTCCGCCAGCCTTTCAACCTGTCTTCGACGGCTCTTGAGGCGGCGGAGGCTGCGGTGCGGGATCGGGCCTATGTCGCGTTCTGTCAGGCAGAGAACGCCAAATGGCGTGCCTGGCTGGCTGATGAATTGGCCGGTGTCGGGGTGCCGTCCGACCCGTCCTGCACGAATTTCATCCTTGCCCGCTTTGGCAGCCGGACCGAGGCCGAGGCCTGCGACGTCTACCTGCAAAATCAAGGCCTTATCGTGCGCCGGGTGGCGGGCTATCACCTGCCCGAGGCGCTGCGGATCACCGTAGGGGATGAGGCGGCTTGCCGTCGCGTTGCCGCGGCTGTCGCTGCGTTCAAAGGGGGTGCGGCATGAGCCCGGTTTATGACCGCGTGGCGCTGATCGGCCTTGGGCTTATCGCGTCGTCGATGTTCTGGGCGATGAAGCGTGCGGGGCTTGCGGGTGAGGTGACGGGCTATGCCCGCTCTGCGGAAACCCGTGACACCGCACGGCGGATCGGCTTGTGTGACCGGGTTTGCGACAGTGCGCGCGAGGCGGTCGAGGGGGCTGATCTGGTTGTACTTTGCGTGCCGGTGGGTGCGATGGGGCCGGTTGCCGAAGAGATCGCGCCGGTGCTCAAGCCGGGCGCGACGGTGACGGATGTCGGCTCGGTCAAGCGCCATGTTGTACAATCTGTACAGCCTTTCATCCCCCCTGGTGTGCATTTTGTACCAGCCCACCCGCTGGCCGGGACCGAGCATTCGGGACCGGAATCGGGCTTTGCCGAGCTGTTCGACAACCGCTGGTGCCTGCTGGTTCCGGTCGAGGGAACGGAGCCGGAGGCGGTCGCAAAGCTGCGCGCGCTGTGGGAGGGCATGGGGTCGAACGTGGACGAGATGGATGCCGATCACCACGACCTGGTGCTGGCGGTAACCAGCCACGCGCCGCACCTGATCGCCTATACGATGGTTGGCGTTGCGGATGACCTGCGCCGGGTGACCGATAGCGAGGTGATCAAATATTCGGCGGCCGGATTTCGCGATTTCACCCGGATCGCGGCATCCGATCCGACCATGTGGCGCGACGTGTTTCTGACCAACAAGGACGCGACGCTGGAAATCCTCGGACGGTTCACCGAGGAACTCTTTGCGCTTCAGCGGGCGATCAGAACAGGTGACGGCGAGCATCTTTTCGATTATTTCACCCACACAAGAGCAATACGACGAGGAATCATCGACGCGGGGCAGGATACGGATGCCCCCGATTTCGGGCGAGGAAAGGCCAAGTCATGAGGCGATTGGGCGGAGTTCTGGTTTTTGGAGCAATTGTGCTTGCCGCAACAGTATCGATTGCCAATCCGCCCGAAAGTTCACTGACCCCCAAATCCCGAACCGCATCCGAGGTCGCCTTGGTCGAGGCCGCAAGCGCCGCGGCGCAGGATACCATCGCGACCGTGGTGGATTTGGCCGATTTGCGCCCGGTGTTGCGCCCGGTTTCCCCGCAAGTCATGGCGGCGGCCGCGCGGCCTGCTGATCTGCCGAAACTTGGGCCGGATGTATCGCCGTTTCCCTACAAACGGCCCGAGGCCGTCGAGCAGCAGGCATTTTTCAAGAAGCGCCGCCTGCGCAAGGGGTCGGTCTGCGGGAACATCGATATTCAGGGTGAAAAAATCGGCAACGTACCCAACAAGGTCAATGGCTGCGGGATCAAGGATGCCGTCAAGGTCAAATCGGTTTCCGGCGTGGTGCTGAGCCAGCCCGCGATCATGGATTGCGGCACCGCCGAGGCGTTGAACACCTGGGTGGAACGTTCCGTCAAGCCAACCTTTCGCCGCCGCGGGCCGGTGGTCGAACTGAAGGTTGCGGCGCACTACGCGTGCCGGACCCGGAACAATCGCAAGGGCGCAAAGATATCGGAACACGGCAGGGGACGGGCCATCGACATTTCGGCCTTCAAGATGATGGATGGCGAAGTGCTGACCGTGCTGGAAGGGTGGAAGCGGGGACAGTCGCTGACGCTGTTGCGCAGAATTCGGAAAGATGCCTGCGGGCCGTTCGGAACGGTGCTGGGACCGGGTTCCGACGGCTATCACCGCGACCATTTCCATCTGGACACAGCGCGCCATCGCAGCGGGCCATACTGTCGCTGAAGCGCTCAGCGCAGGAAAATGCGCGGCGCCGGGCCAAGTGGCACCGGGCCCAGAGTGACAAAGCCGTCGCGGAAGCCCAATTCCACGTCCAGCGCATTCGGATTGCCGCTGAGCCCCGCCAGCAGACCAAGCACGCGGTTTACCGGATCAACCGCCTGATCGGGCAGCGCGCCCGAGGCGTTGGCCATCGCCACCATGTCCTGCCAGTTCTCGGCCTTGATCGCGATCTGGCCGGTTGGAATGCCCCGGGCGTCGATATCCAGCTCTCCAGTCGCGAAAAGGCGCAGCGCGCCCCATTTCAGCTCGGCCAGCGCGAGATCGATAAAGACCGGTTGCGGGCGGCGTTCTTCCAATGCGGTGCGGTCCCAGGGTTTGTCGAACCGGGTGAGCATGTCGAGTTCAAGCGTTTCGAAGGACTGCGGCAGCGAGCGGGACGAGCGTAGTAGCGAACGCAACCCTTGCCCCGGTGAAAAGCCGTCGGCGGACGCGGCAAGGGCATAGGTTTCAGGCTGGTCGGTCTGTTCCATCACAAGGGTCAGATCGGCGCCTGCCAGCGCCGTACCCTCTTGCGAGATCGACCAGGGGCCAGAGGTCAGTGCAAGCCGTTCCAGAACCAGTGCGACGCCGGGTTGGAGGTGCAGCCCGGCCTGCAACTGTTGCGCCGCGACGATCGCGGTCTGGTCGAGATAGGAAAACCGCTGTGGCGTGTTGGCGAAGTGCAGGGTTTGGCGGCCGGGCCAGACAGCAGGGCTGGCGATGTCGATCCAGTCGGCGCGCCACGCGGTGCCGGTGGCCGGATCAGCCAGGGCGGGGTTATTCAGGCGCGTGACGTGGCGCGCGGGATAGCCGGTTGTGGTGATATCGGAAAACTCCGCCTGCCATCCCAGTTGCTGGCGCTGGTCGAACCAGCCCGAGATGGCCGAGCGCAGGCCGTAGCCGGCAATGAACCAGTAGCCTGACCAAAGCAGTGCCGCGAGAATGAAGTAGCGAACCAGCCGGTTCATGAAATGGCCCTTTTTCCTGCCCTGATTTTGATGTTTATAGGCGCAAACAGGCGAGGACCAGTGCGATGACGATGTGGGTGTTCGGATACGGATCACTGTTGTGGAACCCCGGATTCCCGGTGGCGCGCAGCGAGCTTGCGACGCTGCATGGCTATGCCCGGTCGTTCTGCATGTCTTCGATCCACCATCGCGGCACCGAGGAAAACCCCGGTCTGGTGCTGGCGCTGGACGAGGTCGGTGAGGCCCATTGCAAGGGGCTGGCGCTGGCGGTCGAGCCCGGTCACGAGGAGCGCACCCTGGACGAGTTGCGCGAGCGCGAGCTGATCTCGTCTGCCTATCTGGAACGGATGCTGGACGTGCATCTGGAATGCGGCGAGGTGGTGAACGCGGTGACCTATGTGATCGACCCGCATCACGTGCAATATTGTGGCGGCATGCCGCTGGAAGAACAGGCGCAGATCATCGCGCGCGCCGTCGGTGGGCGGGGGCCGAACACCGAGTATCTGTTCAATACCACCGAGCATCTGATCGAGATCGGATTGCGCGATCCGGATCTGGAGTGGCTTTCAGAGCGCGTTCGCGATCTGATGGCATAAATCCTTGGCTTCACCGGCGGATATTCGCTAGGTTCGGCCAAGAGCAGAAGAAACCGGGAACAAGGCGCATGGCGCAGGCACACCGCGAAGCGAGACCTCAATTCTCGCAACCGTTCCGACAGATCCTCATGATGCTGATCGTGATCGGGCTTTCAGGGTTTGGGGTATTTGTGGCCTTGCCAAGGGTCATGCCGGTTTTCGAGGCCAATCCCTATCTCAACGGCTTTATCCTGTTGGTCTTTGTCATCGGCGTGCTGGCCTGTTTCTATCAGGTGGTCCAGCTGATGGGATCGGTGCGCTGGATCGAAGGTTTCGTGGGCGGCGTCGAGACCGATGGCAGCACGCCGCCGCAAATGCTGGCTCCGCTGGCGTCGCTGCTGCGTTCGCGCGGGGCGCGGTCCCAGATCAGTTCGACCTCGACCCGGTCGATCCTTGATTCGGTGGCCGAGAGGATCGAGGAAGAGCGCGAGATCACGCGCTATATCACCAATCTGCTGATCTATCTGGGCCTGTTGGGGACGTTCTTTGGTCTTGCCACGACGGTTCCGGCGGTGGTGGATACGATCCGCAGCCTCAATCCGCAGGAGGGAGAGGAGGGCCTGACCGTTTTCAACCGCCTGATGACCGGGCTTGAGGCGCAGCTGGGCGGCATGGGCGTGGCCTTTGGATCGTCGCTGCTGGGTCTGGCCGGGTCGTTGATCGTGGGACTTCTGGAGCTATTTGCAGGGCATGGGCAGAACCGGTTCTATCGCGAGCTGGAGGAATGGCTGTCCTCGATCACCCGTGTTGGGTTTGCCTCGGGCGACGAGGGTGGCGCGGAGCTGGCATTGCTGGCGCCGATCCTGGATGCGATGTCGCAGCAGATGGACACGTTGCAGGACATGTTCCAGGCCAACGAAGAGGGCCATTCGGTGGTGTCCGACAAGCTGGGGCGTCTGGTCGACGTGATCGGAGAGATGAACCAGCGGCAGGCCGAGACCGAGGGCGTGACCTCGGCGCTGGATCGGGTGGCGCTGGGTCAGGAGGCGCTGCTGGATCACCTGCGCGAAAAGGCCGATGGCGAAGGGCTGGATGCCGAGAGCCGGATGCGGCTGCGGTCGATGGATGTGCAGCTGCTGCGCATTCTCGAAGAGATTTCGGCCGGACGGCAGGAGAGCCTGTTGGAACTGCGCAAGGATATCGAACTGGTGGTCAAGGCGCTGTCGATTTCGCGGGGATCGCTCAGGGCGCATACCGCCACGCCGGACGGAGACTAAGCCATGGCCCTGTCGCGCCGCACCGGACATCGGTTCCAGGGGTCGGTCTGGCCCGGCTTCGTGGATGCGATGACCGGGCTTTTGATGGTGCTGACATTCGTGCTGACCATCTTCATGGTCGTGCAATTCGTGCTGCGCGAAACGATCTCGGGTCAGGAGGACGAGCTGAGCGCGCTGTCGAACGAGGTGGCGGCGCTGGCCGAGGCATTGGGGCTGGAAGAGCGGCAGACCAGCCGTTTGCAGGCGCGGCTTGGGGCGCTGAACGCCACATTGACCGAAACCGAAGATGATCTGTCACAGGCGCAGGCGCTGATTGGCACGCTGACCGCCGAGCGCGACAGGCAGACGGCGGCGCTGGATCAGGCGCAGACCCGGATCACCGCGTTCGAGGCGCAGGTAGCGGCGTTGCTGGCCGATCAGGAACGGGCGTTGGGTGACATCCGGGCGCTGGAAACGGAGCGGGCAGATCTGCTGTCCGAGCAGGAGGCGCTGAACCTGGCGCTGGCCCGCAGCCGGGAAGAGGTTGACGCCCAGGTCGAGGCGGCCCGGCTGGCGGCCGCAAGACGCGAGGCGCTTGAGGCGCTGATTGCCGATCTTGAGCAATCGGGCGAGGAAAACGCCGAACAGATCGCGGCCTTGCAACAGCAGTTGAGCCAGGAAGAGGCCGACAAGCTGTCCGAGGCTGCGGCGGCGGCGGTGTTGCGCGAACGGCTGCAGAATGCCGATGCCGAACTGACGGCGATGACGCTGGCACTGGAAAAACAGCGGCAGGAGGCAGAGGATACCCTGACCCTGCTGGCTGCTGCCGAGGCCGCAAAAAAGAAACTGGAACTTGAACTGGGCGAGTCGCTGACAGCCGAAGAGGTGCAGGCCCGGCTGAATGCCGCGCTCAATGCGCAAAGCGAAGCCGAAGACACGGCCCGCGTCCAGGGCAATCTGGCCAATGAACGGGCCGCGATGCTGGCGCAGGCGCATCAGGCACTTGCCGCGGAACAGGCCGCGTCGGCCGAGGCGCAGCGGCAGACCGCGCTGCTGAACCAGCAGGTGTCGGCGTTGCGCAACCAGCTGGGGTCGTTGCAGGCCTTGCTGGACGATTACGAAGACCGCAACGCGGCGGCCGAGGTGCAGTTGCAGACGCTGGGGCAGGACCTGAACGCGGCATTGGCGCGTGCCGCCTCGGAAGAACGCAAACGCCGCCTGCTGGAAGAAGCCGAGCGCAAGCGGCTGGAGGCGCAGAACCAGGGGTTGGTGGCACAGGCCGAAGATCTGGAGCGGTACCGTTCGGAATTCTTTGGCCGGTTGCGCGAGGTTCTGGGCGATCAGGAAGGCGTGCGCATCGAGGGTGACCGATTTGTGTTCTCGTCCGAGGTTTTGTTCGATCCGGCCTCGGCAGACCTGTCGATCGATGGTCAGGTCGAGGTCTCGAAAGTTGCCAATATTCTACGCAGCGTGGCGCAGGATATTCCCGACGAGCTGAACTGGGTGATCCGGGTGGATGGCCACACCGATAACCTGCCGCTGTCGGGCACCGGGCAGTATCGGGACAACTGGGAACTCAGTCAGGCGCGGGCGCTGTCGGTGGTGCGGTTCATGGTTGAGGCGCTGGGACTTCCACCCCAGAGGCTGTCGGCCAACGGGTTCGGAGAGTTCCAGCCCGTGGATACGGCGGACAGCCCGGAAGCACGGGCCAAGAACCGCCGGATCGAGCTGAAACTGACCGAAAAATAATCCGGTCAGGGCATGTCGATCTGGATGCTTTTGCTGCTGATAACCGTTCCGTTACGCCGCAACTCGGCCGTGCCGGTATACTGCCCGGCGGGCCAGCGCGCGGCGGTAAGCTTGCGTCCGGCAGCGCGGAACAACTGCGCCTGATTTTTTTCCAGCGTGGTTTCGTGATTGATGACCTCGCCGTCAGGGCCATGAATTGTCAGGCGAATGACATCCCCGGCCAGTCCGCCGAAGGCATAGCCAAACAGAACCAGCCCCTTGGCCTTGCCGACCAGCGTATCCTGTGCAGCGGTGCCCGCCTGAATGGCCTCGTATGTCGGAACATGGTCGGAAAACCCGACCGCGATCAACGCGCCGGGCTGATAGGGGATCGGTGTCTGCCAGAGGGTCTTTGCCGGGTCGCCGCATTGCGACGGATCTTTCGGGTCAAACGGGTCCACGACCTGACCATCATGGCGCACGGACAGGTGCAGGTGGGGAAATTCCGTCTGACCGCTGAGCCCGACCTGTCCCAGCACATCGCCCGGCTGAACAGTGTCGCCGCTCTTTACCCGGATCGAGCCGCGTTTCATGTGGCAATACTGGGTTTCCCAGCCGTCTTCGTGCACAATCAGCACGCCGTTGCCGCACTCGCGCCCCGCAACCGCAGCGTCAGTTGCTGCATTAAAGCGGCGGTCTTCCATACCGTCGCGGGTGGCGCGTACCGTGCCCGCCGCAGCGGCCTTGACGTTGACGCCTGCCTGCATCGCTGCCAGCGAGGGTAACGCAAAGTCGGTGCCTTTGTGGCCTTCATAGCTGAGTGTGCCGCACCTGAAATCGCGCGCGCCCGATCCCGGATCCCGGTCGACAAATTGCTGGATATGGCAGGTTTTGCCCAACGTGCAATCAATGGGCAGGTGCAGAACGGGATCACTCGCCGCCGAAGTGGCGGCGAGTGCCAATACGGTCAGCGCTGCGCGCATCAATCGGCGGTCAGCAGAGGCGGCTTGTCACCCGAAATCCGGGCCTGACCGGGGCCGACCATCTGAAGATCAAGCGCGCCTTTCTTGACCGACACACGGACCACACCGCCCTTGGCGAGCTTGCCGAACAGCAATTCCTCGGCCAGGGGTTTCTTGATGTGTTCCTGGATCACGCGGCCCAGCGGGCGGGCGCCCATCTTGTCGTCATAGCCCTTGTCGGCGATCCATTCGGCGGCCTGATGTGTCAGTTCGATTGACACGCCGCGATCCAGCAGCTGCGCTTCGAGCTGGAGGACGAACTTCTCGACCACCTGCAGGATGACCTCTTTCGGCAGCGGCGCGAAGGAGATCACCGCATCCAGACGGTTGCGGAATTCGGGCGTAAACATCCGTTCGATCGCGGCGGTATCCTCGCCCTCGCGACGGTCGCGGCCAAAACCGATGGCGGATTTGGCCTGTTCGGCGGCGCCCGCGTTCGAGGTCATGATCAGCACCACGTTGCGGAAATTCACCGTGCGCCCGTTGTGATCGGTCAACTCGCCGTGGTCCATCACCTGCAACAGGATGTTGAACACGTCCGGGTGCGCCTTTTCGATTTCGTCCAGCAGCAGCACGCAATGTGGATGCTGGTCGACACCGTCGGTCAGAAGACCGCCCTGATCAAAGCCGACATAGCCCGGAGGCGCGCCGATCAGACGGCTGACCGCGTGTTTCTCCATGTATTCTGACATGTCGAAACGCAACAGTTCCACGCCCAGCGTATCGGCCAGCTGTTTTGCGACCTCGGTCTTGCCGACACCGGTCGGACCCGCGAACAGGTAGTTTCCGATGGGCTTTTCGGGTTCGCGCAAACCGGCGCGGGCCAGTTTGATGGCGCTCGACAGCGCCTCGATCGCCTGATCCTGACCAAACACCACGCGCTTGAGCGAGGCTTCGAGATCCTTGAGAACCTCGGCATCGTCCTTGGTGACGTTCTTGGGCGGGATGCGGGCAATCTTGGCGACCACCGCCTCGATCTCTTTCACGCCGATGGTCTTGCGGCGCTTGCTTTCGGCCACAAGGTGTTGCGCCGCGCCGGCCTCGTCGATCACGTCGATGGCCTTGTCGGGCAGCTTGCGGTCATTGATGTAGCGGGCCGACAACTCCACCGCCGTCTTGATCGCATCGGCGGTGTACTTGATGTCGTGATGCTTTTCGAAATAGGGCTTGAGGCCGCGCAGGATCTTGATGCTGTCCTCGACCGAAGGTTCGTTCACGTCGATCTTCTGGAACCGGCGGGACAGGGCGCGGTCCTTTTCGAAATGTTGGCGGAATTCCTTGTAGGTGGTCGATCCCATGGTGCGCAGCTTGCCACCCTGCAGGGCGGGTTTCAGCAGGTTCGAAGCATCCATCGCCCCGCCCGAAGTTGCGCCGGCGCCGATCACGGTGTGGATCTCGTCGATGAACAGCACCGCGTCGGGATGTTCTTCCAGTTCGGTCACGACCGCCTTGAGCCGTTCCTCGAAATCGCCGCGATAGCGGGTGCCTGCCAACAGCGCGCCCATGTCGAGCGCGTAGATGGTAGTATGCGCCAGAACGTCAGGGGCTTCGCCCTCGACGATCTTATACGCCAGGCCTTCGGCGATGGCGGTCTTGCCGACGCCGGGGTCGCCTACGAGCAGCGGATTGTTCTTGCGGCGGCGGCAGAGCACCTGGATGCAACGTTCCACCTCGTCGGCGCGTCCGATCAGTGGGTCGACTTCGCCGGAGCGGGCCTTGGCGTTGAGGTCGACGCAGTATTTGCCCAGCGCGCTTTCCTTTTGCTCGGCGTCGCTGGTCGAGGATGTTGCCTGTGCTTCGTCTTCGGAATGTTCGGCACCGGTCACGGGGCGATTTTCGCCAAAGGCCGGGTCCTTGGCCACGCCATGAGCAATGAAATTGACCGCGTCATAGCGGGTCATGTCCTGTTCCTGCAGGAAATAGGCGGCATTGCTTTCGCGCTCGGCAAATATCGCCACCAGCACGTTGGCGCCAGTCACTTCGTTGCGGCCCGAGCTTTGCACGTGGATCGCGGCGCGCTGGATCACGCGCTGGAATGCGGCGGTAGGCACCGCTTCGGAGCCGTCGATATCGGTCACGAGGTTCGAGAGGTCTTCGTCGATGAATTCGACCAGTGTTTCGCGCAACTCGTCCAGATTGACGCTGCATGCCTTCATCACCCGGACGGCATCGGGTTCTTCCAGCAGCGCCAGAAGCAGATGTTCCAGCGTTGCAAATTCATGTCGCCTTTCATTCGCCGCCGCGAGGGCCGCGTGAATGGCTTGTTCCAATGTGCTCGAGAATGAAGGCACGTGGGTGCTCCTCTTTACTTGGGTCGAAACCGGGGGGGCGAGTTGCGGCCGAACCCCCTGCTCAACCATGTCCTCATACTATTAGAGTTTGGTTGAACATTGCCCGGCTTCAAGGGTTTTCTTGCTCTTGACAGTCACATTTCCTGTGACCGTGATCGTGAACACCGCATTTTGTGGCTAAAATCTGTCTTTCCTGGCGCGAATTTCAGCAAAGACATCGGCGGGAGCGGCTCCGCTCATGCCAAGATTGGCCTGAATACCGGATTCTGCCGCGCGCAGAAAGGGGTTGGTGGCCTTTTCCAATGCCAGAGTCGAGGGCACGGTGGGCTCTCCGGCGGTGCGGGCGCGGGCGATATCGGCAATACGCTGTTGCAGTGCCGGATTGTCGGGTTCGATGGTTTCGGCGAACCGTCCATTGGCTTGGGTATATTCATGTCCGGAACAGACGATTGTTTCGTCGGGCAGTGCCGCCAGCTTGCTGAGCGAGACCCACATCTGGGGCGCGGTGCCTTCGAACAGGCGGCCACAGCCCAGTGCCATCAGGCTGTCTGCGGTGAAAACCGCATCACTTTGCGGCATGTGAAAGGCGATGTGGCCCACGGTATGACCCGACACGTCGATCACATGCACCGGCTCGCCACCGATGGTGATGGTGTCGCCTTCGGTCACCTGTTGATCCAGCGGCGGCAGGCGGTGCGCATCTGCCGCCGCGCCGATCACCCGGGCGGGATGGCGGGCGAGGATTTCGGCCAGGCCGTCGACATGGTCATAATGGTGGTGGGTCAGCAACACATGGCTGAGCGTCCAGCCGCGCGCGGACAGTTCCGCAAGGATGGGCGCGGCCTCGGGCGCGTCGATCAGCGCCGTCTCGCCACTGACCCGGTCATGTGCGAGAAAGGCGTAGTTGTCGCTGAGGCAGGGGATGGTGACGATTTCAAGAGGCATGGCCTTTTGCCCTTTCATTGCTAGACTGCGCCCAGCTAAGCCGATCGAGCAGGTGTCCGCAATGCATCTCGACGTGCAGGATCTGAGGAATTTCTACTACCGCAGCACGCTGGGCCGTGCGGCGCAGGCCGCGATCCGTGGCCGCCTGCTGGACTTGTGGCCCGAGGCGAAGGGGCAGACCGTGGCCGGGTTTGGCTTTGCGGTTCCGCTGTTGCGCCCCTATCTGGCCGATGCGCGGCGGGTGATCGGATTGATGCCGGGGCCGCAGGGGGTGATGCCGTGGCCTGCGGGGATGCCAAACGTGTCGGTGCTGTGCGAAGAAACGCTGTGGCCTGTCGATACCGGGCAGGTGGACAAGCTGGTGGTCATGCATGGGCTGGAGACCACGGAGCGCCCAAACGATCTGCTGGAGGAATGCTGGCGGGTTCTGGGGCCGGGCGGCAAGGCGATGTTCATCGTCCCGAACCGGGCCGGGTTCTGGTCGCGCTCGGACAAGACGCCCTTTGGCTTTGGCCGGCCCTATTCGCTGGGGCAGCTGGAAACGCAGCTCAGGATTCACCAGTTTCTTCCTGAAAGCCATTGCTCGGCGCTGTACCTGCCCCCGTCCTACCGGCGGTTCTGGTTGCGGTCAGCGAGCCTGATCGAAAAGACCGGTCAGCGTCTGCCCACGATCATGGCGGGCGGTGTTCTGATGGTCGAGGTCAGCAAGCGGGTACACCCGCCAAAGGGCAACGTGACCAAGGACGCGGTGCGACGCCCGATCAAGGCTTTGGACGGTTTGCTGAAACCGGCCTGATCGCGGGCGCGGGTTTTGGTCGATTGCGCCGGTTCTTGTGGAAATTACGTCACAGGAATCGCAAAAACCTGCAACTTGGTAACATTTTTCAAGCCAATCTGGGGGGCAAAAGGGTCGCAGTTTTCCTAACATGTTGAAATCAAACACTTTGTGGATAACTGCGTTACCGCTATACTATATTGCGAGGTTGGGAACGCTCTGCTACATCCCCGGTGATTTTGATGCCCTGCCTTCAAGGCGGGGTTTCTTCACGCCCCCGGGGTAAGTGCCAAAGCGCGAATTCGGGGCCTAAAGTATCGGAAGGGTGGACGTGTCCGAACCAGCTTCGATTTCCGCAGGCATCGCCGAGCGCTATGCCACCGCGATTTTCGAGATCGCGAAAGAGAACAAAGACCTTGCAGGTCTCGAATCCGGCATCAACGATCTGGCCGCAGCACTGGCTGACAGCGCCGATCTGCGCAATCTGATCGCATCTCCGCTGGTATCCCGGGCCGAGCAGGAAGCCGCAATCACCGCGATTGCCGACAAGATGGGGCTGAGTGCCGTATTGCGCAACTCGCTGGGCCTGATGGCGCAGAAGCGCCGCCTGTTCGTCGTGCCGCAACTGGTCAAGGGGCTGCGCGAGATGCTGGCCGACGAGCGCGGCGAGGTTACCGCCGAGGTGGCATCCGCCAAGGCGCTGACCAAGACCCAGATGGACAAGCTTGCCAAGACGCTGAGCGCGAATGTGGGCAAGACCGTGACAATCAATGCGACCGTTGATGAGAAGCTCATCGGCGGTCTTGTCGTTAAAGTGGGCTCGAAAATGATCGACAGTTCGATCCGCTCCAGGCTCAACTCCCTACAGAATGCAATGAAAGAGGTCGGATAAATGGGAATCCAAGCTGCAGAAATTTCTGCAATCCTGAAGGACCAGATCAAGAATTTTGGTCAGGAAGCAGAAGTGGCCGAAATCGGCCGCGTGCTAAGCGTCGGTGACGGGATTGCCCGTGTATACGGTCTGGACAACGTTCAAGCCGGTGAGATGGTCGAATTCCCCGGCGGCATCATGGGTATGGCGCTGAACCTGGAGAGCGACAACGTCGGTGTCGTTATCTTCGGTTCCGACCGTGACATCAAAGAAGGTGACACTGTCAAGCGCACCAACGCCATCGTGGACGTTCCTATCGGTGACGAACTGCTGGGCCGCGTCGTGGACGGTCTGGGCAACCCGCTGGACGGCAAGGGCCCGATCAACGCCACCAAGCGCGGTGTTGCAGACGTCAAGGCCCCCGGCATCATCCCGCGCAAATCGGTGCACGAACCGATGGCAACCGGCCTGAAGTCGGTGGACGCGATGATCCCGATCGGTCGCGGCCAGCGTGAGCTGATCATTGGAGACCGTCAGACCGGCAAGACCGCCGTGGCCCTGGACACCATCCTGAACCAGAAGGTCTATAACGACGCGGCTGGCGACGACGAGTCCAAGAAGCTGTACTGCATCTATGTCGCCATCGGTCAAAAGCGTTCGACCGTTGCGCAGCTGGTGAAGAAACTGGAAGAATCCGGCGCCATCGAATACTCGATCGTCGTGGCGGCAACCGCGTCCGACCCGGCGCCGATGCAGTTCCTGGCACCCTATGCCGCAACCGCGATGGCCGAATTCTTCCGTGACAATGGCCGTCACGCGCTGATCATCTATGATGACCTGTCGAAACAGGCCGTTGCCTATCGCCAGATGTCGCTGCTGCTGCGCCGTCCGCCGGGACGTGAAGCCTATCCGGGCGACGTTTTCTACCTGCACTCCCGTCTGCTGGAGCGTTCGGCGAAGCTGAACGAGGACTTCGGCTCCGGTTCGCTGACCGCTCTGCCCGTCATCGAAACCCAGGGCGGCGACGTGTCGGCGTTTATTCCGACCAACGTGATCTCGATCACCGACGGTCAGATCTTCCTGGAAACCGAACTGTTCTATCAGGGCATCCGCCCCGCAGTGAACACCGGTCTGTCGGTTTCGCGTGTGGGTTCCTCGGCCCAGACCAACGCGATGAAGTCGGTCGCAGGCCCGGTTAAACTGGAACTGGCTCAGTACCGTGAAATGGCGGCATTTGCGCAGTTCGGTTCCGACCTCGACGCCGCAACCCAGCAGCTGCTGAACCGTGGTGCGCGTCTGACCGAGCTGATGAAACAGCCGCAGTACTCGCCGCTGACCAACGCGGAAATCGTCTGCGTCATCTTCGCCGGCACCAACGGCTATCTCGACAAGATCAAGGTGACCGACGTGGGCCGTTACGAGGCCGGTCTGCTGGCGCACCTGCGCGGCAAGCATGCCGACTTGCTGAAGTGGATCACCGACGAAGATCCCAAGGTCAAGGGCGATGCTGCCGACAAGATCAAGGCTGCGCTGGACGAATACGCCGCAACCTTCGCTTAAGGAGATGCGGCAATGCCAAGTCTGAAGGACCTTAAAAACAGGATCGAGTCGGTCAAATCGACCCGCAAGATCACCAAGGCCATGCAGATGGTCGCGGCTGCAAAACTGCGCCGCGCCCAGGACGCTGCCGAAAGCGCCCGCCCATATGCCGAACAGTTCAATACTGTGATGGCGGGGCTGGCGGCTTCGGTCGGGGGCAGCGACAGCGCCCCCAAGCTGCTCCGTGGTACGGGCAGCGACGATGTCCATCTGCTGGTTGTCATGACAGCCGAACGCGGTCTCTGCGGCGGCTTCAACTCGAACATCGCAAAGCTCGCGCGCGCCAAGGCGGACGAGCTGCGGCTCAAGGGCAAGACGGTCAAGATCCTGACCGTTGGCAAAAAAGGCCGTGACGCGCTGAAGCGCGATTACAGCGATCTGTTCGTTGGACATATCGACCTGAGCGAGGTCAAGCGTATCGGCTATGCCAATGCGCAGGACGTCGCAAAGAACATCCTGAACCGTTTCGATGCGGACGAGTTCGACGTTGCCACGATCTTCTATGCGAAGTTCCAGAACGTCGTGACCCAGATCCCGACCGCGCACCAGATCATCCCGGCTTCGTTCGAAGAGACCGGGAGCGATGACAGTGGCGCGGTCTTCGATTACGAGCCCAGCGAAGAGGCCATTCTGGCCGACCTGCTACCCAAGGGGGTCGCAACCGCGATCTTCTCGGCTCTGCTCGAAAACGGAGCCTCGGAACAGGGTGCACGGATGTCCGCAATGGACAACGCGACACGCAACGCGGGTGAGATGATCGACAAGCTGACGATCCAGTTCAACCGTTCGCGTCAGGCCGTCATCACCAACGAGCTGATTGAAATCATTTCCGGCGCCGAAGCGCTGTAGAGACATACCGGAGACGAAACATGGCGAATGCAAAAGGCAAAGTCACTCAGATCATCGGGGCCGTCGTTGACGTCCAGTTCGATGACGCGCTGCCTGAAATTCTGAACGCGCTGGAAACCGAAAACAACGGCAAGCGCCTGGTGCTCGAAGTGTCGCAGCACCTTGGCGAAAACACTGTCCGCACCATCGCGATGGACGCGACCGAAGGTCTGGTTCGCGGCGCCCCGGTGACCGACACCGGCGCACCGATCTCGGTGCCGGTGGGCAATGCCACCCTGGGCCGCATCCTGAACGTTGTCGGTGAACCGATCGACGAAAAAGGCCCGGTCGAAACCACCGAAACCCGCGCCATCCACCAGAATGCCCCCGAATTCGACGAGCAGTCGACCGAGTCGGAAGTTCTGGTCACGGGCATCAAGGTGGTCGACCTGCTGGCCCCCTACGCCAAAGGCGGCAAGATCGGCCTGTTCGGCGGCGCCGGTGTGGGCAAGACCGTTCTGATCATGGAACTGATCAACAACATCGCAAAAGTGCACTCGGGCTTCTCGGTGTTTGCGGGTGTTGGTGAACGGACCCGTGAAGGCAACGACCTCTACCACGAGATGATCGAATCGAACGTGATCAAGCCGGACAACTTGTCGGAAAGCCAGGTGGCCCTGGTTTACGGTCAGATGAACGAGCCTCCGGGAGCGCGTGCGCGTGTGGCCCTGACCGGCCTGACTCTGGCCGAGCAGTTCCGCGACCAGTCGGGCACTGACGTTCTGTTCTTCGTCGACAACATCTTCCGCTTCACACAGGCGGGTTCCGAGGTGTCGGCTCTGCTGGGTCGTATCCCGTCCGCTGTGGGCTACCAGCCGACGCTGGCCACCGACATGGGCGCGCTTCAGGAACGCATCACCTCGACAAAGGCCGGATCGATCACTTCGGTGCAGGCGATCTACGTGCCTGCGGACGACTTGACCGACCCCGCGCCGGCAACCTCGTTTGCGCACCTCGACGCGACCACCGTTCTCAACCGTGCGATCTCGGAAAAGGGTATCTACCCGGCCGTGGACCCGCTCGACTCGACCTCGCGCCTGCTGGACCCGGCCATCGTCGGTGAAGAGCATTACAAGGTTGCGACCGACGTTCAGCAGATCCTCCAGCGCTACAAGTCGCTGCAGGACATCATCGCCATCCTCGGCATGGACGAACTGTCGGAAGAGGACAAGCTGGCGGTGGCCCGCGCCCGTAAGATCGAGCGCTTCCTGTCGCAACCCTTCGACGTGGCACAGGTCTTTACCGGCTCGCCCGGCGTTCAGGTTCCGCTGGATGTCACCATCGACTCGTTCAAGCGCGTTGTGGCCGGTGAGTTCGACCACCTGCCCGAGGCGGCCTTCCTGATGGTCGGCGGCATCGATGAAGTGATCGCCAAAGCCGAGCGTATGGCCGCAGCGGCTGCCTAAGGAGTATCCCTGATGGCAAACACGATGCAATTCGACCTCGTCAGCCCGGAGCGGAGCCTCGCTTCGCTCCAGGCCAGCGCGGTCCAGATTCCCGGCGCGGACGGGGACATGACGGCGATGCCCGATCACGCCCCCACCATCACCACGCTGCGCCCCGGTCTGCTGAAGGTTGAGGCGCCCGAAGGGGCCAGTGAATACCTGGTCACCGGCGGGTTTGCCCAGATCAACAGCGACGGTTTGTCGGTGCTGGCCGAAAAGGCCATTCCGGTGACCGAAGTGACCCGCGCGCATCTGGACGAGCTGATCGCCGAGGCCCGCGCCTCGCACGAGGCGGCAAAGGAACAGGGCGACCATACCATCGTCGACGATGCAGCCAAGCTGCTGGCCGACATGGAGGCGCTGGGAACTCATATGAGCCTGTAAGTCAAGAATCTTCACGATTTTCGGCACGGCCCCGTCACAACGGGGCCGTATTCATTTTGCATGACTTGTTCAGGGCGTTGCCCTACGGTGCAGGTGAGTCAACGGTTGTGATAGTTTGATGATGAATTTTTGTTCGCACCCCGTCGGTATTGACCAAGGCGAAGCGGTGCTGTTCTCGGAATTTGAGAATGGCGGCGCGATGTGGACCGGAACCGGTCCACGTGAACGCAGGCGGACGGTCCGGTTCAGGACAGCTTTCCGCTCCGCTCCAGCCGTTCAGATGAATGTGTCCTTGTGGGATGTCGACAATTCCTCGGCCCTGCGCGCCGAGCTGACGCCCGAGAACGTCAGCAATGAAGGGTTCGAGGCGGTGTTCCGGACATGGTCCGACACGCGCATTGCGCGTATCCGTGTCTCCTGGATGGCAATAGGCGAAGTTCGCAACGAGGATGACTGGGACATTTCCTAGCGGCGCTGCCCCTCTTGCCCTGCGGGCAATTCACCCCGGGGTATTTCAAACCAGAAAGAACCAGAGCCTCGTATATGCTTCTTTCTGGTTTGAAGTAGCCCAGTGAGTTTGAGGGAAAGCGTCCCTCAAAACAAAATCAAATCGAGCGCGCCGGAGGCGCACGATTGAGCTACGCGGCGCGATAAAGCGACTCGTAGATCGGGATCAGGGTTTTGTCTTCGAAGAGCGAGGAAACGCTGGTGCCGTTCCAGATGTTCAGGATGGCCTGGGTCAGCAATGGCGCGGTTGGAACGACGCGGATGTTGGGCGCGCTGAGGATCGCATCGGTGGGCTGAATCGAGTCGGTGATAACCAGCGATTTCATCACCGAATTCGTCACCCGTTCAACGGCGGGGCCGCTCATGACGCCGTGAGTGATATAGGAGTGAACCTCCTTGGCGCCGTTGTCGAGCAGCACCTGGGCGGCCTTGCAAAGCGTTCCGGCGGTGTCACAGATGTCGTCCACGATCAGGCAGATCTTGTCCTTGACGTCGCCGATCACGGTCATCTCGGCTATCTCGCCCGGTTTTTCGCGGCGCTTGTCGACGATCGAAAGCGGTGCATTAATGCGTTTGGCCAGTTCGCGCGCGCGGGCAACGCCGCCCACATCCGGAGAAACCACCATCAGATCGGACATGTGGTCCTTGAACTGGTGCTTGACGTCGAGCGCGAAGATCGGCGAGGCATAGAGGTTGTCGACGGGGATATCGAAGAAGCCCTGGATCTGGGCCGCGTGCAGGTCCATGGTCAGGACCCGCTCGATCCCGGCGCCGGTGATCATGTTGGCGACCAGCTTGGACGAGATCGGGGTGCGTGCCTTGGTGCGACGGTCCTGGCGGGCATAGCCGAAATAGGGGATCACGGCGGTGATCCGCGCCGCCGACGACCGGCGCAGCGCATCGGCGATGATCAGCAGTTCCATCAGGTTGTCATTGGCCGGATTCGAGGTCGGCTGGATGATGAACATATCCTCGCCGCGGACGTTTTCGAACACTTCGACGAAGATCTCACCGTCGTTGAACCGCTCCACCCGTGCGTCGACCAGTTCCTGATCGACGCCGCGATACAGGCTCATCCGGCGGGCAATGGCATTGGCAAGTGGAAGGTTGGCGTTCCCAGAGATGAGCTTGGGTTCGTTGAGTGTCGGCATTGTTCTGTGATTCCCGGGGCAGCGGCAGGTTATGTGACAGATTCGTGATGTTGACACCGCTTAACATGGGCTTACCGTCCCGCAAAGGTTCAGCAGCGGAGAAAGTGAACATGGCCGATATCGACTACTTTTTTGCGACACTGTCGCCCTACAGCTATCTGGCGGGGCAGCGGTTGGAGGAGGTCGCGGCCAGGCACGGCGCGACAATCGCCTACAAGCCGGTCGACATCATTGCGCTTTTTGGCCGAACCGGGGGAACGCCGCCCAAAGACCGGCATAAATCGCGGATCGAGTACCGGGCGCAGGAACTGGTGCGGCAGGCAAGGAAGCTGGGGATGGAGTTCAACCTGCAGCCCGCACATTGGCCGACCAATGCGGCACCGTCTTCCTACGCGATTATCGCGGCGGCCAAGGATGGGGCGGGCGACATTGGAAAACTGTGCCATTCCATCTTGCGGGCCTGCTGGGCCGGGCAGAAGGATATCGCTCAGGACGAGGTGATCCGCGAGTGCCTGGAACAGGCCGGGTTCGATCCGGGGCTGGCGGATAGCGGATTGCTGGTCGGGGCCGAGACCTATGCCGCCAATCTGGAAGAGGCGGTCGATCGCGGGGTGTTCGGCGCGCCGTTCTATATCACGTCCGACGGGCAGCGGTTCTGGGGTCAGGACCGGCTGGACGATCTTGACGCCCACCTGGCGGAGATGAAGGCGTGAGGGATCACGCCGCGTTGCAGCAGCCTTTCCATGTGCGCGTGCTGGGGCACGGTGCGCGCCGGGTGCTGGCGCTGCACTGCACCATCGCCCATTCCGGCGCGTGGCGGGGGCTGGCAGAGTGCCTGGGAGGGCAGGCAACTTTTACCGCGCCCGACATGCTGTCGCATGGTCGCAGCCCGGATTGGGACGAGGTGGGTGATTTCCAGGACCGGATCGTCGAGATCGCCGAGACCCAACTGAGCGAACCGATGGATCTAATTGGTCATTCCTTCGGGGCGACGGTCGCGTTGCGCCTGGCGGTCGAACGCCCGGATCTGGTGCGCAGCGTGGTGTTGATCGAGCCGGTGTTCTTTGCGGTTGCCGTCAGGGATGCGCCGGGGTTGATCGAACAGCATGCCGAGGATGCCGGACCCTATCTGGAGGCACTGGCGGCAGGGGACGAGGCGCTGGCGGCACGGTTGTTCAACCGGATGTGGAGCACCGAGGACAGCCCGCGCTGGCCACAATTGCCGGACAGTACGCGGGCGGCGATGATCCGAGGCATTCACGTGGTGCCGACGGTGGATGACACGTTGTTCAACGATCGCGCGGGGTTGCTGAAACCGGGCGTTCTGGACCGGGCGTCGATGTCGGTCCTGTTGTTACGCGGGTCATTGACCCACCCGGTAATCGCCGCGATCAACGAAGGATTGGCGCGCCGTCTTCCCGACGCGGTCAGCGACGTGATCGACGGAGCAGGGCACATGGCGCCGATCTCGCACCCCCGCGAGACGGCGGATCGGATCGCTGGGTTCTGGGCGCGTGTCTGATCAGGTGAGCAGCGTCAGGAACTGGTCGATCTGCGCGGTGCCGATCGACCAGTCGCAGACCAGGCGGCAGGCCAGGGCCTCGGTATCGTCGTCGCCTTCAAGCTCCGCCCCCCACAGGTGATAGACCGCACCCGCGTCGTGCAGGCGCTTGTGGGTGCTGCGGGGGAAGCTGGCGAAGATGATGTTGGCCTGTGGTTCATGCAGGAAGGCGGCCCCCGCCTTGCGCAGGCCATCGGACAGCCGGGCGCAGTTGGCATTGGCCTGACGCGCTGATTTCAGCCACAGGTCATCCTTGAGATAGGCCGCCATCTGGGCCGACAGATAGCGGTGCTTGGAAAACAGGTGCGCCCCGCGTTTGCGGCGCAGCTCGAATTCCCAGGCCTTGCTTTCGTCAAAGAAGATGACGGCCTCGACCCCCATGCAGCCGTTCTTGGTGCCGCCAAAGCTGACAGCGTCGACGCCGGCCCTCCATGTCATCTCGGCGGGCGAACAGTTCAGCGCCACCAGCGCATTGGCAAAACGGGCGCCGTCCAAGTGCACCGGCAACCCATAGCCCTTTGCCACGGCGCAGAGCGCCTGCAACTCGCCCAGCGAATAGACCGAGCCGCGCTCGGTCACCTGGGTGATCGACACCGGCCCGCGCTGTGGCCCATGCACGCCACGGGTTTCTTCGCCCGCAATCGCTCCGCGCAGCGCCTCGGGGGTCATCTTGTCACCACCGGGAACCAGGGTCAGCTTGGCGCCGCTGTAGAATTCGGGTGCGTTGCACTCGTCTTCGTGGATATGGGCGACGGGCGAGCAGAACACGGTTTCCCACGGGTTTGACAGTGTGGCCAGGGCCAGCGAGTTGGCCGCCGTGCCGGTTGCCACCAGATAGACCGCCGCGCCGGGGGCCTCGAATATGCCGCGGATGTTATCGCGCACCTCGTTCATCAGGGCGTCGGCGCCATAGGCCATGGCATAGCCCTGATTGGCCTCGGTCAGCGCTTGCAGAACCTCGGGGTGAGCGGGGCCGGAATTGTCAGAGGCAAAAAACATCAGATCGGTTCCTCGATTATGTGGTCTTCCCACTCTTCTTCGGGGGTTTCGAATTCCGAAACGGTCTTGTGACGTACCGAAATACCCGCCGCATGCACGCTTTCGGGTGTGCCAGAGATCAGCGGGTGCCAGTCGCAAAGCGGCTTGCCCTCCCATAACAGGCGATAGGCGCATGTTTGCGGCAACCAATAGGCGTGGGTGTCGATATTGTCGGGGCGCATCACGATGCATTCCGGCACAAACTGGTGGCGGATGTCGTATTGGGTGCAGCGGCAGGTTTCGTCATCCAGCAGACGGCAGGCGACACAGGTCAGGGCCACCTCGCCGCTGTCCTCGTCTTCCAGCTTGTTCAGGCAGCATTTGCCGCACCCGTCGCACAGCGCTTCCCATTCCTGCGGGTTCATCTTGCGCAGCGGCTTGCGCTCCCAGAAACGCGGGGCAAGCCCGGTGCGGTCGATGGGGTCCTTGCTCATACCGCCACCAGAATCTCGCGTGCTTTCGCACAGTCGGCACCCATCTGTGCGACCAGCGCGTCGAGCCCGTCAAATGTCATCTCGGGGCGCAGATACTCGACCAACCCGACCGAGAGTGTCGCGCCGTAAAGATCGCCTGAGAAATCGAACAGGAAGGTTTCGATATTGGGCTGCTCGCCCCGGAACATCGGTCGGGTGCCGACCGAGGCGGCGCCGTGATAGCTGCCCTGATGCGGTCCGTCCAGAACATCGACCAGCACCGCGTAGACACCGAATTTCGGCTGGTGCAGCCCCTCGATCGACATGTTGGCAGTGGGAAAGCCCAATTCGCGTCCGCGCTGTTCGCCGCCAATGACTTCGCCCTCGATCCGGTGCCAGTGGCCCAGCATCGTGGCGGCATCGCGCGGCCGGCCTTCGGTCAGCGCAGTACGGATCGCAGTGGATGAAACGACGTTGTCGGACCGTTCCATCAGGGGGGCGATCGTTACGCCAAACCCCATTTCGTGGCCAAACCGCGCCATGTCTTCGGCGTTACCGCTGCGGCCCTTGCCAAAACAGAAATCCGCCCCGACAACGACATGCGCCAAACCCAGACCGTCGCAGATGACGCCTCTTGCAAAACCTTCTGGTGTCAGCCCGGCAAGCGCGGCGTTGAAGGGCAGTTCATAAAGCTTTTTGACCCCCAGTTTTTCCAGCCGGTGCGCGCGGGTGTTGCCGCGCATCAGCCGGAAAGGCGGGCTGTCGGGGGCAAAGAACTCGCGCGGGTGCGGCTCGAAGGTCAGTACGCCCAAGGGGGCGTCGGGGGCGGCATCGCGGGCCAGTTCGATCACCGACCGGTGGCCGATATGGACGCCATCGAAATTGCCAATCGCGACGCTGGCGCCGCGATCCTGATCTTCGACGAACTGGTAATCCCGAATGATCCGCATGGGCGCCTGCGTAGCTTGACAACGGACCTTGTTCAAGCACCAGTTCACGAATTGCCGGGGTCACAAGTGTGCCCAAGGCCGGCGGGCTGATTTGACATCCACGCTGTCTGTCGCTGTGCGACAGGTTTGCATTGCCCAATCTATTTCTTGATCCGCCAAAAAGACGAAGTGTAAAGTGGAACTCCGGTTGATGTAACCGCCCGTCGGAAAAAGGTATTCGGTTCCGGTCCCTTAAGATCGCGGGCATACCCTGAGGTCGTGCCTCATGTACAGAATGCGCCTATTCGCCATTCGCCACGCTCGGTTTTTCGAGTGGGTCTACAAGCGCGTCGAGCAAGGGATGGTGGCGCTTGATCCGGTCTTTGCCAAGATCGGCTATAACCGCGTCGAACGCCCGATTGCACTGGTCGAAAAAGGCGTCAAGACCCTGCTGTTCGATTGCAAGATGTGTGGGCAATGCGTGTTGTCCTCGACCGGCATGTCGTGCCCGATGAACTGCCCCAAGCAATTGCGCAACGGTCCTTGCGGCGGGGTGAGGCCGGGCGCGTTCTGCGAGGTGAAGCCCGATATGAAATGCGTCTGGGCGCTGGCCTGGGACGGGTCGAGCCGGATGCGAGAAGGCCCGGAAAAGATCAAGCAGGTGCTGCCGCCGGTCGAACACACGCTGAAGGGGTCGTCGTCGTGGTTGCGGGTCAGCCGCGAGATTGCCTCCAAACGGCGCGAGGCGCGCGATGCCGCGCGCCAGACGCTGGCGCAGGCCTTTCCCGAGGCGCGCAGGAACGAGCCGTCCTCGGCGCCGCTGGCCGAGGAACCACCACGCGCCACGACGCATCAGGGAGGCAGAACATGAGCGCACCATCCAGCAAGGATGTGGAGCCTTCGGGCTATGTTCCCGTGCCCGAGGGATATGTCTCGCACAGCCGGTTGGAACGGGTTTTGCGATCTGGCCGCTTCGCGGTGACGGCAGAGCTGAACCCGCCTGACAGCGCCGATCCCGAAGATGTGTTTCAGGCCGCCCAACCGCTGGGTGAGGTGGCGGACGCGATCAACGCAACCGATGCGTCGGGCGCGAACTGCCATATGTCTTCGATCGGTATTTGTGCGTTGCTGACGCGCGCGGGCTATTCGCCGGTCTATCAGATCTCCTGCCGCGACCGGAACCGCATCGCCATTCAGGGCGACGTGCTGGGCGCGGCGGCGCTGGGCGTCAGCAACGTGCTGTGCCTGACCGGGGATGGCGTCGGTACCGGCGATCAGCCGGGGGCGAAACCGGTGTTCGATTTCGACTCGCTGACGCTGTTGCGCACGATCCGGACCATGCGGGATCAGGGCAAGTTCCTGTCCGGCCGCAAGATCACGCGGCCGCCGCAGTTGTTTCTGGGGGCTGCTGAAAACCCCTGCATTCCGCCCTATGACTGGCGCCCGAACCGGCTGGCCAAAAAAGTCGAGGCGGGGGCCGAGTATATTCAGACCAACTATATCTACGACATCCCGCTGTTCGAGAAATTCATGTCGCGGGTGCGCGACGAAGGGCTGGACAAAAAAGTCTACATCATCGCCGGGGTGGGGCCGATGGCCTCGGCCAAGGCGGCGCGCTGGATGCGGTCGAACGTGCCGGGCATCCACATTCCCGACGACATCATCGACCGGATGGAAAAGGCCGACAAACCGGCGGAAGAAGGCAAGAAAATCTGTGTCGAACTGATTCAGCAGATCAAGGAAATCGCAGGCGTGTCGGGCGTTCACGTGATGGCCTATCGCCGTGAGCACCTTGTTTCCGAGATCATCCTTGAATCAGGGGTTCTGAAAGGGCGCTCGAAGCCGCGCAAGAAATAGCAATCCGGTTTGCGCCCGGATCATTCGCTGATCTATTTCGGCAGCCCCGCCTGCAGCAATCGGTCTATCAGCGTCTTCGCGATGCTGCGGTTCTGGTAGCATTCGTTGAAGCGAACGAATTCGACAGTCAGATCTGCATCACGGCCCAACGCGTCGGCCACGTTTGCAACGGCTTGCCGGGTGTCGCCCAACGCGACCCGCGAGGCGGCCTTGTACAACAAGCTTCGTCGCGTCTGAAAGGGCAGGTCGCGCGCGGCACTCAGAACGTCGTCGTATCTTTGCAGATGATAAAGGGCCGCGATCCTTTCCTCGGTGATCCACGCAGGCAGGAACGGATCGAGTGCTCCGGCGCGGTCCAGCAGCGACAAGGCGGTTTCCGGTTCACCTGCGAAGTTATGAAACGCCGCGCACCGGCCAATGATATACGCGTCATTTGGAGCAAGCTCGATCGCCTTGCGGTGATAGGTGCGCGAGGCATCGAATTTGTATTCCAGCATCAGGATCGAACCCATGATGCGGTTGGCCTCGGGGTCGTTTGGGTCAAGTTGCAAGGCCCGTTCGGTGCGCCGCCTCCCGTCGCCCCAGTCGTAATCGGGCAGTCCGGATGCCGAACACACCCACATGGCCTGAGCCTTGGCAAAGTTCGGATCGGTCTCGATCGCCTTTTCAAACCAGTGCAAGGCCTTGTGAACGTTCTGATCGGTGACGCCCCCTCTGCGGTGATAGTCCAGCCCGCGCAGGTAATATTCGTAGGCCGTCAAAGAACTCGCCGGGCGTTGGCGGGCGGTTTGGGTGTCGGCTTCCAGAACGCGCCCTGTCACTGTTGCGGTTACACGGGCGGTGATCTCTTCCATCATGTCGACGAATTCATCGAACGGGCGTTGGATGCGGTCGGTCCAAAGAACCTGTCCGTTCTCCGTTTCGACAAGATTGAGGTTCAGCCGCAGTTTCGAGCCCAAAGACCGGATGGAGCCGGTCAAAATGAAGCGGACCCCCAACAGATTGCCCGCCGCGACAGGATCGCGATTGGACAGACCCATCGAGGCGGTGGCCGATACCACGAACAACTGTTTCATCCGACCAAGGTCCAGGATCAGATCCTCGGTCAGCCCGTCGGCAAGCGTATTTTGGTCGGTATCGGCGGAACTTGCCGAGAGCAGGGGCAGAACCGCAATCGAATGTGGGCGTTTGGCGTGCACATCCAACTTGAACTGCTCGCTGGCCCGACCCCGGAAACGCACGATTTCTTCCCGGACGCGAAACACGTGAATCGGTTCTGAAATACCCTTGAACCGACGCTCGCCGATATCGTCGAAGACACAGGGCGAGTTGCGGCGAACCTGATCGAACAGGCTCTGGCTGGTGTCAATTGCGCCCGGATCGGCCGCCGATTGAATGCGCGCCGCGATATTGACGCCATCGCCGCGCAGGTCTCCGTCCACGTCCACCACATCCGCCAGATGCAGGCCAAACCGCATGTCCGACACGGTCGATTTTTGTGCCGCGTTAATCGCTCCGCGCGCAGCCATCGCGGCCCGCAACGCGTTCACCGGGCTCTGGAATTCGGCCAGGACCGCATCGCCGGCCTGGTTGAAAACCCGCCCGTCATGCTTGTTTACGGTCTCGGAAACCACCGCAAGCCGATCCGAAAAACTGCGAATGGCCCGCTCTTCGTCCTGCTCCATCTGGCGGGTGGAGCCAACGATGTCGCCGACCAGTATCGTGGCTAGCCTACGCTGCATCTCTCCTCCCGCCGGCATTGTCGACGGGAAAAGTGTAACTTACTTGCAGGTTTTGGCCAAGTTCCGGGATCAGTCGAATTTGCGCGAGGGGGCCAGAACCATGGCCTCGCCAACCAGCACCTTCTTGCCGTCAACGGCACAGTGACAGTCCAGCTTGACCCGGCGCTTTGAGATATCGATATCGACTACCTTGACCTCGGCATAGACCATGTCGCCGGGGCGGACGGGGGCCAGGAATTTCAGGGTCTGGCCCATGTAAACGGTGCCGTGGCCGGGCAACTGCTCGCCGATCACCGCCGAGATCAGCCCGGCGGTCAGCATGCCATGCGCAATACGGCCTTCAAAGATCGTGTCCCGGGCATAGTCGTCGTCCAGATGCACCGGATTGCGGTCGGTCGAAACCTGGGCGAACATCTCGATATCCTCGTCCGTCACCACTTTGCGCAGGTGACGGGTCATGCCCATTTCGATGTCCTCGATGCAGATGGTTCCGCGCGGAAGATTGTCCAACATGTCGCCCTCTCAATGCCATGGTCGGGCAACAAAACGTTACTTCCGACCGGTGATGAGCAACTTTATTACTTCGCAGTCGCAGAAAATCAACCCCTAATTCCGCTAGCGCAAACGTCCGATTGAATAGGTCGGTTCCATTTTTTCCCTTTTTATATAGTCCATTAGAGATTCATGATGAGGGTGGACCGATGTTTTTGTCTCGGATGCAGCCAGACCGCCCGTGATGAACAGGGAATCGATGCCTTCACCCATTGCGCCGGCGATGTCGGTGGCGGGGCCGTCACCGATAGCAAGAATGTCGGAATCGGGGATATCGGTGCCCAACGCTGCCAGCCTGCGGCGGGCCAGATCATAGATTGGCGGGTGAGGTTTGCCGAAATAGAGGCTCTCGCCGCCCATCTCGGTGTAAAGCCGCGCCAAAGCGCCCGCGCACCATTCGCGCACCTCGCCCCGGTCGACGACGATATCGGGGTTGGCGCAGAGCAACTTGAGCCCCTTCTGCTTGGCAAAAAGGAAATCGGGGCGGTTCACGTCCGGATCTGCCATAGGATCGAACGGGCCACAGCAGACGATGCCTTCGGCCTCGTCCAGCGGGACCCGGTCGATGTGAATGGGATGGTCCAACAGCTTCAGCGGCTCAAAAAACCCCTCGTCGCGCTGCCATTCCCCCATGAAATAGACCTTGTGACCGACCGCCCCCAGAAACATTGCCGACCGCGCCGAGTCGCCGCTGGTGGCGATGGTGTCATAGCAGTCGTCCGGCACGTTGAAATGCCCCAACTGTACCGCGACACCGGCCCGGGGTTTTGGCGAATTGGTCACCAGAACCACCTTGCCGCCCGCGGCGCGGAAATCCTTCAGCGCCGCGACCGCTTCGGGAAAGGCGGTGATGCCATTGTGAACACAACCCCACAGATCGACGAACAGAGCCTTGTACCGGTCGGAAATTTCGGAAAGCGAATGAATGATCTGTGTCATGGGGCCTTGATGTCCTGTGCGTTTATGGCGGTTATGCCCCAACTGACGGGCATTGACCATGCTGCTTGTCTGGGCGTCGGGAACGTTGTCGGAATTGCCCAACATCCGCCCTGGTCCGGTCGAACGGCGGTCCGGGATCGGGTTGAGGGTATTGCGCCGGAAAAAAAGACGCCGAGCGGCGTCTTTTACGGGTTTGGCATGGTCCGGGCAATGCTTGGTCAAGCTGTCGAATTGACCGGATTTCCGTAGCCTCTATTGGACACGAACAGCGGTTCCGGTTCCAACTCGGGTGCCCCAGCTGAAGGGTGTGACCTTCACACCGGTAATCTTGGTATCGACAACGGTATCCGCACCAATCTTTGCCGCTTCCTCGCGCAGCTTCTGTTCCACATGCTCAACGGTCGGCTCCGGATGGAAGGCCGTTGTCTTGTTGACCGAAACTTTTAGATCCGAGATCTTTGTCTGTGTGGCCGGGTCAAAAGCGGCGCTGGTCAGATGGACTTCGCCCGGGGTGATCGCGGCGACGGCGGCCTCAGGCGGATTGTTGTCGATATTGCTTGTTTCCCAAGTTGCACATGCGGCCAGCGGCACCATCAGAAAGCCGGTGAGAATGATATTCTTTAGCACGAATTACGCCTTTCAATTTCCAATTATGCGTGTGCGGACCGTTTTGCACACATGCCATCTTTTTGCAATGATCTGAACAAGTTGAGCTGACAAATCCTGGCTTCTCCGGCGACAATAACTAACGCGCCGGAATTGCAGTCTATCGATAAAACAACCGAGAATGTTCGCAAAAGGCGAAGAAGAAAGGCGCCCGGTCGGGCGCCTTTCGCGCAGCGATGCGATGGGATCAGACCTTGAGATTCGGAATGATCTGCTTTTTGCGGCTCATGATGCCGGGCAGAACAACGGCGTCGCCATCGACAGTGGCGCCAAAGCTTTTCTCGGCCACGCCCTTGACCAGATCGTTGGGCACCAGCAGCGTCGCCTCTTCGTTCAGGATGTCCACCACGAACAGCAGCACCTGATCGACGCCATCTTCCTTGGCGACCTCGACCATCGAGTCGGTCAGGCTGGCCTTGCGGTCCAGCACCACGCCCGGCGCGGTGGTTTCCAGAACCGAAACGCGGAACTTGGTTCCGTCAACCTCGTATTCTTTGCTGTCCATGCGGATCAGTTCGGCATCCGAGAACGACGATACGTCCGACTTGGCCGCGAACATTTCAGCGGCATAGGCCGGGATGTCGAGTCCCAGATCGACGGCCAGTTTCTCGGCCACTGCCCGGTCGTGGTCGGTGGTGGTGGGCGAGCGGAACTCCAGCGTGTCGGACAGGATACAGGTCAGCGCCGCACCCTTGATCGCCTCGGGCATCTTGTCGGCATCGTCGCCCATCAGGTCGATCATGATGGTGGCGGTGCAGGCCAGCGGGCGCACGGTGATGTCGATCGGACCCTTGGTTTCCAGACCGCCGACCAGCTTGTGGTGATCGACGATGGCGCGGATGTCGGCACCGTTGATGTTGGCGGGCAACTCGGCGGGGTTGTTGGTGTCAACGATCACGACTGGCGCGCCATCTTCGACATCGGCGATGATGGCCGGTTTGTCGAGGTTCCAGCGCTGCAGCATGAACGCGGCCTCGGTGTTGGGCTCGCCCAGCAGAACCGGGGTTGCGGCGACGCCCTTGACCTCGTTCAGGTACCAGGCCCAGACGATGGGCGAACCGGTCGAGTCGGTGTCGGGGGATTTGTGGCCAAATACTTGGGTGGTCATGTCAGCGTCCTGCGAATTGGAAATTTGCGCGCCTTATAGGGCGGTCACATCGGCTTGTCACCCGGCAGAACGCGGCATGCGACGGTTGGTCTGATCCGGCGCTCAGATGTCAGAATTCGGCGCGCTGCAGATCATAACCGGCCTGTTCGAGCTGGTGAAGCAACCCCTCTTCTCCGGCCAGGTGGCCGGCACCTACGGCGATGACTGCGGTCTGGCCCTGAATGCCCAGGATATGGGTCAGCCAGTTCCGGTTGCGCTGCACGACAAGCTGGTCCTCGAAGGTTGCCCATTCCTTGTCGAATTCGTCCTGTGCAATCTCGGACGTTTCTTGCCCCAGCAGGCGCGCGACCAGCAGAATCTCGGCGTGCCGTTCCTCCATATACGCATTGGCCATCGTGACCATGTGGTCGTCCCCGGCCTCGAACGCGTCGGCCATGCGGACGATGGATTGCGCCTGTTCCTCGATCGGGTGGCTTTCGAAAATCGCGATCAGGTCGCTGACCTGTTCCAGCGAGTGCTGCGGGATGTCATGCGCCTCGGCCAGTTCGGTCAGCCGCTGATCCATGCCCCGGTCGGCGCCGGGGGTTTTGACGATGCAGGGCGGGATACCCAGCATCATGCTCAGAAACCACGGCTTCATCTTGGCCGCCATCCAGCTTGCAATGCCGCGTTCCGCCAGACGGTTGGACAGGGCGGCCCAGCTTTCATCGTCCAACAGGTCGATCAGGGTCGGCCCCGAGGTGATCAGGACCGGGCTGAAATCGGTGGCAAGCCCCTGTTCGAACGCCTCCATGTCGGTTTTCTTGACCTCGAACCAGAACGCATCGGCCTGCGACAGTGCGGGGGTCAGCCGACCGACGATCGCGTCCATCCGCGGGTCGCTGGTGTGCAACGTTCCGACCAGATGCAGGGTCGTTCCATCCTTGCGCGCGATCCAGTGGTTGCCCTCGGCAAAAGGAATTTCCGCCAGCTCGGCATCCAGCGCGGCACGGTCCCCGGCGGTCAGGTCCAGCCGCAGATCACGCCCTTCGCATGCGGCAAAAGCCGTCGCCGGCAACAGGCAGGAAATTACAAATGCAAGCAGCAGACGCATGAAATCATCCATTGTTGAAATTCAGAATTCGGCGCGGGTCAGGGTATATCCGTTGTTCTGGAGCAGGTTCAAAACCCCTTGTTGTCCGGCAAGATGCCCCGCCCCGACGGCGACCACAACCGTCTTTCCCTTGGTGTTCAGGATCACCGGCAGCCATGCCCGGTTGCGGCCGGCCAGAATCCGTCGGTCATATTGCTGCAACAGGCGCGTGACTTCGCGGCGCGGGATGTCGATGTCGCGGTACAGCGTCCATTTCTGGATCAGCATGGCCTCGGCCAGCCGTTCGTCGAAATAGGCGTTGCCCAGCGTGACGACCTGATCGTCATAGTTGAGCGAGCTTTTGATATCCAGCTCCAACAGGCGCAACTGGTCGCGCACCGGCTGATCCGACAGCGCGCGCATACCGTCGCCCACCCGTTCGAGCGATGCGACGCGGACACCGCTGCGAAGGGCCATGCGTTCGATCCGTTCATCCAGCCCGGCATAGGCGGCGATGCCGCGCCCACCGCAGCCCGAGCGCGACAGGGTCAGCGAAATGTACCATGGCTGCAGCCGGGCCAGCACCTTGGGGTCCAGACCCTCGGGCAGCATCCGCAGCTTCAGCATGCTCCAGTCCTCGGCCGACATCATGTCTGCCAGCGTCGGGCCGCGCGGAATGAGCAGGAGGCCGGGATTGCTTTGCAGCACGTCATCGAGCTGTCTTATCTCGGCGGTCGTTACCTCCAGCAGCACCACGTCGGCCGACCGGATGACCGGACGCAGGTTGCGCATGACCCGCCGCATGCGGCTGTCGCCGTTGTGCTGCGTGCCGATCACGTGAATGCGCCGCTCGCCCCGCGTGGCAACCCAGTGGTTGCCATAGGCAAAGGGAACCTTGCGGATTTCCTGTTGCAGACGCTGCTCATATGTCGGGGTCAGACGATCCCGCAGGTCGCTTCCGGTGCACCGCGCCTGCGCCACGGATGCCGAGAGCATCAGCATCAGGGCAAAAAGGGCGCGAATCATGATGTCTCTCCGGGTGCGGTCGGTTGGGTCCATTGTGGCCCGTGGCCGCAAGGGGCCGCAAATGCAAATTGTGCAACGCGCCGGTTTGGGGCAAGCATGTGACATGGAGCGCGAGCAGGATCTCTATTCCCCGATCAAGGCCTTGCTGGAACGGCAGGGCTACGAGGTGAAGGGCGAGGTTGGCGCCGCCGACGTCGTTGCCTGCCGCGCGGGTGAACCGCCGGTGATCGTCGAGCTGAAACTGCGGTTTTCCCTGTCGCTGTTCCATCAGGCTGTCGCCCGGCTCAGGCTGTCCGAACAGGTTTACGTGGCGGTCGTCCGGCCCAGCGGGAGAACCGCGCGGCGCGCCCTGCGGGACAACCTGAACCTGTGCCGCCGTCTGGGGCTGGGCCTGATCACCGTCCGTCCCGACGGCCGGGCAGAGGTGCATTGCGATCCCGGCCCCTACGCCCCTCGCAAGTCTGCCAAACGCACCGCAAGACTATTGCGCGAGTTCGACCGGCTGCAGGGCGATCCCAACTCGGGCGGTGCGACCCGTCACGGCATCGTCACGGCCTATCGCCAGGACGCGCTGCGCTGTGCCGCGCATCTGGCCGAGAACGGCGCCGCCAAGGGGGCCGACGTTGCCAGGGCAACCGGGGTCGCCCCGGCGACGCGGATCATGCGCGACAATCACTATGGCTGGTTCGAGAAGGTTGCGACCGGTGTCTACCGCCTGACCGAAGCGGGCCGGGAGGGCCTCCGGCACTGGGCCTATAGTTGGGAGCAAGACAGCTGACCGGCAGCGCAGGCCGGTCTGCAATTTTGGGGCCATGTTGTGAAAAGGCGTTGGTCGGCTTTGAGCCCAAAGCCGACCAGCATCACGACCCGTCACTTTCTTACAACCACCCAAATTTCAAACGGCCGGTCAATTTCACCACTGCAGCAGGCCCGGCTTTTGCGCCTCAAAGCCTTTGTTCGTTGGGAAAAGCGAGCGCATCCGGGCAATCATTTCGATGTCACCATCCAGCATCGTTTGGACAGTGTTCAACCAGCTCCTAAAAGCTTCAGATTCCCAATGGTCTTGAACAGCTGCTTCGTCCCGGAACACTTCGTAGAAGTAGAAACGATTGGGGTTTGCCATGTCCACCATGATGTGAAATTGGAAAACCTCTGCCTCCTCGCTGACAACATTTTGCGCTTCGAAGATGCTGGCGTTCAAAAAAGACTGCCTGTGCTCAGGTTTGACATTTACTGCGAAGAACCCCCCGCGCATTCCATCGTCCATACCGAGCCTCCCTTGTTGCCCGAAGCCCCCGAACTCAGGGCATCAAAAGTTCCGACGCCGATTGATGTTACGAACGTTCGGCACCGCTATAACCAAAACCACCCTAGGCGGGTTTCCTATCTACGTCACCACCACTCCAACCTAGTGAAGATGATAGCTCATGCGACATTTCGATGAGTAATTGGCCGATCTTAACTCGCATTGAGGGCGTAAACACCCGAACCGAAGCTGTCGCGCCAATGGAAAGTGTCGAACCAACGCCTGTTTTGGCCAGTGTTGTTGCGACAGAACTTATGCCTCTTTCGAGCTCCTCGACACATTCGGCGTATCCTTTGACCCGAATGGCATCGAGTTCTTTTGCCAGATGCTTTTGGTTGGTAATAGTGCGCTCAGTATATTGCTTGAGCTGCCCGCTCAGTTCGTCATGAGACAGCAGCTCCGGCGACACTGCAGCAATTGCCTTCGCGCAAGAGCATGCGTGTAATGGCCGCTTGCCCATGCCGGGGTGAAGGTATGACACACCCGTCTCCGGTATGGCCACGTGAATTATCTCGACAAAGTGCCCCCTCAACCGAGACAAGAAAAACGCGGCACCGTAATCGGTAGCGGCGCTGGCAAGTACCGGAGCAATTAATTCCAGTAATGCACGATCCGAGTGATTGCTCAGCATAATGCCTTTTAATCTTGTCCCGATCACAAACTCTCCTCGCGCAGGAGACTCGAGCAGACCGGAGGAAACAAGGTCTTGCACCAACCGATATGCAGTGGGTTTGGGGAGATCAGAGTGCGAGCAGATATCTGCAACGTTTGAGCGCCCTTTTTGACTGACGACTTCCAAAATCAGGATTAGGCGTTCGAGGTACATTATTCTCACTATGCGATAACGCATTTTTCGATATACGATACAAGCAATGGAATCAAGGGAGGGAAAACATTATGGATGGAGCATGCTGCGGACCAGGCTATAGGAGCCCGCAAGAAGCCATTAAAGCCCCCCGGGAAAAACTGCTTTACACGATTGCTATCTACACAGGGACAGGCATCCAAAAGCCCGACTACTTGGCAACCGTAGATGTGGACCCGGCAAGCCCGACCTATTCTCAAGTGATCCACAGGTTGGAGATGCCCGGGATTGGGGATGAACTTCATCATATGGGCTGGAATGCCTGTTCGTCCTGTCATGACGACAGTTCGATGTCGCGCAAATATCTGATCCTGCCTGGCGTCCGTTCCAACAACCTACACATCGTCGACACGGCTACCGATCCGCGCGCCCCGCGGTTGCACAAGGTCATCGACGGCGCCGAGATCAAGGCCAAGGCCGATCTTTCGGGGCCGCACACAGTGCATTGTCTGGGTTCCGAGATCATCATTTCCTTTCTTGGAAATGCCAAGGGCGAGGCGCCGGGCGGCTATCTGCATCTCGACAAGGAGTTCAACATCGTCGGCCGGTGGGAAAGCTCCATGGGCGGCATCAAGTTCGGCTACGATTTCTGGTATCAACCGCGCCACAACGTGATGGTGAGTTCCGAATGGGCCGCGCCCAACACCTTCATGCCGGGCTTTGATCTGGAAGAAGTGGGGCATCTGAAATACGGACGTGAGCTGCACTTCTGGGATTTCGAAAAGCGCGAGCCCGTTGAAAGCTTCTATCTGGGCGAAGATGGGCTATTGCCGCTGGAGGTCAAGTTCCACCACGACCCCGACAGCACCCACGGGTTCTGCGGGGCCGCTCTGTCGACCAACGTCATTCACTGGTGGAAGGACTGCGATGACACGTGGAAGTGGGAAAAGATCATCGACGTCGAGAATGAGATGCACCCGGAATGGCCGATCCCGCTGCCGGGAGTGATGTCGGCGATCCTGATCTCGATGGACGACAAATACCTCTATCTGAACAATTGGTTACACGGCGACATGCGCCAATACGACATCTCTGATCCGCATAATCCCAAGTTGACCGGCCAGGTGTTCATGGGCGGGCTCTTGGGCAAAGCTCCGACCGTTAATGGAGTGGAGGTCGCTGGCGGTCCACAGATGTTCCAACTATCCCTCGACGGACGCAGACTTTATGTTACGACCTCGCTGTTCTCAACTTGGGACAACCAGTTCTATCCCGAGATCCGCGAAAAAGGCGGTGTGATGGTTATGATAGATTGCGATCCCGATAACGGCGGTATGAAGATCAACGAGGACTTTATCGTCAACTTTGGCCAGGAACCGAACGGCCCCTCGCGCTGCCACGAGAGCAGATATCCCGGCGGTGATTGCACAAGCGACATTTGGCTATGACGACGCACACCGTGACAATCACCAATAGAGAAGGGGCGACATATGATGTGGACGCGCGACGACCACTTCTGGATACGCTGCGCGAACAGGGCGTCGATTTGCCGTTTGGCTGCAAGTACGGAGGCTGCATTACCTGCGCAGCGAAATTAACCACGGGCACCGTGGATCAGCGTCGGCAGGTTGCACTCAACAATCGGCAGATCGCTAACGGCTATGTGATCCTATGCGTCGCGCGTGCGACGTCCGACATTACGTTGGAGATCGGGGTCGAGAGCCATGACAAGCTATACCGCAACCCGTTCCTCGACCCTCTCAAACCGCACGAACTCAAAGCAGACATTGCGACGCCGAAGGAAGGTTAAACCGATGCCAGAAGCAGATATCGACCGTATCTACAATTATGACCCCAAGTATCTTGCCGACATCCTGAAGTCGATCAAAACCATTGCGATGGTGGGAGCAAGTGCCGACAAAACGAAATTCAGCTATGGCGTGCTGCGGCAACTCAGTGAAATTGGCTATGATATTCTGCCGGTAAATCCTAACCCGAATGTTTCGGAAATCAGGGGTCTCAAGGTCTACCACTCGCTGGAAGAAATCGACAAACCGGTTGATATGGTGGACGTCTTCCGCCCCAAAGAGGAATTCTATGGCTTCGCCGAGAAAGCAATAGCAATAGGGGCAAAGGTTCTTTGGGGGCAAATCGGCGTATATGACGAGAAGGCGGCAAAGCTTGCGGAAGACGCAGGCCTCAAGGTTGTGATGAACCGGTGCCCCAAGATTGAACTCTTCCGTCCGTTTTGGAAGCCGCGCCTAGATCTGAAGATTTGACGAATACCAATACAATGCCGGCTACTTAGCGGTCAAACCGGGAGCCCGCCAAGACAGTTCTCCTCCCAAAGATCATTAAAATAGTTCTGAAAGCACGCTGTAAGGGGGTGTTCGTTTTCAACCTCAATATGCCCGCTTTGTCCCGCACAACGAACCAAAACGGTTTGGCGACGCGGTCTCTTCTGAACGCGGCCGGCTCAGGCGCTTTGGGGTCTAAACCCCAGGCGACTGTCGTGAGATGAAGTCTGCCACCAGGTTCACGATCAGCGGCGACAGGGCGGGGGTGATGATGTGCCCCATGCCGTTGATGGCATGCAACTCGCTGCCGGGAATGCAGGCGGCCACTTCCTCGCCCAATTCCAGGGGAACCAGTTCGTCGTGGGTGCCGTGGATGACGAGACAGGGCAGGGTGACCTCTTGCAGCGCGGTGCGCCGGTCGCATGCGTTGGCGATGGCCAGAACCTGGCGATTCATGCCCTGATCGTCGACCCCGCGGGCATAGGCGCGGGCGGCCATGGCGCGAATGTCGTCCTCGGCCATGGGATAGCCGGGGCTGCCCCACAGGCGATGCTCTTCGACCTGATCGTTAAGATACTGCTCCAGCGTGCTGGGCCGCACCAGCAGTTTTTCCGCCAGCGCCAGCATCGCCGCGCCATCACGGCCTGCGCGTTCGGCGAAAGGGCGGCAGGTCGTCATGACCATTGTGGCGCTCAGCAAACGGTCGGGGTGGTCGATGCACAGCCGCTGCAGGATCGCGCCGCCCATCGAAATGCCGAACACATGCGCGCAGGCAATGCCAAGCGCGTCCATCAGGCCGACGACATCCGCCGCCATGTCGGTGATCCCAAAGGGTCTGGGCAGATCGCCGCCTTGCCGCAGCAGATCCAGAATCGCATCTGCTTCGCCCGGAGCTTCGGGCGCCGGACAGCGCTGGGACAGCCCGACATCGCGGTTGTCGAACAGAATCGTGCGAAAACCCGCGTCGGCAAACCCTCCGATCAGCTCGTCCGGCCAATGAACCAGTTGGCTGCCCTGGCCACGGATCAGGACCAGTGGCGTGCCATCGCCGGGGCCGCATTGTTCGACTTCCAGTGCGATACCATTCGCTTTGATCTGCATTTCGTCCCCCGTCGGCCATATCTCTGCGATCTGCTCTTGAGGCACGGCCATTCCCACCCTATGTGCGGTTGGCGCGAAGTCAAACCCGGAGCCGACGGCGCCTGTGTTCGCCATGTCGAAAAAAATTCATCCAGCTTGTTGACAGCCGGTTTTTTCCTGCCTAGCTATTCGCCGTTAGCACTCGACGACTATGAGTGATAACGCTCCCGCCATTGAGGCGGGGGGAGGAAAAACAACCTTTGAGCCCAAGGAGCTGCAAAGATGGCATTGAAACCGCTTCATGACCGTGTGCTGGTTCGCCGCGTGGAAAGCGAAGAGAAAACCGCAGGCGGACTGATCATCCCCGACAGTGCAAAAGAAAAGCCCAGCGAAGGCGAAGTCGTCGCGACCGGCGAAGGCGCGCGCAAGGACAGCGGCGAACTGATCGCAATGGCTGTCAAAGCCGGTGACAAGATCCTGTTCGGCAAATGGTCGGGCACCGAGGTCAATGTCGGTGGCGAAGAGCTGCTGATGATGAAGGAAAGCGACATCATGGGGATCATCGAGTAAGGCGCCCGCCTCTCTGATCTTTCAACGCTTCAACACGTATTTATCTCTCAAGGAGAAAGAACATGGCTGCTAAGGACGTCAAGTTTACGACCGATGCCCGCAACAAGATGCTCAGGGGTGTCAACATTCTGGCTGACGCCGTGAAAGTGACCCTGGGCCCCAAAGGCCGCAACGTGGTGCTGGACAAGTCGTTCGGCGCACCGCGCATCACCAAGGACGGTGTTTCGGTTGCCAAGGAAATCGAACTGGAAGACAAGTTCGAAAACATGGGCGCGCAGATGGTGAAAGAAGTCGCCCAGCGCACCAATGACGAAGCCGGCGACGGCACCACCACCGCAACCGTTCTGGCCCAGGCCATCGTCAAGGAAGGCCTCAAGCAGGTTGCTGCCGGTCTGAACCCGATGGACCTCAAGCGCGGCATCGACCTGGCGACCCACAAGGTTGTCGAAGGCATCAAGGCTGCTGCCCGTGACGTCACCGACTCGGACGAAGTCGCTCAGGTCGGCACCATCTCGGCCAACGGCGAAGCCGAAATCGGCCGCCAGATCGCTGACGCGATGCAGAAGGTCGGCAACGAAGGTGTCATCACCGTCGAGGAAAACAAAGGTCTGGAAACCGAGACCGATGTCGTCGAAGGCATGCAGTTTGATCGCGGCTATCTGTCGCCCTACTTCGTGACCAACGCCGACAAGATGGTCGCCGAGCTGGAAGACTGCATGATCCTGCTGCACGAGAAGAAGCTCTCGTCGCTGCAGCCGATGGTTCCGCTGCTCGAGCAGGTGATCCAGTCGCAGAAACCGCTGCTGATCATCGCCGAGGACGTCGAAGGCGAAGCGCTGGCGACCCTGGTGGTCAACAAGCTGCGCGGCGGCCTGAAAATCGCAGCCGTCAAGGCACCGGGCTTCGGCGATCGCCGCAAGGCCATGCTGCAGGACATCGCGATCCTGACCGGCGGCCAGGTGATCTCGGAAGATCTGGGCATGAAGCTCGAGTCCGTGACCATGGACATGCTGGGCACCGCCAAGAAAATCTCGATCTCCAAGGACGAGACCACCATCGTTGACGGCGCTGGCGAGAAGGCCGAGATCGAAGCACGCGTTGCACAGATCCGCACCCAGATCGAGGAAACCACCTCTGACTACGACCGCGAAAAGCTGCAGGAACGTGTTGCCAAACTGGCAGGCGGCGTTGCCGTGATCCGCGTCGGCGGCATGACCGAAGTCGAAGTGAAAGAGCGCAAGGACCGTGTGGACGATGCTCTGAACGCAACCCGCGCGGCCGTTCAGGAAGGCGTTGTCGTGGGCGGCGGTGTCGCTCTGGTTCAGGCCGGCAAGGTTCTGATCGATCTGGAAGGTGCGAACCCCGACCAGACCGCAGGCATCAACATCGTGCGCAAGGCCATCGAAGCGCCGCTGCGCCAGATCGCCGAGAACGCAGGCGTCGACGGCGCCGTGGTTGCAGGCAAGGTGCGCGAGTCGAACGACCCGGCCTTCGGCTTCAACGCGCAGACCGAGGAATATGGCGACATGTTCTCGTTCGGCGTGATCGATCCGGCCAAGGTTGTCCGGACCGCTCTGGAAGACGCCGCATCGGTTGCCGGTCTGCTGATCACCACCGAAGCGATGGTGGCCGACAAGCCGCAGAAAGACGCACCGGCAGGTGGCGGCATGCCCGACATGGGCGGCATGGGCGGCATGATGTAAGCCGGATTTCCGCAAGGAAATTCCGCTTGGGAAGACAGGCGATTGGCCCTAAGGCCAATCTGCCCGGAACCCGGCCAGATGTTTCGGGGTCGCCTTTGGGCGGCCCCGGTTTCGTTCAAAGGCCCGCTATGCGGGCCTGCCTTCGGCGAGGGTATTTGGGACCGGAAAGAAGCGGCACTTGCGCGAAGGTCATCGGATCGGATCCCGACCTGAGCGTTGCGCCGCGAAAAGCGGCTGAGCGTTTGGTATTCCGGTATCAGGAGAATATCTGGAGAAAACGCCGATCCATCCCGGGGCGTTCGATACCGACCGGCAGAAAAGTGAGTATTCAAACGGGCGCGAACGCGCTATGCGGTTGAGATGAAGCTGTTTCTCCTGACCGCTCTGACCATGGTCGCGTTTGCCGCGAACTCGATCCTCAACCGCATGGCCATCGACATCGGCGCCAGCGAGCCGGGCGGATTTGCCGTGGTCCGGGTGCTGGCAGGGGCGGTCACGCTGGCGGTTCTGGTGCATCTGAAGGGCGGCGGGCTGCCCTTGCTCTCGCGCCGACGGATTGTCGGGGCGGGGTCGCTGTCGCTTTACATGATCGGGTTTTCGACCGCCTATCTGACGCTGGATGCCGGGGTCGGGGCGCTGATCCTGTTCGGGGTGGTGCAGATCACCATGTTTGCCGCCACCACCATTTCCGGCACGCCGCCCACGGCGCGGCAGCTGGCCGGCGCGGGCATCGCCTTTGGCGGGCTGGCCTATATCCTGTGGCCAACGGGCGCGGTTCGGGTCGACCCCGGCGGGGCGGCCCTGATGATCGCCGCAGGCGTGGGCTGGGGGGCTTATTCACTGGCCGGGCGCAGCGAGCCGGATGCGCTGGCCGGGACAGGCGCCAATTTCATCATCGCCCTGCCGGTGACGGCCCTCGCCATTCTCGCGCTGGGCGGGGGCTGGGGCATGGCCCTGCCGGGGTATCTGTTGGCGATCCTGTCGGGGGCGGTGACATCCGGGCTGGGTTATGCGTTGTGGTACCGCGTCCTGCCCGGTCTGGCCGCGCCGGTCGCCGCCACCGCACAGCTGAGCGTGCCGGTAATCGCGATACTCGCGGGCGTACTGCTGCTGGGCGAGACGCTCAGCTGGAAGCTGACCGTCGGCACGGCGCTGGTTCTGGGCGGGATTGCGCTGGCGGTAACCCGGCGTCGCGCGGGCTGAGGCTTTTCCTGCACGCCAAATAGGCTTATCTGGCTGACATGAGGTATCTGCTGCTCCTGTTCCTGTTACTGCTCTGGCCCGCGGCCCTGCGCGCCGATTGCGTTGTGCTGCTGCACGGGCTGGCACGGACCGAGACGTCGTTTGCGGTGATGGAGCAGCTCTTGCTGCATCGCGGTTACGATGTGGTGCGCCCGGGATACCCCTCGACCGATCTGCCAATTCCCGAGCTGGCCAACCAGACCCTGCCTGCGGCAATGGCCGAATGCGGCGACCAAACAACCCATTTCGTGGCGCATTCGATGGGTGGCATCCTGATCCGGTATTGGCTGCAGGATCACATGCCGGAAAACCTTGGCCGCGTCGTCATGCTTGGGCCGCCCAACCAGGGCAGCGAGCTGGTGGACGAACTTGGCGACTGGGAAGTGTTCGGCCTGCTGAACGGCCCCGCCGGTCTGGCACTGGGAACCGGGCCGGACAGCGTGCCCCGCCAACTGCCGCCGGTGAATTTCGACCTGGGCGTGATCGCGGGCAGAAACTCGCTGAACCCTCTGTTTTCTTCGCTGATCGAAGGACCCGACGACGGCAAGGTCTCGATCGACAGTACCAGGGTTCAGGGTATGACCGATCATATCGTGCTGCCGGTCACCCATACCTTCATGATGAACAATCCCCGCGTGGTGGCGCAGGTGCTGCATTTCATCGAATTCGGGCGCTTCGGCCCCGAGATTTCGTGGTCCGAGGCGGTGGCCAAGGTGATCGACGACATCTGCGTCGGGCAGGATTGCACCCAGCCCAGATCGGAGTCGACGCAATGACGGCACTGGATCTGCGGTTACAGGGGGCGCGGGTGCTGCTGCCCGACGAAGGATTGACCGAGGCAGAGCTTGGTATCGCCCAGGGTGTGATCTGCAATGACCCGGTCGGGCGATGTGTTGACCTGTCGGGATACATGATTCTGCCCGGGATCGTCGATCTGCACGGTGACGGGTTCGAACGCCACCTGGCGCCGCGCCGGGGCGCGATGAAACAGACGAACGAAGGCGTGCTGGCCGCCGAGGCCGAACTCGCGGCGAACGGGATCACCACCGCCGTTCTGGCCCAGTTCTACAGTTGGGAGGGCGGGCTGCGCGGGCCGGATTTCGCCGCCCAGGTATTCCGCGCCATCATGCAGGTCCGCGGCGAGGTTGTGACCTGCCTGATCCCGCAATTGCGGTTCGAAACCCATTTGCTGGACGATCATCCCACACTGCCCGACTACGTGACCGACTGGAACATCCCTTATGTTGTCTTCAACGACCATCTGCCGCATGATCGGCTGGCGCAGGGGCGCAAGCCGCCGCGCCTGACCGGGCAGGCGCTGAAGGCCGGGCGCAGTCCCGAGGCCCATCTGGAACTGATGCAGGGCCTGCATGCGCGCCGCGACGAAGTTCCCGCCGCGCTGGATACACTTTGCGCCCGCCTGGCGGGGCAGGGGGTGCGGATGGGCAGCCACGACGATGCCACCGCCGAGGGCCGCGGGCAATGGCGTGACCGGGGCGCAAGCATCGCCGAATTTCCGGAAACCCGCGAGGCCGCCGAGGCCGCCAAATCCGCCGGGGACCATGTGATCATGGGCGCGCCCAACGTGGTGCGGGGAGGCTCGCATAACGGCAATGCCAGCGCCGTAGAACTGATTGCGATGGGGCTGTGCGACGCGCTGGCCTCGGATTATCACTATCCCAGCCCGCGCCGCGCGGCGTTGATGCTGGTGGCGACAGGCGTGCTGGATTTCGCCGCTGCCTGGTCGCTGGTCTCGGACGGTCCGGCGCGGGTGTTGGGCCTGGATGACCGGGGCGCTCTGGCACCCGGAAAACGCGCCGATCTGGTTATCCTGGATGCCACTACGCGCCGCGTCGCCGCCACCCTGTCAGGCGGGCGCGTCAGCTATATGTCCGGTGATATTGCTGCACGGTTCCTGCGGTAAGCGAACCGCCATTTCTTCATCTTGAAAAATGCTCCCGCGCCCCTCAGCGGGTGATCCGGTTGAAATGGCCCATCTTGCGCCCGGGCTTGACCTCGGCCTTGCCATAAAGGTGGATCGCCACGTCGCGCTCGCGGGCCAGATCCGGCACCCGGTCCATATCCGCGCCGATCAGGTTCTCCATCACCACGTCCGAGTGGCGCTGGCCGTCGCCCAGTGGCCAGCCCGCGACGGCGCGGACATGCTGCTCGAACTGGTCCACCGCACAGCCGTTCTGGGTCCAGTGGCCCGAATTGTGCACGCGCGGGGCGATTTCGTTGACGATCAGACCCTGCGGCGTCACGAACAACTCGACCCCCATGACGCCGACGTAATCCAGCGCGTTCAGGATGTTGGCGGCCAGCAGTACCGCATCGGTGCGTTGCGCCGGTGACAGGCGCGCAGGCACCGTGGTGGTGTGCAGGATGCCGTCGCGATGCACGTTCTCGCCCGGATCGAAGCAGGCAACCTGGCCATCCAGCCCGCGCGCGGCGATGACCGACACTTCATGGCTGAACTCCACGAACCCTTCCAGGATCGAGGGCGCGCCGGCCATGTCCGCCAGCGCGGCCTCGGCATCCTCGGGCGCACGCAGCCGGGCCTGCCCCTTGCCGTCATAGCCGAAGCGGCGGGTTTTCAGAATGGCCGGTGTTCCAATTTCGGCAATCGCCGCCTGCAGATCGTCCAGATCGGCGACATCGGCAAAGGGTGCGGTCAGCAGGCCCAGATCACGCAGAAAGGATTTCTCGATCAGGCGGTCCTGACTGACACGCAGCGCCTCGCGACCGGGACGGATCGGGCGGTGCGCCTCCAACAGATCTAGCGCTTCGGTCGGGATGTTCTCGAACTCATAGGTGATGACATCGACACTGTCGGCAAACGCCTGCAGCGCCTCCGCGTCATCATAAGGCGCGGTTGTCACCCGGTCGGCCACCTGCCCCGCGGGCGGGTTCTGACCCGGCTCGAAAATATGGGTGGTAAAGCCCAGACGTGCCGCAGCAACCGACAGCATCCGGCCCAACTGACCACCGCCCAGAATTCCGATCGTCGCACCGGGGGCGAGCATTTCCGTCATCGTCAGGTCTCCAGCCGTTTTCCAATCGCGGTCAGCGCGGACCGCAAAGCTTCATGTGCTCCGCCCGATGTCAGTGCATCCGTCATCTGCAGGCTCAAAGTGCCATCAGTTGCCAGGGCATCGCGTTCTTCCGCCAGACGCCCCGCCTTGCCCTTGTCCATCGTCGACAGAAACCCCGACACAAGTTGCGTCGTATAAAACTCCGCCGCATCCGCATCGCCGGTTTCCCGGGCCAGCCACCCTGCACCGGTTGCCATAAGGTCCAGAATTCCCGGAACCATGGCGCAGATTGCGAAATGTGCGTTCAGCGCGACCTCGTCAGCCACTTTCACCACCGGGTTTTCCGGCTCGAACAATTGTGCCAGCAGGTGGTCATTGCCGAACGCGGCCAGCGGGCAACCTCCGGTCTGCAGGAATCCCAGCGGAATGGTCTGCACGAAATCCGAGGCCGGGGCGCACAGTCTGGCCAGTTGCCCGGCCGGCACCGCCGCCATGACCGAGACAACCTGCTGATCCGCCCGAAAGCTGAGCGGCGCAAGAACCTCCGCCGCCAGATGCGGGCGCAGGCACAGGAATACGATATCGGACCGGTCGATGACGCCTTGAGGCGTATCCACGTCGACCCCAAGCTCTTGCGCCAGCTGTGCGGAAACCGACGCGCTGCGTTCCGTCACCGCGATGTGATGCCCCCTGGCGGCCAGAAACCGCACCATGGGCGCCGCGATATGGCCGGTGCCGATGAAACCGATCCGGCTCATCCCTGCGGTTCTTCCGGGATCGAGGCCGAAAGCGCCGCGCGCCAGTCATCCAGCCGTTTGGCCAGGGCGTCATCCTGCAACGCCAGAATGCCTGCCGCCATCAGCCCGGCATTGGCTCCGCCCGCAGACCCGATCGCCATGGTCGCCACCGGAAAGCCCCTGGGCATCTGCACGATGGAATAAAGCGAGTCGACGCCCGACAGCGCACGGGTCTGAACCGGAACGCCGATCACCGGCACCCGCGTTTTCGACGCCATCATGCCCGGCAGATGCGCCGCCCCGCCCGCGCCTGCGATAATCACCTGCAACCCGCGCTCCACCGCGGTCTTGCCATAATCCCACAAGCGATCCGGGGTGCGGTGCGCCGAGACGATCCTGGCCTCATAAGCCACACCCAACTCGTCCAGAATGTCGGCGGCTTCCTTCATCGTGGGCCAATCCGACTGGCTGCCCATGATGATCCCTACTTTGATGTCGCCCATGCACCCGGCCCCCATCTGTGGAAAGAGCGCGCACTATAGCCAAATCCGCCTATGTGGCAATGCGCCAAGACAGCCATTTTCATGGAGATTTTCCTGCTGGACACTTCGGATGGGTGCGATCAGAACGACGCGTCACCTGGTCCGGGCATGGCGTCGTGCCCAATGCGTCCGATCCGGCATTCCGTTCAACGGGGAAAAGTTCAGGCGATGATGTCAGGCGTCAGGCGGTCTTCAATCATCGCAATGATGTCCTTCAGGCGAAGTTTCTGCTTTTTCAACCGCTTGATCGTAAGCTGATCGGCTGTTCCCTTGGCTTCCAGCGCTTCGATGGCTTCATCCAGATCGCGGTGCTGGCGGCGAAAGACCTCCAGTTCCACCTTCAGCACGTCGTCGGATTTCATCGACAGGTCCGTTGGCGCATTCATATGGCGACTCAATTCTTTTTGTTCTGCTTGGTACACACAATAGTGCGTAACAGGGAATCCGCCTAGACCTTGTGGACATCCCGGTTTCTTCCCATATTCTAGACAGAGCGGTTGCCAGAACGGGACCGCCCGAACCGTCGCTTTGATGAACAAGGACGAAACAACGTGTCGAAACTTACACTTGGCTCCTATCCGCACCTGTTGGGGTTCGAGCAGTTGGAACGCCTTCTGGAACGCTCGGCCAAGGCCGGCAACGAAGGATATCCGCCCTACAACATCGAACAGACCTCGGATCATTCCTATCGGATCACGCTGGCCGTGGCCGGGTTTGCCGAAGAGGATCTGTCAATCACCATCGAGGATCGCCAACTGGTGATCCGGGGACGGCAACGCGACGACAGCGAGGGGCGCGTGTTCCTGCACCGTGGCATCGCCGCACGTCAGTTCCAGCGCATGTTCGTGCTGGCAGACGGTGTCGAGGTCGGTGAGGCGGTGATGGAAAACGGGCTGCTGCATATCGATCTGACCCGCGCCATTCCCGAAGCGGTGGTGCAGACGATCAACATCAGGAAAGGGTAAGCCATGCACACACCATTCGATTTCAAGGACAAGGACAGCCGGATCGTTTATGTCAAGGCCGTCGACGTGGCCGATCTGCCGGAAGAAGTCCGTATTCAGGCCGGTGATCTCGATCACCTCTATGCGGTTCATGACGCGAACGGTCAGCAACTGGCCCTGGTCGCCAACCGCAAGCTGGCCTTCGTACTGGCCCGCCAGAACGATCTGACGCCGGTGACGGTGCACTAAGACAACGGTCGGCCACGATTTGACGTGACATTCGCCGCCCGGACGGCGAAACATACGGACCGGCCGGGCCCGTACTCCCGCCGAGAATACTGACACAGCGAGAGAGCGGATATGAGCTGGTTCGATTTCGACTGGGTGGACGCCTTTACCGACCGGCCCTTTGGCGGCAACGGATGTGCCGTTGTCCATGGCGGTGCAGGACTGTCCCCGGAAACCTCACAAGCCTTCGTGCGCGAAACCTCTCTGGTCGAGTGCACTTTTACCGGCCCGTCCGAAATTGCAGATATCCGCGTGCGCTATTTCCTGGCCAGCCGCGAAATCCCCTTTGCCGGACATCCCACTATTGCAACCGTCGCGGCCCTGCGGTCTCGCGGGATGATTTCGGGCGATGATCTGACACTTGAAACCGGTGCGGGAATTGTGTCGATTCGACTCACCGATGACGAGATCGAGATGACGCAGGTCGCACCGAAATTCGGCGCGATTATCCCGGCTGAACTCGTGGCCGAAGGGATTGGATTGAACCCCGAGGCGATTGTCTCGCCGCCTCAGATCGTGTCCACCGGCCTGCCGTTCTGCATCACGGTGCTGCGCGACCATCAGGCGTTGCGGGCGGCAAGGCTGAACATCGACGCCCTGCGCCGCATGGCCGAAAGCCAGGGTTATTCCGGCACCGACATGATGGAGCCGTTTCTGGTCACCCTGCAGGGCGCGACCGGGCAGGGTGATACGTTTTCCCGTCTTCTGATGGCGCCGCCCAGCCCGCCCGGAGACCCGTTCACCGGCTCTGCCACCGGCGCGATGGCGGCCTATCTGTGGAAATACGGGCTGATGCCCAAGGACAGTTTCGTCGCCGAGCAGGGCCATGACATGGGCCGTCCCGGTCGCGCCACCGTCACCCGGGTCGGAGAACCGGACCGGATGACGGGGATCAAGGTGGCCGGATCGGGTTTTGTGCTGATGCGCGGGCAGGTCGATCTGCCCGAAGGTGAGATGTGATGCCGGAGCCTGCGATCGCGCTGTTGCCCTACGGCAATCGGCTTGGCCCCGATCTGGCGGCGCTGCCGCTGTCCGACCTGATCTGGCCGCTGGGATGCCCCGGGCGCCTGACCGGCGCCCGTGTGGGCGATCTGGCCCCGAGCGATCACCTGATCATGTATCCAAATACGATGGCCCATTTCCGGCTGCGCCGGGGAACACGGGCGCAGATCTCGTTGATGATGGGAGAACCGAGTGCAATCCACGCCAAGCACGACCGCCTGCTGCGGTTCACCTGGCGGCGGTTCTTCCGGGTCTTTACCTTTCACGAAGTCCTACTGAACAGCATCCCCAACGCTGTCTTCGTGCCTTATGGCTCGACCATGGTGTCCGACTGGCCGGACCTGAACCCTCTGAAAACCAAATCCTGTTCCCTGATCGCCTCGGCCAAGCGGGACCTGATCGGTCACCAGCTTCGCCACGAGATGATCGACTGGGTCCGCGAAACGGGGCAGGACGTGGATATCATGGGGCGCGGCTACATGCCGTTCGAGCGCAAGTCGGACGGGCTGGCGCCCTATCGGTTTTCGATCGTGATCGAGAACGTACGCGAGACCAACTATGTCTCGGAAAAACTGATCGACGCGATCCTGTGCGATACCGTGCCGATCTATTGGGGCTGTCCCAATATCGAGAGGTTCCTGGACCCGGCAGGCATGATCCTGTGCAAAAGCGCCGACGATATCCGGCAAGCAGTCGAAGCTCTGACTGTGGACGATTACGCGTCCAGATTGCCACTGCTTCAGGCAATCAAGCCCAAAGCGGCGGAACTGGGGGATTTCGAAGGCCGGGTGGCGCGGGCGCTGCGCGATCAGCTCTGATCCTGGCCAACCGTCGCCAAAATGTGCGCCTCCGGCACGCTCCTGATTCTTTCTGGTTTTCAATACCCCCGGGGTGAATTGCCCGAAGGGCAAGAGGGGCAGCGCCCTTTCGTAATTCCGACATCCCCAAAAGAATACGGCCCCGCAAAGGGGGCCGTCTTGCAAGTCTGTTGCGAGGTCAGTGCCCGGCGATCAGGCCCATGCTTTCCAGTTTCAACAAAACCTGGTGTGCACAGTTGTCGACATCCACATTTTCGGTTTCGACCCGCAATTCGGGATTTTCCGGCACGTCATAGGGGTCCGAAATTCCGGTGAATTCCTTGATCTTGCCTTCGCGCGCCAGCTTGTAGAGGCCCTTGCGGTCGCGGCGTTCGCATTCTTCGATCGAGGTCGAGACATGGACTTCGCAGAAGGCGCCAAAGGCTTCGATATCTTCACGCACGGCACGGCGGGTCGTCGCATAGGGCGCGATGGGCGCGCAAATGGCGATGCCGCCGTTCTTGGTGATTTCCGAGGCGACATAGCCGATGCGGCGGATGTTGAGATCGCGGTGTTCTTTCGAGAAGCCAAGTTCCGAGCTGAGGTTCTTGCGCACGATATCGCCGTCAAGCAATGTCACCGGACGCCCCCCCATTTCCATCAACTTGACCATGAGCGCGTTGGCGATGGTGGATTTGCCGGATCCCGAAAAACCGGTGAAGAACACCGTGAAGCCCTGCTGCGAGCGCGGTGGCCGGGTCTTGCGCAGCTCGGCAACGACTTCGGGGAAGGAAAACCACTCCGGAATTTCCAGACCTTCCTGCAGGCGGCGGCGCAACTCGGTGCCCGAGATGTTCAGGATGGTGACATTGTCCTTGTCCTTGATCTCGTCATTGGGCTCGTACTGGGCGCGTTCCTGCACATAGACCATGTGTTTGAAATCGACCATCTCGATGCCGATCTCGTCCTGGTATTTGCGAAACAGGTCCTGCGCGTCATAGGGCCCATAGAAATCCTCACCGGCCGAGTTCTTGCCCGGGCCTGCGTGATCGCGGCCGACGATGAAATGGGTGCAGCCGTGATTCTTGCGGATCAGGCCGTGCCAGACCGCCTCGCGCGGGCCGGCCATGCGCATGGCAAGGTTCAGCAGGCTCATCGAGGTGGTCGAGGCCGGATATTTGTCCAGCACCGCCTCATAACAGCGCACGCGGGTGAAGTGATCGACATCGCCGGGTTTGGTCAGCCCGACGACCGGGTGGATCAGCAGGTTGGCCTGCGCTTCCTTGGCGGCGCGGAAGGTCAGTTCCTGATGCGCGCGGTGCAGCGGGTTGCGGGTCTGGAAGGCGACGATACGGCGCCAGCCCACCTTGCGGAAATAGGCCCGCAACTCGTTCGGCGTGTCGCGACGGGCCTTGAAATCATAGTGCACGGGCGGCTGAATGCCGGTGATCGGCCCGCCCAGATAGACCTTTCCGGCCACGTTGTGCAGATAGTTCACTGCCGGGTGTGCGCTGTCGTCGGCGCCGAAAACCTTTGCAGCCTCGTTCGCCTTGTCGGGCGTCCAGCGGTCTGTCACGGTCATGGTCGCCAGGATGACACCTTCCTGATCGCGCAGGGCGATGTCCTGACCCAGTTCGATCTTGTCGGCAAAGTCCTCTTTCACGTCCAGCGTGATGGGCATCGGCCAAAGGGTGCCGTCGGCCAGACGCATGTTCTCGACCACGCCATTGTAGTCTTCTTCCGACAAAAAACCCTTGAGCGGGTTGAAACCGCCATTCATCAGCAGCTCCAGATCGCAGATCTGGCGCGGGCTCAGATCCCAGCTGGTCAGGTCGGCGGCTTCGACTTTCAGCTTCTGGGCGGATTCGTAGGAAACGTACAGTTCGGGAATCGGGGCTAGGTTGCTCAACATCGTCATTTCAATACTCGTGTCACCAGGGTGGGAATTTGCATTTTCCAGCAGTTTCGAGCGGCATTTGCCCGGTTGCACGGGCGGAGTCCAGACGGTCGGCCGCAACAAAGGACGAAGTGTGTCGTTTTTCCGCCAATCAGAACGTCTTTTGCCGGCATTTGTCGATCTGTGGGAAGATTTTCGTCCAGGTGACGGATTGCGACCCTCAAAAGGGTCATTGTTCCGGAAGCCCCAGCATCGAGGCCAATTCCGAGGCCGATTCAACTGCCAGGGCGGCAAGGGGTTCCGGAACGCCCCGCAACCTGAATTCCTGAAGTGCGAGGGGCGCCACCGCGATGCCCGCGGCCGTCAATACGTTGGCCGAGATCAGCAGCTCGGCACCCAGCGCCTTGGTCTCGCCTTCCAGTCGGCTGGCGGCATTGACGGTGTCACCGATGATGGTGCGGGGCGCATGCCCGGCCGCCCCGATCTCGCCCAGCACGAGGGTGCCGATATGCAGCCCCATCCCGATCCGGATTTCCGGCGCGTCTTCCTGTGCCAGCCGCTGATTGAACTCCTGCAGGGCGCGGCTGACGCCGATTGCCGCCTGAATACCGGCCTGCGCCGAACTGGCGGCGTCCCGGGTGTCGAACACCGCCAACAGCCCGTCGCCAAGGTATTTGTCCACCACACCGCCCGCTTTCGTGATTGCGGGCACGATGGCGTCAAAGAACCGGTTCAGCAGGAAAACAACGTCATATGGCAACTGCCCCGTGGTACGGGCGGTAAACCCACGCATATCCAGAAACAACACTGCCAGTTGCCGTTCCTGCCCCTGACTGGCATGCGCGCGGTTGCGCCCGCCTTCGGGCCGAAAGACGCGGAATACCGTCGCCGGGTCCATCGGGCGGATCTGGCAGGCCAGCCGCATACCGGGCGGGGCATCGATGGCGGCAAGGCTGCGCGCCTCGACCGTGCCCGGCGGATGCAGCAGGTCGGCGCCTTCCTCGACGATGACCCGGCAGGTGGTGCAGCGCCCCTTGCCGCCGCACAGGGCGGTATGCGGCACCGCGTTGGCAAGCGACATCTCCAGCAGGGTCATGCCTTTTTCCGAGCGGATTTCCGGGCCGTCCACGTATTGAATTCGCACCGAATGTCTGCGTCGCCACATCTTGCGACCCAGATGAAAGGCCAGCGCCGCCGCCAGTGCCGCCCAGAACGCCATAAGGGCGTTATCCTTGACGCTGAACATCGCCTCGAAGGCTTCGGGGCTGGGCCAGTTATAGTGTTCGATATACTGCTCGCGCAGGAACTCATCGGAAAAATCGGCCCAGATCCGCCGCCCTTCGGTCAGCAACCCGGCCAGCGCAAAACAGGGGACAAACACCGCCAATCCGATCAGATAGGGCACCATCCCCGACCACCAGCGGGTCAGCCGCAGCCACATGTGCAGGCCGATGCAGCCATGCACCCAGACGATGAGCAGCAGCAGGCTCTGCATCCAGATGGCCGGGCCAGGCCACATCAGCGCGATGATATAGCCCATCTCGTCATTGACGTCATAGATTTCATGGGCATAGCGCGTCTGCACAAGATGCGAGATCAGCTGTAGCGGAATCAGAAGGCCAAGAACAATCTGCAGGGCCGAACTGAACGGCATGCGCAATGTCCTGCGCCGCGCAACCGAGACCAGCGCCAGACCGGCATGGATCAGCAGTGCCGCATATAGAACGATGCTCACAAGGCCGTGGCGCGACACCATTGTCCGACCGTCCTGCATGTCGTGCAGATAGTCGGTATGGAACAGGCCCAGACCGATGTTGAAAAAATGGAAAAAGGCAAAGGTGAGCAGGATCAGCCCGGTTACGATCCTGAGCCGTGTCGTCCAGTTGCCTCGCCAGAGAACACTTGCCACTTGCGCCTCCGGTTTGCTTTTCGCGCCAGGGTCAACATTGTGAGGCGCAGACCGGGATGGTCAAGCCCCACTCTCGCGATTGTCACCGGGCCAGCCCGTGCCGGCGTTTGCCCGGGGCACCGCCGGGGGCGGGCCCACCAAGCTGGCGTGGTTAAAGCCAGGTCGCGAGGGAGGGCAATGAATCATGCCCTGCACGACCGCAGCAGAATTCTCCGGACCGGGCCGGAGAATTCCGGCATCCGTTCAGTCCTGTTCGGCCAGGAACCGTTCGGCATCCAGTGCCGCCATGCAGCCCATACCGGCGCTTGTCACCGCCTGACGATAGACATGGTCGGTCAGATCGCCCGCTGCAAAAACGCCGGGGATCGAGGTTTCGGTGCTGCCCGGTTTGGTCACGACATAGCCGCCCATATGGGTCTCCAGCGTGTCCTTGACCAGCTCGTTTGCGGGCGCATGGCCGATCGCCACGAATACGCCCTTGCAGGGGATTTCGGTGATCTCGTCGGTCTTGACGTTCCGGACCCGAACGCCTTCGACGCCCAGCGGCGCATCGGTGCCGATCACCTCTTCCAGCGTGTGGAACCACAGCGGCACGATCTTTTCGTTCTTCAACAGCCGGTCCTGCAGGATCTTTTCCGCCCGCAACTCATCGCGGCGGTGGATCAGGGTCACCTTGCTGGCGAAATTGGTCAGGAACAGTGCCTCTTCCACGGCGGTGTTGCCGCCCCCGATCACCACGATTTCCTGCCCGCGATAGAAAAAGCCGTCACAAGTTGCGCAGGCCGACACGCCAAAGCCCTTGAACTTGTCCTCGGACGGCAGGCCCAGCCATTTCGCACGCGCTCCAGTGGCTAGGATGACCGCGTCAGCGGTATAGGTGGTGCCGCTGTCGCCCTTGGCGGTAAACGGCCGTTTGGACAGGTCCAGATCGGTGATGATGTCGCCGATGACCTCACATCCCATCGCGGCGGCATGCTCCTGCATCTTGATCATCAGATCGGGGCCCTGAACTTCGGTGAAGCCGGGATAGTTCTCGACCTCGGTTGTCGTGGTCAGCTGGCCGCCGGGCTCGATGCCCTGCACCAGTATGGGTTCCAGCATGGCCCGGCTTGCATAAACGCCGGCGGTATAGCCCGCAGGCCCCGACCCGATGATCAGAACCTTGGTGTGACGTGTCTCGGTCATGGTGCCCCCGTTTTCTGCCCGAATGAACCTGATGGTCTCGAACGAGGGATATAGCGGCGCAGGCCACGCTCTTAAAGCCCCAAGATGATCCGCTCCTGTTCCCGCAGCGCCCTCAGCCGAGGCCAAATATGTCTTTGAGATTAAAGAATGTTGCGCGGGTGCGAAATAATATTGCGCCCAACCGGGGCGCTGCTATAAGAACCGAAAAACCCAGGAGCATTTTATGGTCGCTACACGGCTGGACGAAATTGACCGCAAGATTCTTTCCGAATTGCAGGCGGACGGTCGCATGACCAATGTCGAACTCGCAAAACGTGTGGGAATATCCGCTCCGCCCTGCCTGCGCCGGGTGCGCACCCTGGAAGAGGCCGGGTATATCCGCGGCTATCACGCCGATGTCAACGCCCGTGAACTGGGGTTCGAGGTTCAGGTCTTTGCCATGGTCGGTCTGGACAGCCAGGCCGAGGTCGAACTGCGCGCCTTCGAGGAACGCTGCCGCAACTGGCCGCTGGTCCGGGAATGCCACATGCTGAACGGCGAGGTGGATTTCATCCTGAAATGCGTCTCACCCGATCTCAGCAGCTTTCAGCAATTCCTGACCGGAGAGTTGCTGACCACGCCGAACGTGGCCAGCGTCAAGACGTCGCTTGTCATTCGAGGCGCAAAGGACGAACCCGGCGTTCCGTTTGACGTCCTGGAAGAACGCCTGAGCCGAAGCGCCTGATCGCGACCGCGCCCGAAGGCGAGGTCGAAGACGGCAGAAACGCCGCGATGGTCAGTGAGAAAACCCAGCTGAGAAGCAGATGCATGGCGTTTCCCCTCAGGCCGTGATCGCGTCGATTTCGCCGTCACCGGCACGCGGAAATGCCAGCGGGCCGAAATCGCTGAGCGTGTGAATGTGCTCGAACAGGCTCAGGTACAGCTCACGCAATGTCTGACCCAGAATGCGTACGGCATTGATGCCGGGGTGATAGGTCTCGAACTGGATGCCGTCGACATTGATCACCGCGTGTTTCTTCAGGCAGATGTGAAACAGCTCGACCGGGGTGGGCGGAATGGTTTCCACCACGCTCATGCCGTCCACGAATTCCTGCACCGGCGTCAGCATCGGGGACCCGCTGGACAGGTGGCGCAGATGCGCGGGCGTGGCCAGAATGCGCGCCGCCGGCCCGGCAATGACCCCCGACATCGGTTTCTGGATGCCGAACGTGTCGGCCATGAACCGGGTCAACGGATGGGTCCGCCCCCGCGCGTCGGGACGCCCCGGCAGCAAGGTGATGGAGCCTTTCCACAAGACTTCCTGCGAGCCGTCCTGAGTGGCGACGTGATCTCCGGGCAGCAGGTCCTCGATGGCCATCGGCCCCTGATCGGTCTCGATCAGCGATCCGCGCGAAAAGGCGCAGAACGCATCCTCGAACAGCGGCAGGGCCGGTGCGATATGGCGTTTCTGGATGATGTCACCGTTGGCGGCCTTGGCGCAGACCTCGTAACGCCTGAGTTGCGGCCGGTTCTGACCGCGCAGCGCAGCCGGGTCCTGCAGCAGCGCAGATGTTTCAACAGCATTGCGCGCCGCTCGCGTTAACGAATATGGAATAGACATTCGTATTCCGTCCCCTTTATTCCTGCCATATTTTGGGCAGCCCCCTCAGACGGCCTTGAATTGGCATACAGGTTTAATGTCCTGAAACGGTCGCAATAACCGCGCTCGATGCAGCGGCAATGGCCTAAAAAGCGAGCGATTTGATGCTCAACTTTGGTCAAAACGATGACCCCCCAAAACAGAACTCATAACAAGCAGGCAAAAAAGCCCACCACACTCACACGCCCCGGAACACCGCGCACAGTTGCGGTTCAGATCCACATCGGCCCAGGGCGCTTGCCGATACGGACGATCCAAAAGGCCGGCAGCTTGGCCTTCCGGAGATATCTCACACTCACTCACATTCGAGTGATGTTGTCTGAACGACCCGATTTCAGCTTCCAGGGCATTGGCAGCACGTGATCCCTGGCAGTTGCGATCACCGACCTGATAAAGCGTGAACCGGTTTTCATTCTTCCCCTTCCTTCAGCGGGCTTTGCACCCGTCCAGCTTGGATAATTCCAAAATGAAATGGTTTTGCGGCGCCCTTAGGGCCGATCCGGGAAAAAAAGAGGACAAATTTGCGCGTCTTGCGGACTCCTTTCCTGTCTGCGCCAGATTTCGACTGTGCGTGCAACGCACTTAACCGGTTGAGGTCAGGTGCATTTCCACAGCTGATTCACAGGAAATTAGATACAAATTTTTGGGCGGGATCGTGGCGGTTTTGCCTTAATTTGGCCGCAATGCCTCAAAGTCGTATCGCCGATATCAACCGGCCATAGTCAACTTCGCCCGCATGTGTGGCCCGGCGATAGGAATAAAACCGGTCAGGGTCGGAATAGGTGCAATGCCGGGTCCATTCCGCGGCCCCGATTCCGGCCTGTCGCAGTCGGTGCAGCCCATAGGCGGGCAGGTCGAACAGCATCCGGTCGCCATTGCCATTGGCAAAGAACCGGGTGTTGTCCATGTCCTCCATCAGGAAATCGTCCAGGAACTCCGGCCCTACCTCATAGGCGTTCTGCGAGATCGTGGGACCGATTGCCGCAACCGTGTTTTCGCGCCGCGCACCCAGCGATTCCATCGCATCCAGCGTGGCCTCCAGCACTCCGCCCAACGCGCCGCGCCATCCGGCATGGGCGGCCCCGATGACACCGGCCTTGTGATCGGCAAACAGCACGGGCTGGCAATCGGCGGTCAGGATGGTCAGCGCCAGCCCGGGCACCGCCGTCACCAGCGCATCGGCCTTGGGCCGTTCGTCCAGCGGCTCTGTCACAATCACCACATCGGCGGAATGCACCTGATACACACCGACCAGATCGGTGGCCGTCACCTTCATGGCGTCCGCCACGCGGGTGCGGTTCAGGGCCACGGCGTCGTTCAGGTCCGTTGATCCGACACCGCAGTTCAGCCCCGAGAATATGCCCGAAGACGCCCCGCCGCGGCGGCTGAAGAAACCGTGGTGTGCCGGGGTCAAAAGGTCTGACGTCAGTATTTCCAGCGTCATGGGTCCAATCCGGGTGGTGGTGAGGATGACGCAGGATAAAGCGCCATTGTCTTGAACAGGTTTCCCATTTCCTCGGGGTGCGTCAACCTGCGATGCGCGGCAATCAGCGCATTCAGGTCATTTTCTGCCTTTCCCTGCGCCAAGGCCTGTGCGCGGGCGGTGATGCCGAGGCGTTCCAGAAACACGCCTTGGGTGGTCAACCGGCTATGCGCGCAACCCGTGGCGCGGGCGGCCTCCGCCAGCACCTCGAAATCCACATGCGCGGTCAGATCCGCCTGTCCCGGATCGGCCAGCGGATCGGCGCGGTCATGCGCGCGCAGGGCCTGAAACGTATCTCCCAGCGACCGCCAGTCGCCATAATCGATTACCAACGCCGCGCCGCCATGGCGCGCTATGCGCCCGGCAACGGCGGCAGTAACCGGCGCGGCGGCAGGGCACAGCTCGACCAGATCGCCCTCGCGCGTGTCACCCAGCCGGTAATCCAGCGCGGCCTGTTGCGCCTGCGCGCCCAGACCAAAGGCCAGCCTGCCGTCCCTTTCGCCAACCAGCCGCTCGCGCCAGCCGGCGCCGTCGCGGAGGAACTGCCGCACCGGCAGGGCGTCAAAGAACTCGTTGGCGACCAGAAACAACGGTGCATCCGGCAGGTCTTCGACCTTGTCCAGCCAGCGCGGGCTGGCCTTGGTCAGGGTGTCGGCCTGAACCTGTCGCAGCGCTCGGGACGCTTCCACCAGAACCACGCGGGCCGCCTCGTGAAAACCGGGAACGCCGCGCGTCGTGCGCAGGATATCGGCCATCAACGTCCCGCGTCCGGGGCCAAGCTCGGCCAGCGTGAAGGGGGCGGGGCTCCCCTGATCCAGCCAGCTTTGCGCCAGCGCCAGCCCCACCAGTTCGCCGAACATCTGGCTGATCTCGGGCGCGGTGGTAAAATCGCCCTCAGCGCCAAGCGGGTCGCGGGTAGAGTAATAGCCGTGCATGGGATGCAAAAGGCATTCGGCCATGTAATCCGCGACCGTCATCGGCCCATCCTGCCGGATGCGCCCGATCAGTATGTCGCGCAGGCTCATGCCCGCGCCCGCCTGGCCCGCCAGACGAACCACAGGCCAACGGCGATCATCGGCAGCGACAGCACCTGTCCCATCGTCAGGCCATAGCCGCCGGCCTGCCACGCCAGCCCCAGCGGATTGCCGTCCGAGACGAATTGCGCATCCGGTTGCCGAAAGAACTCGACGACAAAGCGCGACAGGCCATAGCCCGCCAGAAACACGCCCAGAATCAGGCCCGGTTGCCGGAACCCGCCACGCCGGTAGACCAGCCACAGCAACAACGCGCCCAGCAGCAGCCCTTCCAGCCCGGCCTCGTAAAGCTGCGAGGGGTGGCGCGCGCAAACCCCTTCGACCTCCGGGCAATACTGCGCCATCTCACCGGGAAAGATCACCGCCCAGGGTACATCGCTTGGCCGCCCCCACAATTCGGCATTGACGAAATTCGCCAGCCGCCCCAACAGCAATCCGGGCGGCACCGTGTGGGCGACCAGATCGGCCAGCAGCAGGGTCGGGATCCGGTGTTTTCGGGCAAACAGAAACGCGGCGACGATCACGCCCAGCATGCCGCCATGAAACGCCATGCCGCCTTGCCAGACTTTCAGGATGTCGGCCGGGTTCTGCAGGTAATATCCCGGCTGATAGAACAGGACGAATCCCAGCCGTCCGCCCAGAATGACGCCCAGAATGATCCAGGTCAGCAGGTCCTCCAGCTGCCGTGCGCTCATCGGTGGCGCCTGATCCGGCCACAGGGCGGGACGGCGCAATGCCGTCAGCGCCATGCGCCACGCGATCAGAATACCCGCGATATAGGCCAGCGCATACCAGCGCAGCGCGAACTCCATCCCGAAGATCGAGATCGAGAACAGTTCGGGCGAAAGGTCGGGAAAGGGGATCACTGCCTGCATGTGCGTCTCATTGCCCGTGGTTTGAGGGGCAAGTCAACCTTGAGCCTGCCGCGCTTGTGACCCATATAGAGGACAACCGCGACACGGGAGTAAAGACATGCAGACCCGCAACAAGATTCTTGACGACATTTCCCAACTGATGACCAACGCCATGGGCGTGGCCCAGGGCGCGCGGGAAGAGGCCGAGACCGCGATGAAATCGATGATGGACCGCTGGCTCGCCGACCGCGACTTCGTGACCCGCGAGGAATTCGATGCGGTGCGCGCGATGGCCCAGAAGGCGCGCGAAGAAAACGCCGCGCTGCAAAAGCGCATCGCCGCGCTCGAGGCCAAACAGGGCGACTGATCGCCGCTGACGCCGGAATTTCGGGAATAAACAACCATTCCGAGCAACCCGCCGGGGCTGCGCGGTGAGGTGTATTCTGCCGTTCCGCTTGCTTAATGCAAGAAAAAGCTGCATCAAACGTCGATATTTTGATCGCCGTTGCCGTCTGTCCACAACTTATTGCTGTTATCCCCAAAAATGGGGGTTGTCAGGAAAGCAACCACATCGCACCATATCTGGTACAGACCCAAGGCTGACGCCCGGTTTGTAGAGCAGGCAACTAGCGCTGGGGCGCTGCCAGCCCCAAACCGCTAGAGATCAGTGAGGTGTAACATGGCCCTTTCCGAGCAGTATCTGGAAGAAGACATCCATCCGATCGACATCGTCGAACATCTGGCCGAACATCACGAATGGGATTTCGACCGCATCGGGGACGATCAGATCGCCATGGCGGTCGAAGGCCAGTGGCGCACTTATTCGATCACCCTGGCCTGGTCCGGTTTTGACGAGACGCTGCGCATGGTGTGCTCGTTCGAGATGGAGCCGCCGGAAGAGCGCATTCCACAGCTCTACGAATTGCTCAACGCAATGAACGATCAATGCTGGGCCGGCGCCTTTACCTATTGGGGCGGGCAAAGGCTGATGGTCTATCGCTATGGTCTGGTTCTTGCGGGCGGCCAGACGGCCAGCCCCGAACAGATCGACACCATGATCACCGCCGCCGTGCTGAGCGCCGAGCGCTATTACCCGGCGATCCAGCTGGTGACCTGGGGCAACCGCAGCTCTGCCGATGCGATGCAAGTCGCCATTGCAGAGGCCTACGGTCGCGCGTAAACCTGCGCCCCGAACCTTAACAAGGGGGAGGGGCTTTTCATGGACATGGAACGTGTTGCCGAACAGGGGCTGGTGCTTCTGGGATGCGGCAAGATGGGGTCGGCGATGCTGGCCGGGTGGCTGGAACACGGGCTTCCGGCCGCGTCGGTCTGGGTGATCGATCCGTATCCGTCCGACTGGCTCAAGGCGCAGGGCGTCAACATCAACGCCCCGTTGCCCGAAGCGCCCGCTGTGGTGCTGGTGGCGGTCAAGCCGCAGATGATGGGCGAAGCGCTGCCCGCGATCAAGGCGCTGGGCGGCGGGCGCACCCTGTTCGTCTCGGTCGCCGCCGGAACCTCCATCGCCACATTCGAAAAAGTTCTGGGCACGGCGACGCCCATCATCCGCGCCATGCCCAACACCCCGGCCGCCATCCGTCAGGGCATCACCGCGCTGATCGGCAATGCACACGCCTCCGAGGCCGATATGGACCAGGCCGAAAGCCTGCTGTCGGCGGTGGGTCAGACCGTTCGCCTTGACGACGAATCCCAGATGGATGCCGTCACCGGGGTCAGCGGGTCCGGCCCGGCCTATGTGTTTCACCTGATCGAAACGCTGGCCAAAGCGGGCGAGGCGCATGGCCTGCCGCACGAGCTTGCGATGAAACTGGCCAAATCCACCGTCGCCGGCGCCGGGGCGCTGGCCATGGCAGCCGACGAAGACCCCGCACAGCTGCGCATCAACGTGACCTCGCCCAACGGCACCACACAGGCCGCGCTCGAGGTGCTGATGCACCAGGAAACCGGGTTCCCCGACCTGCTGCACCGCGCGGTCAAGGCCGCAACCATCCGATCCAGGGAGCTCTCGCGTGAGTGAAATATCGTTTGACGACTTTCTGAAAGTGGATGTGCGCGTGGGCGAAATCATCCGTGCCGAACCCTTCCCCGAAGCTCGCAAACCTGCGATCAAGATGTGGATCGATTTCGGTGACGAGATCGGTGAACGCAAGACCTCGGCCCAGATCACCGCGCATTACGATCCGGCCACTCTGGTCGGCAAGCAGGTGATGGCGGTGGTCAACTTTCCCCCACGCCAGATCGGCAAGTTCATGTCCGAGGTTCTGGTGCTGGGCCTGCCGGACGAAAGCGGCGAAATCGTTCTGATCGGCCCCGACGGCAAGGTGCCGCTGGGCGGAAGGATGCACTGATGAAACTCTGGATCGCCCGCCCGATGACGCCAGCGGTCGAGGCGCGGGCGCGCGCCGAATTCGGTGCCGAGATTCGCGACGGCAATACGCCGCTCTCCGGTGACGAGATGCGCCGCGCCCTGACCGATTTCGACGTGGTGGTGCCCACGCTGGGCGATCTGTTCTCGGCCGGGGTCTTTGCCTCGGTGCCGCAACCCCGCTGCAGGCTGCTGGCCAATTTCGGCGTCGGCTACAACCACATCGACACGCAGGCGGCAAAGGCAGCGGGAATTGCCGTGACCAACACGCCGGGCGCCGTCACCGACGCCACCGCCGACATTGCCATGACGTTGCTGCTGTCCACCGCCCGCCGCGCGGGCGAGGGCGAGCGGCTGGTGCGCTCGGGTCAGTGGCAGGGCTGGCACCCGACCCAGATGCTGGGCCATCACGTCACCGGCAAGCGCGTCGGCATCGTCGGCATGGGCCGCATCGGACAGGCCATCGCCCGGCGCTGCCACTTCGGTTTCGGCATGCAGGTGGCCTATGTGGCCCGCAGCCCGAAACAGCTCGATTTCCCGGCTGATGCCGCCGCCGATCTGCCCACATTGGCGGCCTCGGTCGATTTTCTGATCGTCGCGGTCCCCGGCGGTGCCGAGACCCGGCACCTGATCGATGCCGCAATCCTCAAGGCGATGAATCCCACCGGCCTGCTCGTCAACATCGCCCGTGGCGAAGTGGTGGACGAGCCCGCCCTGATCGCGGCCCTGCAAACCGGCGAGATCGCTGGCGCCGGGCTGGATGTTTACGAGTTCGAACCAACGGTCCCCGAAGCACTGCGCGCGATGGACAACGTCACCCTGCTGCCGCATCTCGGCACCGCAACCGAAGAGGTGCGCAGCAACATGGGCCACATGGCGCTCGACAATGTCGCCGCCTTCGTCGCAGGCCACGATCTGCCCAACGCGGTGAACTGAACCACATGCGCTCCCGCCCGCCGCAGGCGCATCAGGGATGCGCCACCGCCGGTTGGGCCGGGCAGCCTGCCACGGGCAGGCTGCGGTCTGATACGTGATCAGGCCGAGGGCAGATCGCCGACCGCCTCGCGCCAGTGCCTGCGGCAGAGCGAGACATAGCTCTCGTTGCCGCCAATCTGCACCTGCGCGCCTTCGGTGATGGCGCGGCCATTTGCATCCTGCCGGATCACCATTGTCGCCTTGCGCCCGCATTTGCAGATCGTGCGCACCTCGCGCATTTCGTCGGCCAGCGCCAGCAGCGTCGCCGAGCCGGGAAACAGCCTGCCCTGGAAATCGACCCGCAGCCCGTAGGCCAGCACCGGCACATCCAGATCATCCACCGCGCGGGCCAGTTGCCAGACCTGATCCTCGGTCAGAAACTGCGCCTCGTCGACAAAAACACAGGCCACCTCGCCCTGTGCCAGCCGCGCCTCGATCATCGCAAACACATCGTCGCCCGGGCCAAAGGTGTCGGCCTCCTCGCAGATCCCGATTCGCGACGCGATTCGCCCGGCGCCCGCGCGCCCGTCGACCGCCGCCGTCATCAGATAGGTCTGCATGCCGCGCTCACGATAGTTGTGCGACGCCTGCAGCAGGACTGTCGACTTGCCGGCATTCATGGTCGAATAGTTGAAGTAGAGCTTGGCCATGCGCCGGGTCTAGACCGCCCGCGCAAAGGGGGCAAGGCGCTGTGGGCCAAAGAGTTATGCGATGATACAAGGTTACACGACGCCGCCGCCACGGCAACGGGGCCTGAGCCAACGCTCGTTCGGGGATGGTCAACCCATAACCGCAACGACGACGTCATTGGCCATCATCTGACCGGAAAGGAGCGGGGCGATCAATTTTGCCCCGCCAACACTCACTACCAGCAGGAACTGCCGCCACTCACTCACAAAATCCCTCGTTTGTCTGAGGGATAGCCAAGGTATGACATTTGAATTAATACTCTGAAATGGGAAATTTCCTGACCCTTTCCCCCGGAAACAAAAAAGGGTCGGCAGAGGCAGTTGTTCGATGAGGCGAAAATGGCAGATATCTGCGCCTATCTGAAGAAACACACCGAGGCGCTGGTCAAGGATGTCGGGATCGAGGCAGCCTGCGAGATCACCGGCAAATCCAAGGCGACGCTGGGCCGGTACTATTCCGACAATGCCGAACATTCCGACCGCTTCATGCCGGTGGATGCGGTCGCCAAGCTTGAGGCCAAATCCAGCTATCCGCACGTGACCTCGGCGCTGGCGGACCTCAAGAACATCACCCTGTCCTACAACGGCCGCAACTCGGACGAGCCCAGAACCGGCGGCGTGAATTCCGACGTGATCGCGCTCAGCCAGCGCTTTGCCATGCTGATGAGCGAATACCAGGAAGCGATGGAAGACGGCATCATCACCGTGAACGAGGCCAAACGCCTGCTGCGCGAAACCGTGCAACTGCAACAGGTGCTGATCGACATGAAACTGCACCTCGAAGAGGAAAGCACCTGATAGCGGGCCGGTTTGTCGCTTTTGCAGCCGACTGTCGGGGCCGCACCTGCCTCCATCGCGCCTGCCGATGGGTGACGGCTGTGCGGACGAAGCGGGCTTTCGATCTTTTCAACCCAAGGTCAGCTTTGTGTAGTTTCGCGACCGAAGTGAAAAGTAAGACGGGTGGGACACATTTGTTCGCTGTGTATGTGAACGACTGGGGCAAGCAGGATGCGAACATCAAATGTTCTCGATGTTCAAACCAACTCCCAAGTGACCGGTGCCCCACATTTAGTGGCAAGCGACGCACCAATGAAATGTCCCTCGCGCCTCTGTAGTTCTACGGATTTCAAAACGGGGCCAGGAGGATATGCTTGTCTCCACGTCACGATGCTTGAAGAGGCATCGCCCACACCGGAACCGGACACGTGTCAGAGAGAGCGCGACCAGCACGAGACATCCTGCGCCGACCCCTTGCCCGGGGGATCGCCTGGGTGGTTGTCTGCGTCCTGGCGCTTGGGCTTCTCGCCGGTTTCGAGCGCAGCGCGCGGCTGGCCGACCTGACGGCGGAGAGCGATCGCCTTCACGCGGTCGCCTCACAACGCGTCGATCAGCACGATGCGCATCTGACGGCCCTGTCTGCCATCGCGGTGGCCGGAGCGGAGCAGCGTCCGGACCTCGTTCGCGAGGTCGCGGGCGCGATCATGCGGTTCTACCCCCGGATCATCGGCATTTCCCTCGTGCCGCTGGACGGAGAAGACGGCGTGCTGGAAATCGGGGTCCGCGAGACTGATCTCCGGGAGCTCATCCGCGCAAACGCCGAACGCTCGACCGGCGCGCCGGTCCTGGTGCGGCATCCCTCTGACCGCCCGGCCTACCTGATCGTCAAACGAAGCCCCAACTCCGACGCGGCGCGCTATGGGCTCGCCCTTGTCATTGATGCCGCGGCCCTGCTGGATGGAGACTCCGCCTATTGGACGCGGGCCGAGGCGTCGCGCTGGCTGGCGCTGCCGGACGGCACTCCGCTGATTGGCGTCGTCGCAGACTCCCACGCGCCGCAGTTTACTCGCGCCCTGTCGAGTGGCACGCAGCCGCTTGAACTGCAGACGGCGATCCGCATGACAATATCGGACATTCTGCCGCTGGGCCGGGTGGTCCTCGTCCTGGCCGTGATCGCATTGTGTGCCCTAGCGCTGCGCGTGATCGGCCGACAACGCGCCAAGGTCCGCGCCGCGGAGGCGCGGGCTGAACTCAGCGGTCTCGAAACCCGTCTCAGCCATGCATCCCGGGTGAACGCGCTCGGCGAGATGGCAAGTGGCATGGCGCATGAACTGACCCAGCCCCTGACGGCGATCCTGGCGCAGGCGCAGGCGGCCCGACACCTTGCCGCACGCGGAGACACAGACCGCGTCGCGGAGATTCTCGAGGAGGTCGTTGGACAGACGCGGCGCGCCTCCGCTATTCTGGAGCGCCTGCGGACGTGGACGCGGCCGGGGGAGCGCCACGCGGAACCCATCGATCTCAGAGACTGCATCCGCGTGGCGGAAAGCCTGCTCGCGGGACAGGCACAAGAGCTTGGCGCCAGCCTCACCCTGACGCTGCCACCGACGCCTCTGACGGTGGAGGGCGATCGGGTGGAAATGGAGCAGGTCCTGTTCAACCTGATGCGGAACGCGCTCGACGCGGTCGCCGAGAGTACGGGGACGCGGGAGGTTGCCGTTGAGGCGTCGCTCGACGCCGAGATGGTGGTGATCGAGGTGAGCGACACCGGTCCCGGAATTCGTCCGGATGTGCGGGACCGGCTGTTCATCCCTTTTGTCACGACCCGGGAGAACGGAACAGGCCTCGGCCTTGCGCTTAGCCATCGCCTTGTCGAGCGAGCCGCCGGCGATCTGACATTGGTCGAGGCCCGCGAGGGTGCACGCTTCAGGATCAGCTTGCCTCTGGCCCGTGCCGCCCGGGAGGCGGCGGAATGACCGCGCCGGTCTATCTTGTCGACGACGATGCGGCGGTCCGGGACGCTCTCTCGCTGCTGCTCTCCACCGTGGGGATCGATGTCAGGACCTTCGCCGGTCCCGAAGACTTCCTGTCGGCTCTTCCGAAGCTGGGCCCGGGCTGCCTGATCCTCGATATCCGGATGCCGGCAATCTCGGGATTGAAGCTGCAGGAACGCCTGACCGCAAGCGGTGTGGAATGGCCGACGGTGGTGATTTCCGGGCATGGCGATATCGAAGCCTGCCGAAAGGCGTTCCGTAATGGCGCCATCGACTTCCTGTCGAAACCGGTGGACGAGCAGGACCTCATTGACGCCATACAGAAGGGGCAGGCAGCACTGAGCAGGACCGCCGAAGCAGACGCCGAGCGCCGGGAAACACTGGCGCTCCTGTCCGGGCTGACGCCGCGCGAGCGGGAAGTCCTGTCACTCGTGGCGCGGGGCTTCGCGACCCGCGACATCGCCGCAGCGCTTAAAGTCTCCCCCCGGACGGTGGAAAGCCATCGCGCGGCGATCGGGGCCAAGCTCGGCACCACCTCGCCGGCCGAGATGACGCGTCTCTGGATCGAGGCCGAGCCCACTCGGTAGTTCTACGGAGGTGTTGGGCTGGCCTACGAATGGGTTAGAATCCCGTGGTGGCTTAGGTGTCTCCCTATCACCAGCAAAGGAGAACCGACATGCTCAGAACAATCACCCTTCTCGCCGCTTTCGCCGCTCCCGTGGCAGCGCACGCGCAGGACCTGCCCACCAGCCCCTATCTGCCGCTTGCCATGGCGAGCGACGCCGCGAATGTGGCCCTTCAAGCCTGTGCCGCTGACGGCTACAACGTGAGCGTTGCCATCGTCACCCGCGATGGTGCCACCAAGGTGCACCTGAAGGCCGACAACTCGGGGCCCCATACCGTCGGCAGCGCTCAGGGCAAGGCCTTCACCTCGGCCTCTATGGGGCGCGACACGGCAGGGCTTGCCGAGTTCATCGGCGAAAACCCGCAGCACGACGGTCTGCGCTACATGGATGCGCGCATGGTTATCCAGGGCGGTGGTCTGCCCATCAGGATCGGAGGCGCGCTGGTGGGCGGTATCGGCGTCGGAGGTGCCCCCGGCGGACACCTGGACGAGGCCTGCGCCCGTGCCGGACTGGACGCAATCGGCGCCGAGTGAATCCATTGGGGTCCGCGCCTGATGCGCGGACCCGTCCTCACGAACACCCCAAGAAAGGTAGACCCATGCGCCGTCTTTCCCTGACTGCCCTTCTCATTGGCCTCGCCGGTCCGGTCGCTGCGCAAACCGCCCCCTCTGCCAGCGAGGTCGCTGCTTACGACGGCCTCTTCCAGGCCGCCCATGAGGGCGATGTCGCTGGGATCGAGCGTCTGATCCGTGAAGGCGCCGACGTCGATGCCCGAGACTCCAGAGGCCGGACGCCGATCCATGTGGCAGCCTTCGCGTCCGAGGACGAGGCATTGCGCGCTCTGGCGGAGGCCGGTGCCGACATGAATGCCCTCGAACACCGGGCCTATGACGTCGTGACGATCGCAGCCGTCGCGGATGATCTCGAGCTGATGTCGCTCGCCATCGAACTGGGCAACGATCCGGGCCTCGTGACGAGTCCCTATCTTGGCACCGCGCTGATCGCCGCGGCGCATCTCGGTCATGCCGAGGTGGTGCGGCGTCTGATCGACGCGGGCGCGCCGCTCGATCACATCAACAACCTGCACTGGACGGCGGTGATGGAAGCTGTGGTTCTGGGCGATGGTGGCGCGGATCACCAGGCCGTGCTCGACGCGCTCCTCTCCGCCGGGGCCGACCGGTCCCTGGCCGACCGCGATGGCGTCACACCGCTGCAGCACGCCGAAGCGCGTGGGTTCAAGGAGATGGCTGAACGGTTGAAAAGGCCGAACTGACGGCCAGTGCCGAGGCGCCTTATCGGGCGGCGCATCCGGCTCTTTGATATGCCCGTCTGATCTGGCTCACCGTTGTGCTTAAGAGATGCAGTACAGAGATCGGCAATCAAGCGTCACAGGCCCAATAAGATGGTTCAGACGTCGCGGAGCGCGTATCTGCTTGACGATCCTAGCCGGGATGATTCGAATACCACAGGCGACCAACTCGTCGATCTGTAAGGGTTTTGCTCTGAGACCTGACAGGCGGCGAAGGCAAGGGCAGTGAAACCGCTTCGGTAAAGGACACTTACATCATGTATGTCGAAGACTTCTTGCTCCGCGCTATCGAGCTCTCGGCAACTGCGCTTATGACGGAGGGAACCGAACCCTTCGGCGCGGTGATCGTGCGAAACGGTCGGATCGTGGGTGAGGGGATTAACCGATCCTTGCTCAATCACGATCCCACGTCACATGGTGAGATCGAGGCCATTCGCGACGCGGCCCGGAACCTCGGGACCGTCGATCTCAGCGGTTGCGAACTTTATACGAACTGCGAGCCATGTCCGCTTTGCGTGGCCGCCATGGAGATCGCACAGATATCGCGCTTGTATTATGCCGCAAGTCTCGCGCAGTCGGATTCTGCCATGAATGGGCTGTCTCCTGCTTCCAGATTTCCAATCGATTCTGAGAAGCTGCGGGAGGCATGCATCCAGCCAGTTGATGCCCGGGACATCCCGGCTGAGCAACATTTGTCCGAGGTGGCAGTCGAGGTAATCGCTGCTTGGGCCGAGACACGCAAATGACGCGTGACGTTTTGGCGGGCCTGCGTGGCAAGGGCCACCAAATGTAGGCCGCCGCGGCAGAGCGCAGCGGCCAAACCAGTCTGGCTTATTCCTTGATTCCGGCCGACTCGATGAGCGGCGCCCAGACCTCAATCGAATTTGCGACGAAGGCCGTGTAGTCGTCGGTGGACATCGCCGTATGGGTGATGCCGAGTTCCTTTAGCCTTTCCTGGACATCGGGATTGGCAAAGACGGCCAGGACGGTGTCGTGGATCGTCTCGACGGTTGCCGGGTCCATGCCCGCTGGTCCGGAAAGACCGACCCAGTTTTCGATCACAATGTCGTAGCCCTGTTCCTTGAAGGTCGGGACGTCAGGGATTTCCTTGTTGCGTTCAGGCGAGGCGATCGCGATCGCCACGGCCTCTTTGTCCTCAATCATCTCGCTGTTCTGAACGACCATGTCGTAGAAGCTGTCGAGCACACCGGCGCGAAAATCCTGGATGGCCGGAGAGCTGCCCTGGTAGGGTACGTGGATCGACTCCACTTCGAGCGCCTGATCGACCGCGACCCCGAGAATATGGGAAATCGAACCGACCCCGCTCGAGCCGAAAGTCATCGGGGTTTCCTTGACGAAGGCGATGTATTCGTCAAGCGACGTGATCCCGGAGGACGGCTGAACGAACAGGCCAGGCGCCGACGCGCCGATATAGGCGACATGCGTGAATCCATCGAGTGGTTCGTAGGGGATGGATTTGAACCGTGTCGGTGCAATCGTGAAGGGCGCGTTGTTTGACAGGATGAGCGTCGTGCCGTCAGCCGCCTGTTGCGCGACATAGTCAGCCGCAACCGTCCCGGCAGCGCCTGGACGGTTATCGACCACGGCCTTCTGACCGAAATCGGTGTCCAGGTGCTGCGCAAGCAGCCGAGCGACAAGGTCGCTCGTGCCGCCTGGAGGGAAGGTCACGACGATCCGGACAGGTTCATCGCTCCAGGCTCCGGGTTCTGCCAGCGCCGCCGGCGCCTGCAGGAGGAGGGCCGCTGCAGCGCCTGTGCTCATAAGTAGTCTACGGTCAATTTTCATGTTGGTGTTTCTCCCTGATTGGCTTTCATGGCCGCGCGCCGGCGGCGTCGGTTCTGCTCCGTCTTGAACAGAGCAAATGCGAGAATGGCGACGGTGATCGCGATCAGCGTTGCGCTGATGGGTCTCTGAAGAAACACCATCGGGTCACCGCGAGACAGGAGCATCGAGCGCCGGAGCTGTTCTTCCATGAGCGGGCCGAGAACGAACCCCAGCAGAAGGGGCGCCGGTTCGAAACGGAAGAGGCGCATGACGTAGCCGACGGCACCGATCACCAGCGTCAGCCAGACGTCGAACACGTTGTTGTTCAGACTGTAGACGCCCATGCAGATCAGAACGATGATTGTCGGGTACATGTACTTATAGGGTATTTTCAGCAGACGCACCCACATGCCGATCAGGGGCACGTTGAGGATCAACAGCATGATGTTGCCCACGAGGAAGCTCGCGACCAGACCCCAGAACATGTCGGGCTGTTCGGTGAGGAGACGGGGTCCGGGCGTGATCCCGTAGATCATCAGCGCCCCGATGACGATCGCCATTGGCGGGCTGCCGGGCACCCCCAACGTGAGGGTCGGGATGAAGGCTGTTTGGGTCGCCGAATTGTTCGCGGCTTCAGGAACCGCCACACCTGGAACCACCCCGGTGCCAAAATCCTTCCGCCGGCGGTTCACGCGTTTCTCGACCGCATAGGCAAGGGCCGCGGCAATGGTCTGGCCTGTGCCTGGCAGAGCACCGATGAAGGATCCGATCGCACCGCCACGCAGAATCGGTGCAGGCAGCGATTTCCATTCCTCCTTGGTGGGATAGAAATCGTCGTAATTCACCGTCTGGGCAGCCTTTCCGCTGGTCGCCGTACGGATCGACGCTATGACCTCGGTCACGCCGAAGAGACCCATCGCCACGATGACGATGTGCACGCCATCGCGCAGTTCGGGAATGCCCATCGTGAACCGGAGGTCCCCGGTGGTCAGGTCGATGCCGATTGTACCGAGCATCAGGCCGGTCACCACCATCGCGATTCCTTTCAGCGCACCGCCGTTGCTCACGGCCGAGGCTGCGATCAGGCCCAAAAGAAGGACAGAGAAGTAGTCCGGTGGTCCGAAACTGAGCGCAAGTTGCGCCAGGGACGGCGACAGGATGGCGATTACGATCATGCCGATGATCCCGCCTCCGAAGGAAGCTGTGGCCGTCGAGAAAAGGGCAACACCTGCCCGGCCCTTCTTGGCAAGGGCGTGTCCCTCGATTGCGGTGATCGAGGCCGCCGGTGTGCCCGGAACGTTCATCAGGATCGAAGCGGTCGATCCGCCGTATTCCGCACCGTAGAAAACGCCGGCGATCATCACCAGGGCGGGAGTTGGATCGAGATAGAAGGTGAGCGGGAGGATCATCGCGATCGCCGCCATCGACCCGATGCCTGGCAGAACGCCGATGAAGGTTCCGAGAAAGACCCCAATGAAGCAATACATCAAGTTCTGCGGCTCGAGGACCACCAACAGGCCTTGGTAGAAGAGCGTCAGGACATCCATGGTCAGCCTCCCGGAAACGGCCTGAGAGGCAGATTCAGCAGTTCGATGAAGACTGCCCAGCATCCAAGCGCCACGATCCCACCCAAGATGAGTTTTCCGATCCAGGGAAGCGTGTGGTCCGGCAGGCTGGCGACAATAACGGTCAGGAAGACTGCGGGAACTAGGCCGAGCCAGTCGGCCGTCGCCGCGAACACGGCGAGAGCCGCGCAGATCGCGAAAAGTTCAATCCAGTCCGGCGTCTCGGCGATGCCATCGCCGCGCCGCTCTTCCACGCAGATGACCAGAGCCAGAACAGCAAGAATGGCACCGGTGACGAACGGGAAGGCCCCGGTTCCAAGGCGGGTCGGGACCCCAAGGCCCAACTGCCAGCCACCGACCATGAAGATGATGCTCAGACCGAGGAGCACCAACCCGCCGATCTCGCCACCCCAGCCGAGCGCTCCATGGGATCCTTCCGGCACCCGGTCCTCGACGTCCATATGTTCGGGATCAACTGGCATGCCGGGTCCCTCTTGTCATGACGTGCCCTTTTTCTAACATGTCGGGTTTCGAGGCCTGTCCGAAGAGCGCCCGCACGCGGGCCGTGCTTACGGCAGAAATTTGCTCGATTGCTGCACGGATTTCAGAAGCGCGGTCGGCTTTTAGACGATCGCTGAACTCTGCCATGACGCTGTCCATATCGGCATGGCGTACGAGCGCGGTAATGAAAGGGAAGCCAAAGCGTTGCCGGTATTCGGCATTCATGGCTGCCAGACGGTCTCGATATTCGCTTTTGGGAGAGGTAAGATCGAGCCGCCCCTGCTCGATCTGGGATTCCGACGTCATTGTCAGGGGATTGTCCGGAGCAAGTTCGGGGTGCGCGCAAAACAGGGCAATGCTGTCCGTTTCGTTCAGCGCGACGAGTTCTCGGTGAATGGCCGCTGTCAGAGCATCCAAGTCCCGAAAGGGACGGTGCGACACCACCCGTTTCGCGACCTCGGGCGCTCTTTCGATCAGGGGAGCAATGTAACCGAGCGCCGTCCGATCATCCGCATGGTTCAAATCTTCCAATGATGTCATGTGACGTCCCCCTCACGTCCCAGCGTAGGCAGCGGCACCGTTGTCGTCTATAGAATAATAGTTTACATCGCATTCGCATTTTTAGAATTCCATACCACTCTTTCGGGAGGCTCGCTGAGACTTACAAGTATGTCAGATCGGATGACCCGACGTACCGGAAAGGTCATCGAGACACCGGACCGATAGATCGAGAATCTTCTGACGCATCGCGGAAGCCGGCATTTGTGCGTTGGATATCAGAGAGATGCTCTGACGGAACGCATCCTTGTCGCTGATCGGGATAAAGGCGAAACGCCCGTCCTTGATTTCGGGTCCGGCATCGATCTCCGAGGTGACCGCGACATACCTGCCTGTCGCGACAAGCAGCTTCATGAGCTGAATGGAGTTGACGACCACAGAAGTTCGGGCTTGCTCGAAGAGCCATCCGTGGCGAACCTCGAGCAGTCTCCGAATTGACAGGGCGGAACTCTGGAATACGACGGGATTCGCAATAAATTCTGAAAAACTAATCGACTCCTTGGTCGCCACTGGATGATCTCTGGTGGCGATGCACCCCAATGGAAACTCTCGCCGCCAGTGGAAGTCGAGAGTATCGACCGGCGGTGCATTTGCGACCGCGGCGAGGTCAAAGTCACCTTCGAGAACGCCTTTGACAGCGGCGTCCGGACTCTTGATTTCGACATCGACGGTAACCATCGGCAAATCCGAGGCGATGGCCCGCACCACATCGAGCACGAAGCCGTTGACCATGCTGTCCATTGCGGCGAGCCGGAAATGCCCCTGTTCGATGCCTCGATTTTCTTGGACAACGGACCACAGGCGCGCGTTGTCGAGACGCCAGCCGCGAGCAAGGTCCAGCACAAGCTTGCCGGTGGGCGTCAAGGTCAGGCCCTTGGGACCTCTGTCAAACAGAGCCTCTCCGAGGTCCTCCTCGATCGCCACAATCTGCCGATGGACGGCGGACGCTGAAATTCCAAGCTCCCGGGACGCTGCCTGGATCGATCCACTCTGCGCGACCTGCTCCAGATACTGAAGTGCGCGCGGAACAAGATGAAGTGCCATTTCCTGCAATCCCTTTCCAAGGCATGGGATATCGTGAGGTCGCTTCCGACCAGCCTGATCGGCCTGGTTTGAACTGGAATAACAGGGCATTCTGTATTTTGGAATGGCGATCTCGCCTCTGTGGCAGATAGTGAAATGGAAAGTCGTATCGAAGGGGCTCGCGATCTGCTTGGAGTTCCGCAAAGAAGGAGAAGAGTGTCGTGACGCATCAGTCCCATCCAACCGATCCGGTTGCCGGAGGAATATCAATTCATGCAGTGGATGTTGCGGATGGCATACCCGCTGCCGGACTGGCGGTTCGGCTATGGCACCTACGACCTGCGAGAACGGAAATCGCGTCAGGTGTGTGTGGCCCTGACGGGTTGCTGCATCATCCGGTCGGCGAGGGCCAAGGCGTACAGCCAGGGCTCTACGAGGTCGAATTCGAGGTCGGAGATTTTTACCGGCAAGCTGGTCGCACCTTACCAGAACCGTCGTTTCTTGAAACTGCGGTCTTTCGATTTGGCATCGAACGCATCGAAGAACATTTTCACCTGCCGTTCAAGTTCACACCGTGGGGGTTTTCTCTTTTCCGGGGCGGCGCCTAGCACCACCCTCTCGTCTTTCCACCTACGGCGCAAATCCAATGACCGTCCCACACGAAACACATCTCGCACTCTTCATCCGTAGGTCGAGGTGTCGGCACCGGCCCGGGCGGCGATGTTAATAAGTTCATGCGGCGTGATGCCGGAGGTCACGATAAGTGCACGGCTGCCCATGGGCCGTAAGCCGGAAGGTTGCGGCTAGACCTCGAAGTCCGTTAAGACGGTCGGTTTTTTGCGCAAACGTTATTGCCTTCTTCGTCCTGTTTTGGGTGAATTTGGCAATAATTTGACTTCGCACGTGCAGCTGATGCCAGAACTCGTGGGCCGCACCGCGGTATCAAGAGGCCTGAGCCATTGCCCGATTTGGTTCGACCTATCGGGGAACAATGTCGTCCTTGAGCGCTTCGCAGCCATTCCCGCAGAGTGCAGCATCTGCGAGGTATGGGCTCAAAGCCGACACCCCCAGACCGGCTCCAACACCCAACCCGTCACCCGTGCCGTCTGACGATCACCGATCCCACCGAATACCCTGCACCGAACGAACAGATCAGGCCGATATCGCCTTCCTGCAAGTCGTCCGAATACTTGGAAAAGGCGATGATCGACCCGGCGGACGAAGTGTTGGCATAGTCCTGCAGGATATTGGGCTGTTCGCCCGGTTCCGGTTCGCGCCCCAGCACTTTCTTGCCGATGAAATCGTTCATCGTCTTGTTGGCCTGATGCAGCCACAGCCGTTTCAGGTCGGTGTTTGCGATCCCCTCGGCGGCCATGTGATCGGCGATATGCTGGCTGACCAGCGGCAGCACTTCCTTGAACACCTTGCGCCCGTTCTGCATGAACTGCATGTCGCGCCGGTCCGCGACGCCGTCGGGGCGCGAGCGGCGCAGAAAGCCGTTGTTGTTTCGGATGTTGTTGGAAAACTCGGTGGCGCAGCGGGTGGACAGGATCTCGAAATGCGGCCCGCTGGCCTCGTTCTCGCGTTCGATCAGGGTCGCGGTGGCCACATCGCCAAAGATGAAATGACAATCCCGGTCGCGCCATTCCAGGTGGCCCGAGCAAATCTCGGGGTTGACCACCAGCGCCGCCCGCACCGAGCCCGAGCGCACCATGTCCGCCGCCGCCTGAATGCCAAAGGTCGCCGACGAGCAGGCCACGTTCATGTCGAACCCGAACCCTTTGATCCCCAGCGCGTTCTGTATCTCGATCGCAATCGCCGGATAGGCGCGTTCGTGGTTCGACGCCGCACAGATCACCAGATCCACATCCTCGGCGCTGCGCCCCGCTTGCGCCAGCGCCTTGCGGCAGGCATCCACCGCCATCTCGGTCATGATCCCCGGTTCGTCATCGCTGCGCTGTCGCAGGGTGGGGTGCATGATTTCGGGGTTCAGAACGCCGGCCTTGTCCATCACGTACCGGTTCTCGATTCCCGACGCCTTGACGATGAACTCCTCCGACGAATGCTGCATTGGCTCCACCCGCCCGGCAGCGATGGCCGCGGCATTCCCGGCGTTCTGCCGATCGGCATAGGCGTTGAAGGCTTCGACAAGCTCGGCGTTGGTGATCACGTTCTCGGGCGTATAGACACCGGTTCCGGTAATGGCGGGCGTGTACATGGCGGATCCTGAATGTTTCGGATTGGCTCAAAATGAAGCCGCCTCACGCGCTGATCAAGGGGAAGTGACCCAAGGGAATCCCCCCGGATCAGTGAAAAATTGCTTCATCTCTGAAATGTTTCGGTAACGGCAGGCGCCAGCCCGCCACCCGGCAGTTTTCGATGGCGGCGGCAGCTCCGCCGCCAATCCGGATCGGTGTCGCGGAATGGTACAATTCGGACAAGTGGGGGATGAAATCGCGTACAAATCGCGCACTTCATCTGTACATCGCTGAAGCCCGGGCGCCTTGACCGCGGCCCGACACAAGTTTCCCCCTCCCGGTTTACGCGGCTCAGATCAGGGGAACAAACGGCACGTCACAGGCCGCAAGCGCCAGAAGGGAGGCGAAGACCACAATGGTACGCATGGCTGATTTTCCTTGTACTGCTCGTTGAAAACAGCATTGTCCCCCGCCAGCCAAAGGTCAACGGGAGAGACAGGAGCCGGCAAGTATCAGCCTTGCAGGCTGCGCACCTCGACATCCCCCTCGGCCTGCGCCTTGATCGCCAGCGCCGCGGCATTGCTGGCGGCGGCGGTGGTGAAATAGGGGATCTTGTCATACAGCGCGATCGAGCGGATGGACTTGCTGTCCTCGACCGCCTGCGCGCCCTCGGTGGTGTTCATCAACAGCTGAACCTGCCCGTCCTTGAGCATGTCGACCACGTCGGGGCGGCCCTCATAGACCTTGTTGACAACGTCGCAAGGTACCCCGTGGCCGTCCAGCCAGCTTTGCGTTCCGCGCGTGGCGACCAGTGTAAAGCCTTGTTCTACCAACACTTTCGCCGCTTCCAGCATCGCCGCTCCCTTGTCGGCATCCTTGATCGAGATAAACGCACGACCCGAGGACGGCAGCACCATGCCCGCCCCCATCTGCGCCTTGAGGAAGGCGCGCGGGAATGAGCGATCCCAGCCCATCACCTCTCCGGTCGAGCGCATTTCCGGACCCAGAATGGTATCGACACCGGGGAATCGGGCAAAGGGCAGCACGGCCTCTTTCACCGAGAACCAGGGCATGTTCGGGTCGGCCAGAGTCATCTGATCGGCGATCTTGGTGTCCTGCCCCTCCTTGTAGGGCGGGCGCATCGGGAAGTTCGACAGCGGCTCTCCCGCCATCACCCGCGCGGCGATCGAGGCGATGGCGCTGTCGGTGGCCTTGGCGACGAAGGGCACGGTGCGCGAGGCGCGGGGGTTCACCTCGATCAGATAGATTTCATCATCCTTGATTGCGAACTGTACGTTCATCAGGCCGACGACATTCAGCGCACGCGCCAGCTTGTTGGTCTGCTCCTTGATCTGCTCGATGATCTCGGGCGAGAGCGAATAGGGGGGCAGCGAACAGGCGCTGTCGCCCGAATGAACGCCCGCCTCTTCGATATGCTGCATGATGCCGGCCACATGCACCGCCTCGCCATCGCAGAGCGCATCCACATCCAGTTCGACGGCGCCGCTGAGATAGCTGTCGAGCAGCACCGGGCTGTCGCCCGAGACCACCACCGCCTCGGCGATGTAGCGTTTCAGGTGGTCCATGTCGCGAACGATCTCCATCGCGCGACCGCCCAGTACATAGGAGGGGCGAATTACCAGCGGAAAGCCGATTTCATCTGCAATTTCAATAGCCCGCTCGTCGGTTGAGGCAATGCCGTTCTTGGGCTGTTTCAGGCTCAGCTTGTTAACCAGGTCCTGAAACCGCTCGCGGTCTTCGGCCAGGTCGATGGCGTCCGGGGTGGTGCCCAGGATCGGAATGCCCTCGGCCTCCAGCGCGTTGGCCAGTTTCAACGGGGTCTGGCCACCGAACTGGACGATGACACCGTGCAGCGTGCCGTTTTCCTGTTCCTTCGTCAGGATTTCCATCACGTGTTCAAATGTCAGCGGCTCGAAATACAGACGGTCCGAGGTATCATAGTCGGTGGACACCGTCTCGGGGTTGCAGTTGACCATGATGGTTTCATAGCCCGCATCGGTCAGCGCATAGCAGGCGTGACAGCAGCAATAGTCGAACTCGATCCCCTGACCGATCCGGTTCGGGCCGCCACCCAGAATGACCACCTTCTTGCGGTCCGACGGGCGTGCCTCGCATTCGACCTCGCCCATCATCGGGGCCTCGTAGGTCGAATACATATAGGGCGTCTGCGCTTCGAACTCGGCGGCGCAGGTGTCGATGCGCTTGAACACAGCGGTGACCCCGACCTCCTTGCGGGCCTTGCGGACTTCGGCTTCTTTCTTGCCGGTCAGCTTGCCGAGGCGGGCATCGGTGAAGCCCAGCATCTTGAGCGCGCGCAACCCGGCCTCGTCGGCGGGCAGTCCTGCCTCGCGCACCTCGCGTTCGGCGTCCACGATCTCGCGAATGCGGGCCAGGAACCAGGGATCGAACTTGGTCACCGCCTGAATCTCGTCATCCGAAAGCCCGTGCCGCATCGCCTGCGCAATGGTGCGCATCCGGTCGGGGGTCTGTTGGCTGATGGCCTTGATAACGGCGGCCTTGTCGGTCACTTCCTCCCAAGGGCCCACACTCAGACCGGGAATGGAAACTTCGTCGAACCCGGTCAGGCCCGATTCCATCGAGGCCAGCGCCTTTTGCAGCGATTCGTGGATCGTCCGTCCAATGGACATCGCTTCGCCCACCGACTTCATGGCCGTGGTCAGGAACGGTTCCGCACCGGGGAATTTCTCGAAGGCGAATTTCGGAATTTTGGTGACGACATAATCGATGGTCGGCTCGAAGCTGGCGGGCGTGACCTTGGTGATGTCGTTGTCCAACTCATCGAGCGTGTATCCGACGGCCAGCTTGGCGGCGATCTTGGCAATCGGGAAACCCGTGGCCTTGGACGCCAATGCCGAAGAGCGAGACACGCGCGGGTTCATCTCGATCACGACCATCCGGCCGTCTTCGGGGTTGATCGCCCATTGTACGTTCGATCCGCCGGTTTCCACACCGATCTCGCGCAGCACGGCGATCGAGCCGTTGCGCATGATCTGATATTCCTTATCGGTCAGCGTCAGGGCAGGGGCCACGGTGATCGAGTCACCCGTGTGCACGCCCATCGGGTCGACGTTTTCGATGGAACAGACGATGATGGCGTTGTCGGCAGTGTCGCGCACCACTTCCATCTCGTATTCCTTCCAGCCCAGCAGGCTTTCGTCGACGAGGATCTGGTTGACCGGCGAGGCATCCATGCCCGAGCGGCAATAATGTATGTAATCCTCACGGTTATAGGCGACGCCGCCGCCGGTTCCGCCCAGGGTAAAGGCCGGGCGGATGATGGCGGGAAGGCCGATGTCTTCCAACTCGTCCAGTGCCATCTGAACGCCAGCATCCAGGTCGGCTGTGCCGTTGGGTTTCTTCGGCGCGGTGACGATGGTGGCGCGGGGATTTTCCAGCCCCAGCCGGTCCATCGCCTCGCGGAACAGCTTGCGGTCTTCGGCCATCTCGATGGCCTCTCGCTTGGCGCCAATCATCTCGACGCCGAACTTTTTCAGCACGCCCATCTCTTCCAGCGCCAGTGAGGTGTTGAGACCCGTCTGCCCGCCCATCGTGGGCAACAGCGCGTCGGGGCGTTCCTTTTCGATTATCTTGGCGACGACTTCGGGCGTGATCGGTTCGATATAGGTGGCGTCGGCCAGTTCCGGATCGGTCATGATCGTGGCCGGGTTCGAGTTCACCAGGATGACCCGGTACCCTTCCTCGCGCAGCGCCTTGCAGGCCTGTGCCCCGGAGTAGTCGAACTCGCAGGCTTGCCCAATGACGATGGGGCCCGCCCCGATGATCATGATCGACTGGATGTCGGTTCTCTTCGGCATGGCCAGGTTCCTTCGGTTTTTCGCGAGTCGGCAGGCGCCCACCAAGCGCCCAAATTGTCGTGGGTTATAGGGACCGCGCGAAAAGGTGCAAGGGGGATCGGAATCTGATGCGCATTTGCCGCTTTCCCCCCTTTCGCCTGTCCCCGAAACCTCTATATCGCAGCCCACGGCAAATGGGGATGCACTTGCATATTCGTTTCGATCAGGGTCCGGCCGGTCCGGGAACGTGTTTCGACCGCCCGTCGCGCGTGATCCGCGCCGACGAACCCGCCGATGTGCCTGCAGCCCTAGCCGCTATTGATGCCGCCCGGGCGCAGGGGGCGTGGCTGGCGGGATATGCCAGTTATGAGCTGGGCTACACACTGGAGCCGCGGCTCGCCGCGCGCATGCCGGTTGGCCGGCGGCTGCCGCTGATCTGCTTTGGTGTCTATGGTGCGCCCGGCCAATGCTCTGTAACCACAGGGGCAGGGGGGATCACCCGGTTTGCGCCGCGCTGGAACGAAGATCGGTACGGGGATGCGTTCCGCGCGGTTCACGACGCCATCGGCGCAGGTGACATCTATCAGGCGAACCTGACTTTTCCGGTCGATCTTGACCTCGAAGGGCCTGCTGTCGCGCTATATGCGGCATTGGCGCATCTCCAGCCCGTGGGACATGGCACGTTTGTCCGGCAGGAGGGATTGCCCGACCTGCTGTCGCGTTCGCCCGAGCTGTTCTTTCGCACTGATGCTCGCGGAATGATTGAAACCCGCCCCATGAAAGGCACCCAGCCGCGCAGCGCCGATCCGGCCGAGGACGCCCGCCGCCGCAACTTTTTGATCAGCGACGAAAAGAACCGGGCCGAGAATCTGATGATCGTGGACCTCTTGCGCAACGATATCAGCCGGGTGGCGGTGCCGGGGACAGTCAAGGTGCCCGAACTGTTCAGGGTCGAAACCTATGCCACCGTGCATCAGATGGTATCGCTTGTGCGGGCGCAGTTGCGCGCCGATGCCCGTTTGTCTGACATACTGAAGGCTCTCTTCCCCTGCGGCTCGATCACCGGCGCGCCAAAGATCCGCGCGATGGAAATTCTGAGCGATCTGGAACCCTGGCCGCGCGACATCTATTGCGGCACCATCGGCTGGGCCGCACCTGACGGCCGGTCCGAATTCAACGTGGCGATCCGCACGCTGATGGCCGAGGGGAACCGGGCCACGCTGAACGTTGGTGGCGGCGTCGTCTGGGACAGTACCGCAGCATCGGAATACGAGGAGGCGTTATGGAAAGCGCGCTTTGCCCGCCAACTGAGCCTGATTTCCGCCTGATCGAAACATTGGGTTATCGCTCCGGTGAAGGGTTCGCACGCCTTGATCGTCACCTTGCGCGAATGGCGCGGTCGGCGCAGGCCTTGAACATTCCATTTGACCGCTCGGCAGCAGAACTGCGGTTGCAGGCGGTGGCGGGCGACGATCCGCTGCGCTGCCGTCTGACTTTGGAGGCAGACGGTCAGTTTGGCCTGACCACCGGTGCCCTGACCGAAACCCCATCTGTCTGGCGCGTGGCGGTCGCCCCAGAGCGGCTGGACTCCGGGAATTTTTGGCTGCGGCACAAGACCACCCGGCGCGCGCTTTACGATGAGGTTCGCGCAAATCTGCGCGACGGGATCGATGAGATGATCTTTCTCAACGAACGTGGGGAAGTCTGCGAAGGTACCATCACCAATATCTTCGCGGTCATGGCTGATGGCAAAATGCTGACTCCGGCGCTTTCCGCTGGTCTTTTGCCGGGAATTCTGCGTGAAGAACTGCTTGTAAAACGAGAGGTGTCCGAAGCTATACTAACTTTGAACGACTTAAGAGAAGCTCAGAGTATTCTTGCTGGCAATTCCCTGCGAGGGTTGATCAGGGTGGAAATGGCAACCTCCTGATCACTCGGCGGCGTCCCGCAGCCGATCGCGGCCAGGGTAGAGGTAGTCACGGGTGAGAGGCACCGCATCGCGCCGATGGCCAAGCTGGAACTGGAACACGGTCTGGTCCCGCTCTTCGAAAACCAGGATACAGATGGTCAGGTAAAAGCGCCACATGCGGACGAACTGCTCGTCATACATCGCGCGGACCTGATCGATATTGGCTTCGAACCGGTCCCTCCAGCAGCGCAGCGTTTTGGCGTAGTGCAGGCGCAGGCTTTCGATATCCAGGTTCCACAGGCCTGCCCGACCAATCGGCACCACCAGTTCCGACAGGGACGGTACATAGCCGCCGGGGAAGATGTACTTGTTCAGCCACGGCGACTGGTTGGTCGGCGGTCCATTGCGCCCGATGGTATGGATCAACGCCACGCCGTCGGGTTTCAACAAATCGGCGACCTTGCCGAAATAGGTGTCATAGTGGGGCACGCCCACATGCTCCAGCATGCCGACCGAAACGATCCGGTCGAACTGTCCGGTGAACTCGCGATAGTCCATCAGGCGGATATCGATATGGTCCCGCATCCCGGCCTCGACCGCGCGCGCCTTGGCAGCGTCATGCTGGTTCTGCGACAGGGTCAGGCCGGTGACATGGGCGCCATGTTCCCGGGCCAAGGTCAATGCCAGCCCGCCCCAGCCGCACCCGATGTCAAGAACCCGGTGACCGGGTTCAAGGCACAGCTTGCGCGCGATATGCGCCTTTTTCGCGGCCTGAGCCTGATCCAGCGTCAGGTCCGGCGTGTCGAAATAGGCGCAGCTGTACTGCATGTCCGGGTCCAGCATCAGCCGGTAGAAATCGTCGGACAGGTCGTAGTGATGCGCCACGTTGCGCCGCGCCAAACGCAGCGTATTGCGTTGCAGGATCGGTCGCAGGAAGAACTTTGCCCGTTCGAGCCAATGATAGAATCTCGGAAGATTTCCCGCCGACAAATTGCGAATCGCAACCCTCAATACATCGTCCAGACTGCTGTCTTCGGTGGTCAGCGTGCCCTCCATCACCCCTTCGCCAAAGCCAAGCTCGGGGTTCTGGCACAATCGCCGCATCAGGTCGGGGGCATGGATCCGGAAATGGGGGCACGGGTGCGTTCCGTCACCATAGACCTCGCTGGACCCGTCTGGAAACGTCACCCGCAATGCGCCCTGAGTGACGAACCTGTTCAACACACGATCTAAAATTCTTTGCCACATCATCCTACTCTTCCCCGCTCGATGGGTGAGCGTTCTGAAACAGAAGACAAGAAATCCATATCACAGCATTGGAAATATGCACCAATTTCGTGATTTCCACCTCTTTTGGGTGACTTCCCGGTCACGATGGCGCGCGACCCTTGACTTCCCGGGCCTATCGCGGTGTATCGGCGCGACGAATTCTCCGCCCGAAGGGATATGACCGATGCACGCCTATCGCAGCCACACCTGCGCCGAACTGACTGCCGCCAATGTCGGTGACACCGTCCGCCTGTCGGGCTGGGTTCACCGCGTGCGCGACCACGGGGGCGTTTTGTTCATAGACCTGCGCGACCATTTCGGCGTGACGCAGGTTCTGTGCGACGGCGATAGCGCCGCCTTTGCCGAACTGGAAAAGGTTCGGTCCGAGTGGTGCATCCGTATCGACGGCACGGTCAAGGCGCGCGATGCGGATTTGGTGAACCCGAAGCTACCCACTGGCGAGATCGAGGTGTACGTGCGCGAACTGGAAGTGCTGGGTGCGGCGTCGGAACTGCCGCTGATGGTGTTCGGCGATCAGGAATATCCCGAGGAAACCCGCCTGCGCTATCGCTATCTGGACCTGCGTCGCGAGGCGATGCAGCGCAACATGACGCTGCGGTCCGACGTGGTCGCCTCGATGCGCCGCCGCATGTGGGATCGGAAATTCCGCGAATACCAGACCCCGATCATCACCGCGTCAAGCCCCGAGGGCGCACGCGACTTTCTGGTTCCCTCGCGTCTGCATCCCGGCAAGTTCTATGCGTTGCCGCAAGCACCGCAGCAGTTCAAGCAGCTGATCATGGTGTCAGGATTTGACCGCTATTTCCAGATCGCGCCCTGTTTCCGCGACGAAGATCCGCGCGCCGACCGCTCGCCCACCGATTTCTATCAGCTCGACCTCGAGATGTCCTTTGTCGAGCAGCAGGACGTGTTTGATACCATCGCGCCTGTACTGGCCGGTGTGTTCGAGGAATTCGGCGAGGGCCGCAAGGCGGATGCGTGGCAGGACTGGCCGCAGATTTCCTATCGCGATTCCGCGCTGTGGTACGGCACCGACAAGCCAGACCTGCGCAACCCGATCAAGATGCAGGACTGTTCCGAGCATTTCCGTGGCTCGGGTTTTGCCATCTTCGCCAAGTTGCTGGAGCAGGACGGCACCGAAATTCGAGCCATTCCCGCGCCCACTGGTGGCAGCCGCAAGTTCTGCGACCGCATGAATGCCTTTGCCCAGAAAGAAGGGCTGCCGGGGATGGGGTATATCTTCTGGCGCGATCAGGGGGAGGGCATGGAGGCCGCAGGCCCGCTGGCCAAGAATATCGGCCCCGAGCGCACTGAGGCGATCCGCCAGCAACTGGGTCTGGGCGTCGGCGACGCGGCCTTCTTCCTGGGCGGCAAGCCCAAGTCGTTCGAAAAGGTCGCCGGCAAGGCGCGCGACGTGATCGGTGCCGAATTGGGCCTGACCGAGACCGACCGCTTTGCATTCGCCTGGATCGTCGATTTCCCGATCTACGAGCAGGACGAGGAAACCGGCAAGATCGATTTCGAGCACAACCCCTTCTCGATGCCGCAGGGGGGTATGGACGCGCTGATGGGCGATCCGCTCAAGGTGCTGGGCTATCAGTACGACCTGTCCTGCAACGGATACGAAATCCTGTCGGGCGCGATCCGGAACCACAAGCCCGAGATCATGTTCAAGGCCTTCGAGATTGCCGGATACGGCGAGGACGAGGTGCGCAAGCGGTTCGGCGGCATGGTCAACGCCTTCCAGTACGGCGCCCCCCCGCATGGCGGCTGCGCAGCAGGTATCGACCGTATCGTGATGCTGTTGGCCGATACAGTGAACATCCGCGAGGTCATCATGTTCCCGATGAACCAACGCGCCGAAGACCTGATGATGTCGGCCCCTTCGGATCCGACGTCGGATCAGTTGATGGAGCTGGGCCTGCGCGTTATCCCGCAGGATTGACACCTGAAACGCCGCCTCAAAAGGGCGGCGTCTTACTTTGAGGGACGCAATACCACACAGGGCATCGGTCTGCCTTTGGCGCCGTTGCTTGGTGTGCTAGGGAAATATCCCGCTTTCTTCTACCTCGCCGCGCTGACGATTGCGCCGGATGTCTTGTGCTGCTGCCCGTACATGCCGGTAGAGCACCAGATAGACTGCGCCAAACAGAACCAGACTGCTTGCTGCCACCTCAGATTGCCTCGCGTCGTTCCAGCCGGGTCTGCACCATCCCGGCAAGCTGCGCGGCGCAAGTGGCATAGGGCCGCCCGCGCGAGCGCGCCCGCGCTACATCCTGCGCGGCACGGGCCAGCGGCAGATCGTCCGCGGCGCGGGCGACCCCGCTGACAAATTGCGCAGCATAGTCGAGCGCCTTGGTGTCGCTGGCATCTGCCAGTATGTCCGCGATATGGGCCATGTCGTCCCGATATGCCATCAGGTCAGGGCAGATCACCTCATCCTGAATTACCTGCGGCCCAGCCGGGCGGCGATCTTCGGGCAAGTGTGACAGGATTCTTGTCTGAAACGCCGCCAGCGAGGTCAGAGGCTTGCTCAGAAACCCGTCCGCCCCAGCGGCAATCGCCAGGCCTTCGGCAAAATCGTCTCCGGATATGCCTAGAATCACTGCGACGCGCGGGGTGGTTTGCGCCATCTCCTCGATCAGGTTCAAGCCCGAACCGTCGGGCAGGCCGATATCGACGATCAGGACTGAGGGGCGATAGACCTGCAGGTGGCGGCGCGCCGATGTCAGGCAATCCGCACGTCGGATGCGGGCGCCGCTGCGCAGGCACATCAGTCGCAACGCCTCACTCGCGTATCGGCTGTCCTCGACCACCAGAACCGTCATCCCCAAAAGCGGCCGTCTGTTACCGACGGTCAGGTGCGGGACGGCAAAGGGATCCGAATCATCCATGGCGAGGCTCCTTTTAAACAGACGTCCCGACGCTAGGCAAAGGCGGCTAACACAGGGTTAATGGGCGCTTTGGCGCACTTGCCCTAGGTCGCCGCAGCCCCCATAACCTCCGCAACCCGATGGATCGAGGAGGACAAGAATGATCGGTCGCTTGAATCATGTCGCCATTGCCGTGCCGGATCTGGAAGCCGCATCGGCGCAATACCGTACTGCGCTTGGCGCCAAGGTCGGCACGCCGCAGGACGAACCCGATCATGGCGTCACTGTCGTGTTCATCGAACTGCCCAACACCAAGATCGAGCTGCTTTATCCGCTGGGCGAGGACAGCCCGATCAAAGGCTTTCTGGAAAAGAACCCCTCGGGTGGAATTCACCACGTCTGTTATGAGGTAGAAGACATCATCGCCGCCCGCGACCACCTCAAGGAAACCGGTGCGCGGGTGCTGGGATCGGGCGAGCCCAAGATCGGCGCCCACGGCAAGCCTGTACTGTTCCTGCACCCCAAGGATTTCAACGGCTGCCTGGTCGAACTGGAACAGGTCTGAGCCAGCCGCATCGGAGGTTTCTACATGACGATCACCGCTGGTCTGGTTCTGTTTGCCGTCATCTGGTTCATGACGTTTCTCATCGTCCTGCCGATCCGTATCCGGACACAGGGCGATCTGGGCGATATTGTCCCCGGCACCCATGCGGGCGCGCCCGAGGAACATCACCTGAAGAAAAAGGCTTGGATCACCACCGGAATCACGATCGTTCTGTGGGTGATCATCGCCGGGATCATAATTTCCGGCGTGATCTCGGTGCGGGATTTCGACTGGATGAACCGGTTGCCGCCGGTCGAATGAAAACCGTGGGCGGCTACCTTTGGGACGCCGCCACACCATGATAGATGTGGGTAAAGGTTGCCGCACCAAGGATCGGGATCAACAGGTTGATCAGCGGCACTGACAGCGGAATGGCCATCAGTGTTCCTGCGATCCAGATGGTCGCCATGTGCTGCGACCTGAGCTTGCGCGCCCCTTCCCGCCCCAGTCGCCGCATCGCCGCCAGCGTGAAATATTCCCGCCCCAGCAGAAACCCGTTCATGCCCCAGAAAATGAACGGCGCAAGCGGTGTGAACAGGGCATAAAGGATAAGCGCCAGCAAGTTTGCGACGATCAGCACGCCCAGAAAGCTCAGCGTGTCGGTCAAGGCGTCGGTGAATGGAACCCCCGGCACCGCAGGCAGTCCGGGATAGTGCCTGTCCTCGACCGCCTGCGCCACTTCGTCGAGAAACATCGAGGTAATGGCCGAGGCCACCGGCACCATCAGGAACACCGATAGCACCATCATCAGCAAAAATGACGAAACGCTCGCCAGATCGTTGAGCCACGTCACCTCGCCCAAAATCGGCACGGTCACGTGCTCACCGATCAGAGTGTTGATCAGCCACAGGAACCCGGCATATGCCCCGATCAGCAAGGCAAATGTCAGCCCGACGCCCAGCAGCAGTACCTTGCGGAATCGCGGATCGCCCAATTGCCCCAGCGCCATGAAAAACGAGTTGATGATGATCATACCGATACCCATTCCGTGATGGCCGCAACATCGGGGCGGGGGCGTTCGGGTGGGGCTGCGCTTTCGGTGGCGATATGAACAAGGCCGGCAATGCGCTCGTTCTCGGCCAGCCCCAGCGCCTGTTGGCGGAATTCAGAGTCATGCGACGGCCAGCCCGACAACCAGTTCGCCCCCCAGCCAGCCGCCAGCGCCGCGTTGAGCAGCGACAGGCAAACCGCCCCTGTTGAATAGCTTTGCTCGATGGACGGCACCTTGTCCGATGGCTTCTGCACCTCGATCACGGCCACGGCAAGAAGTCCCTGATCAAACTGGTTACGCGCCTTGGTGATATCTTCGGGCGACTTGCCCAGGGCCTTGCCGCGCTGTTCGACCAAACCCGCGAGCCGGGCCATCGCCCCTTTCTCTATAACCACAAAGCGCCATGGCTCCAGCTTTCCGTGATCGGGGCTACGGGCGGCTGCATTCAGCAGCGGTCGCAACTGCTCGCGTGTGGGTGCCGGGGCAATCAGAGTCTTGGCTGGGCGCGATCGGCGCGTCAGCAGAAAATCAAGGGCTGCAGGGTTTTTCAGCGTCATATGTGAAGCCTTTTTACATAAGCCCCCTGTATCTCGGTCAGGCAGGGCCGGGTTTCAAGGTTAAAAGTGCAGGGCTGGCGACATTCCTTGGTGCGGCTGGCTTGCGTTTGGTCAAAGTGCCTGCAAAATCCAGCGGGCACCATGGTCAAAGGCTTCGTGCACATTCAGTGTGCATGGGTGCCCGAGCCCAAAGCTCAGAGGAAAGGCAATTGACCGCGATGGCCAAACCGAAGCTCAAGGATCTGCCCGACCTGTCGCATTTGGCGACGCCGGGCGCCGAATTTGCCATCCGGGCAACGCCCAATGCCGCGCGCGACCGGGTGTTCTGGGAAGGTGGCACATTGCGCATATCAGTGACCTCGCCGCCCGAGGACGGCAAGGCCAACGCCGCGATTCGCGCATTGCTGGCCGCGGCAATGGGAATCGCCCCGTCGCATCTTACGCTCAAGCGCGGTCAGACCGCACGCGACAAGGTCTTTGCCTATGATCCCTGAGGAGGCGTTTCGCGGATCTGGTATACGCCCTCGGGCAAATCCAGCGCCGCCGCGAGATCGCGCACCTGTTCCGGTGACAGTGTGATCTTTTGCATCTGCTCGGTACGCGGGTCGAATTGTTCCAGCGTCACGCATTCCGCGAAATTGTTGATGACCACGTCCTCCTGCAAGGGGGCGGGGCCTTCGTCGACCAGGGTAATAACGGTCGAGTCGAATTCATGCTCGATACTAAACATGCCTGCAGACTGCCGATGGTGCGCAGGTTATGCAACCCGCCGATGCCGAATATCCGGTCTGGAACACGGTTGGGACGCAGGATAATGTGCCGTTCCGATGCATTGACTCGAAAGGCTTGCTCATGCGGCAGTTCGCCCTGCTTATGGTTTTTGTTCTCGCTGGTTGCGATGTGCCGCAGCCGGTTGCTGTGCCGCCACAACAACCCAGCCGGGTGACGCTGAACGCGCAGGCCGCACCGCGGGATTTTTACGCGGTCAGACAGGCAGTAGGAACCCAGGCGCGCGCCGAATGCCTGCGGCGGACCAGCGGCGCGAATTGCGATTTTCAGATCGGGATTGATCCCAACACGCGCGCTCAGGCCAACGCGTATCAAACTCTTGATAAGCAAGGCAGACCTGTGATCATTTTCACGCAGGCCCTGATCAACTCGGCGCGCAATGGCGATGAACTGGCCTTTGTCATGGGCCATGAAGCCGCGCATCACATCAGGGGCCACATCGCCCGCCAGAACCAGAACGCGGCGGCCGGCGCCCTTATCTTTGGGCAGCTTGCGGGCATAACTGGTGGCGGTTCGGCCTCGATCGAAGCGGCGCAACAGCTGGGGGCCGTAGTGGGCGCGCGCAGCTACTCAAAAGAGTTTGAGCTGGAGGCCGATCAGCTGGGCACAATCATCACCTACAATGCCGGATACAATCCGCTGATCGGGGTTTACTTCTTTGATCGCATTCCCGATCCCGGCGACCGGTTCCTCGGTACACATCCGCCGAATGCGCAGCGCGTCGATATCGTGCGCCGGACCGCCGCGCAGGTGGGTCTGGTGCAGTGACCAAAGTTACCCGGCTGGGCGTCATTCTGACCGATCGCGGCTCGAAATACGCTGTATCGGGTGCCGACGTCTCCAGCCGGGACGATGTGAACGCGGTGCTGGACGAATTGAAAGCCGACCGCGCCTACGCCAAGGCCACCCACAATACCTGGGCTGCGGTGCTTCCGTCCGGGGCGCTCAAGGCGGATGACGGCGAATCCGGCGCGGGTATGGTGATCTTGCGGATGATGGAACGGGCGGAACTTGAAAACCACGTGATCATCGTGACGCGCTGGTATGGCGGCAAAAAGCTGGGCGGCGACCGGTTCCGCCGGGTTCAGGACGCCACCCGCGCCTATCTGGATCACGTCGGATCCGAACCTTGACCTGTATCAAGGGCGATAACTGCGTCAGCGTCTAATCTCCGTGCCACGCGCGACAGAAAGGACACGCCATGTCTGATCGAGACAAGTTCCGAAAACATGCCGAATTGGTGGACAGGATGGCCGCCGTGCAGGGCATCGACCTGCAGGAAGCCGCCATTCAGGGCAAGTTGAGCATCGACGACATTTCTGACGTCGTCCTGCGGTGCAGCGACTGCCCCAATCCAGAACACTGCACGAAACTGCTGGCCGAGTTGAGCCAGTTGGACCACGTGCCGGAATATTGTCGCAACAAGGACCTGTTCAAGGATCTGAAATCCTGACCCCGGATGCCAATGCCCAAGCTCGGAAAAATCATGACCCATCTTCGCCTCGTTATGCGGATGGGACGGGCGACGGGAACCGATATCGTCGAGGCGCATAACGAAGGACGGCTCAGTCAAGCGGATTGGGCGGCAATGGTCACAACCTGCCGCGCCTGCGAATCAGTGGGCCAGTGTCAGCACTTGCTGGACGAACACGATCAGCTGGACGGTGCCCCGGAAACCTGCCCCAACCGCACCCGGTTATGGGCGCTGAGGCAGCAGCAGACAGAGGAAGAATGATGGCCCAGATTCCGCTTGGCGACATCGAGAAACATTTTTGGCTCACCCGATCCGTGGCGCGCTGCATGGGGCTGTCTCTGTCCGAGGCTATGGCAGAGGGCCGCATGAGCGAACAGGGCTACGCCGAACTGGTCACGCGCTGCCGCGCCGCCCACTGTCAGGCCGCATGCGAGCACTGGCTGGCCGCGCAACAATGCCGGGCGCAAGCGGCTCCCGATTTTTGCGCCAATGCCGAAACTCTCGACAATTTGCGGTGATCAGAGCTTGGAGTGCGAGCCGTCACACAGCGGCTTCTTTCCAGAATGCTTGCACCCGCAGAAGAACACTTTCTTGTCGGCCTCGGCTGTAAATTTCACCGGCGAAAAGCCTGTGTCCTTGTGCGACCCATCGCAAAACGGCTGTTTCTTGGACCGCCCGCAGGCGCACCAGAAATAGGTTTTACCTTCAGTAACTTCGATCGGAAAAGGCCCTTTTTGTGCAATCTGGGGCGCGTCTGACATGTGGCTCTCCCTGCTGGCTGACACCTCATGTTGAGAATAGCGGGCGTTTTGGGAATTGGTAGGGGGTGTCGACGGCAACCTTCCGCCAGCGCCGGGGGCGCAAAGAATCCCGTGATTGCAATGTGGTAATGCCGCTCCTATCCTGATCGCACGCCCAAAGCGCTTTTGGGAATAAAAGTTGTCGACAAAAAAGGATTGAAGGACATGAAACTGAAACTCGCGGCCCTTTGTGCAATCACCGTCGTTCTGACCGCCTGCTCGCAGCAGGAAGAGCCGACACCGGTCTATGTCCAGCCTAGCTATGACAAGTATGGCGCACCCAGCTGCTCGGCAGGTTATCAGCTGGCAACCACCGAAGCTGGTGAAACCGTCTGCGCACCTGTAACGCAATAACTTCCCAAGTGGGCGGTCCATAAGGGCCGCCCCTTTTCACGTCCGAAACGCCTAGTTGGCGGTGGCGCGTTTCAGCGCATCCGCTATCTGCGCCGTCGGAACGCCGATGCTGACGGGGGGATCATTCGCGGCGACGCCGGACAAAACCCCGATCACCATCATCTCCCCGTCTATCTCGACCAGCAGGGGCGCACCGGAATCCCCGGACATCGCCGCACATCTCTGCAACAGAAGGCTGTCCTGCGACCGTGGTTCACCGCAGTTCCACTCGACGCTCAGCACGTGCGGCCTGAGACCGGCATAACCTGCCATCAGAAATCCATCTGCCGCCAGGTTGCTCTGCTTCTGTTCCTCTATGCCCAGAACCCCCGTTCGCGCGCCTATCGGGTCTTTCAGCACCAGCAGGGCCCAGTCCGAGGCCAACGGAACCTTGAACGCGCGGCTGGTGGTGTCGATGACCGATGGCAGGACGAACCGTTCGACCTCGCTCACCGCCAGAGCCTCGCCGCGCTGATATCCGGCAGCAAAGCGAATGCTTTGCGGCGGTATCCACGTCTTTCGCGCGTGGTTGAACAGACAATGCGCCGCCGTCAGCACGACACGCTCGGCCACCAACGTGCCGGTGCAATGGCTGCGCACCTGAATGCTGGCGAAATTTACCCGCCCGATGGCACGCCATGGCGGTTGGGCGGCATCGACCACCTGACGCCCACGGATCGCCTCGCATCCCTGATCCAGTTGGTCCCCGGCCTGACAGATCGCATTCAGCCCGGGCCGGAACAGCCCGTCGGCCCGCGCCACCGGTGGCCAAAAGCTTGCCGCTAGTCCTAGCGCAGCAAAAGTGAACAGTCGTCGGATCGCCATGCCGGCAGCTTCGCCACGCCCGGATGCAAATGGCAACCCCGCCCGTTGCATCCAAAGCCCTCTCGCGCCAAAGTGACCGCGCGGAGGGTCGATGCGGCAATTCATTGAACATACGAAAAACCGGACAGTCTGGAGCTGGTACGGCCTGGTCGCCACATGGCGCAGCGAATACTCCTTTCGTTCATGGATCTGGGCCAACCTGATTTCGGCGACGTTGGCATTCTATTTGCCGATCACCACCGGTGAACGCGCGCTGATCCTGGCGCTGGGCGTTCTGGTTCTGGCCGCCGAGCTGTTCAACACGGCGATCGAACGGGCGGTGGATCACACCTCGACCGATCACCACGAACTGGCGGGGCAGGCCAAAGACGCCGCCAGCGCCGGCGTTGCCCTGACCGCGATTGCTGCGGGCGTGGCCTGGGCGGTTGTGCTGCTGGGGCTTCTATAGGCCCGCTCAGAACCCGTAATAGCGATAGCCCCGGTTGAAACTGTGACTGCGGGCCGGACGGTGTACCGGCGCGTAATACGGATAATACCCATAGACGCGGCGCTTGGCGCCTTTGTAATGGCGCGGCGCATACGCTTTGCTGTGATGTACGTTCGGCTTGCGCACATGCGGTTTGGGCTGCGGTGCGATGTAATAGCGGTGCACCCGGTGCTTGCTGCGGTCCTGCAGGCTGAGCGCGACGGCCCCAAGCGCAATGAACCCCGCGATAGCATCGTCACTGTCATGGGCCGTGGCCGGGCTGGCGAGAAGGTTTGCCACCAAAGCCATCACCGCGCCGGTCGCCGCAAGTAATGTTGGTTTGAACATGAAAGCCTCCTTTTTCAGGGTCGGCGGACCACGTCAAGGATGGGGGGAGTCGGACCGAAAGGCCAATGAATTCGGGTCACGATTTGGGGAAAGGCACAGAAGGCAAGAATAGAGAAATGCATCTCACGGACGCTATTTGGCTTCACTGTCGATTTTCACAGGAGCATCAAATGAGTGTCAATCGCCCTAAAAACCCTTTGCGAGGCGTACAACTGTCTGACGGATTGACAAAGAAGCTCTCGGGGTGATCGAGGCGAAAAAAATCCATTCGTCTAGGCGACCAATTGAATACTTCCTGCTCTTCGTGAGTTTCGATGATAAGCAAGCCATGAAAGTACCATTCCGAATTCAACTTGTAACCCGTTTTTGTTGTGTGGAATGACAGGGCACGGAGTTGGGCAAAGGTACTCACATCGGAATCGATGCCATGCGCGGCGATACAATATGGGTTTCCACCAGACAATAGAATGGCTTTTACGGAGGTGACGCCGACCATCGTGACAGACCAAATCGACACAACTACCGGAAGCATGAAAACCTTCCAAGCGTATGTTTCCAATTCACGCCCTTTGCGCTTTTGTGACAGAAGCAAAACTGAGGCGACGATAGCGGTGGTTATTGAAAGGTTGTAAATGAGCGCCAAGTTCGATCCTGCGCCGGAAAAAACTGCCAAAGCGCTGCCAAGAGAAGTCCCGACCAACCCGATCAAAAACGCTCCGCTTGAGGCAACAGCATTTGGAAAGCGCCAACCGGTCACGGCACAAATTTGAGCTAGAAAAAGTGGAACCAGAGGGGCGCAGGATAGTCCCCAATACAGGAGGTAAGCCCACGGTGCACTCCGGGGAGAGTCCACTTCCGGCAAGCTAGTTGGCAGTTGAAAAAAGCCCAGTGTTATCAATAAGCTGTAAAAAAGGAATTTTCGTTCAAATCTCATGCTTCTTTGCCAAAGGAAAGGATCAGGGCAAGGCAAATGTATCTACGGTGTTTTAATTACCTTGTGGATGCGGGGATTCAATATGCGGGTCAAGGTCAAGGATCGATTTAGAACGCGACAGCCGTCCCCACAAATCATACTCCCCGGCTTCGTCCACCTCGACCGTCACGATATCCCCCGGCTTCAACCCCTCGAAGCCTTCATCGATGAACAGGTTTCCGTCGATCTCGGGCGCGTCGGCCTTGGTGCGGCAGGTGGCGGCCTCAGCGTCGACCTCGTCCACGATCACCTCGATGGTCTGGCCCACCTTGGCCGCCAGCTTGGCCTCGGAAATCGCCTGCGCCTTTTCCATGAACCGCTCCCAGCGTTCCTGCTTGACCACGGCAGGCACGTGATCCGGCAGGTCATTTGACCGCGCGCCGTCCACGTTTTCGTACTGAAAACAACCCACACGGTCCAACTGAGCCTCTTCCATCCAGTCCAGCAGGGTCTGGAACTCGGCCTCGGTCTCGCCCGGATAACCCACGATGAAGGTCGAGCGCAGGGTGACGTCGGGACACACCGAGCGCCACGCGGCGATCTCGTCCAGCGTTTTCGCCGCCGCTGCGGGTCGCGCCATGCGTTTCAACACATCCGGGTGCGCGTGTTGGAACGGAATATCCAGATAGGGCAGCACGTTGCAACCCGCATCCGCCATCAAAGGGATCAACTCGCGCACATGCGGGTAGGGATAGACATAGTGCAACCGCACCCAGGCATCGAACTGTCCAAGTTCTCGCGCCAGATCGGTGATGTGGCTGCGCACCTCACGGTCCTTCCACGGGTTCACGTCATACTTGCGGTCCAGCCCATAGGCCGAGGTGTCCTGTGATATCACCAGCAATTCGCGCACGCCGTTTTCGACCAGCTTTTCAGCCTCGCGCAACACCGCATGGGCCGGCCGGCTGGCCAGACGCCCACGCATGTCGGGAATGATGCAGAACTTGCACCTGTGATTGCAGCCTTCGGAAATCTTGAGATAGCTGTAATGGCGCGGGGTCAGCTTGACGCCGCTCGCGGGCAGCAGATCGACAAACGGATTGGGATCGGGCGGCACGGCGGCATGCACCGCGTCCAGCACCTGTTCATACTGGTGCGGCCCGGTGACCGCCAGAATACGCGGATGATGCTCGCGGATATAGTCCGGCTCGGCCCCCAGGCAGCCGGTCACGATCACCTTGCCGTTTTCCACCAGTGCCTCACCGATCGCCTCCAGGCTTTCCGCCTTGGCGCTGTCGAGAAACCCGCAGGTGTTCACGATCACGGCATCGGCCCCTGCATAGTCTGGGGAAATGCCGTAACCTTCGGCGCGCAGCCGCGTCAGAATGCGCTCGCTGTCCACCAAAGCCTTGGGGCAGCCCAGCGAGACCATGCCGATTGTCGGCTGTCCCGCGCGGGGGGCGTCGGTGATCCGGGCGGCGGGCGCCAGGTCGGGGCGGAGGTTTGGCGGGTTCGTGCTCATGGCCGCGCGTATAGAGGTGAAGTGACCCCCATGCAATTGTTGCGCGCGGCCCACCGGCGCGTCATATGCTTTGCATAAGCAAAAAATGGAGCAGGGATATGCGCTGGTTGTGGCGGATCGTTTTCATCCTGATTGCAGTGGTCGGGCTAGTGATCGGCGCGCTGCTGCTGATGCCGGGAGACAAGCTGGGCAAGATCGTCTCCGATCAGATCAAGGCGCAGACCGGTCGCGACCTGACGCTGAGCAGTGATGTCGCTATGTCCTTTTGGCCGGTGCTGGGCATCGAGACCGGCCCCGTGACGTTTGCCAATGCCGATTGGGCCGGTCCTGACCCGATGCTCAGCGCCAGCGCGCTGTCCGTCGGGGTCGATGCGGCTTCGTTGTTGTCCGGGCAGATCAAGATCAAGCAGATCGTGGCCAAGGATCCGGTCCTGCGGCTTGAATTCGCGGAGGGGCGGGGCAATTGGCAGTTCGGCCCGGCGCCCAGCCGGACGTCCGAGGGTGGCTCTGGCGCGCCCGATACTTCGGTTGCCCGTCAGGCGGTGACGCTGGACCAGCTTCGTCTCACCAACGCGCGGCTGGTCTATGTCGAGGATGGTGCGGCCCGCTTCGACTTCGACATGGTGGACCTGACCGCCAGCTGGCCATCTGCAGATGCGCCGCTGCGCGTGCAGGCCAGCAGGGGCGGCGTCGAAGCGGACCTGGAAATCGCGGACCTCCCGGCTTTTGGCACAGGTGCCGCGACCGCATTGAAGAGCGTTGTGACAGCACCGGGCGGCAACGCCACTTTTTCCGGATCGGCCAACATTGCGGGCGAGGTATCCGGGACGATCCGGATCAATACCTCGGACAGTACAAGGTTTCTGGCGGCACTTGGTCGGCCCGATACGCGCCTCCCCAAGGGGCTGGGGCAAGCGGTAGATGTCACCGCTCAGGCGACCTATACTCAGGATGGCCGACTGGCCCTGCGCGACCTCAACGTCAGTCTCGACCAGAACAGTTTTGCCGGCGAGGCCGATATCCTTCTCGGTGACCTGCCGAAGGTTACCGCAAGGCTCCGCACCGGCCATCTCGATCTGACGCAGATCGGCTCCGCCGGTCAGCACGCTGGCGGATCGGCAGGTGGTGGCGCGAATGGATGGTCGAAATCTACCATCGACGCATCCCCTCTGGCCTTGGCGAACGGCACGCTCCGACTCGACGCCGAGGCGATTTCGGTTTTGGACTTGAAGATGGGGCAAAGCAGTGTGGCACTGACACTCGATCGCTCGCGCGCCGTATTGAAGATGGACCCGGTCACGTTGTTTTCCGGCAAACTGACCGGCGAACTTGTTGCCAACAACCGTAACGGTCTGTCGGTCGCAGGCAAGTTGGCGGGTCGGGACATCGACGCGCAACAGGCTCTGTCAACCCTGGGCGGTATCAATCGCCTGTCGGGGTTGGCATCGACGGAGCTGGAGTTTTTGGGCGAGGGCCAAAGTGAAGATCAGATCATGCGCTCGCTTTCCGGAAACGGGCGCATCGATATGGGGCGCGGGGTCATTTCAGGGATAGATCTGGACCGCTTGATGACATCCGGAACCGGGTCGGGGGGCACCACCGTATTCAACAGCCTGACGGCCAGTTACACCATTGACCAAGGAAACCTGTTCAACCGGGATCTGTTGCTGCAACTGGACAATTTTCGCGCCGATGGCGAAGGACGCGTCGGATTGGGCATGCGGGATCTTGACTATCTTTTCACCCCGGTTGCCCTGCGCGCCAATGCCGGAGAGGGGCTTGCAATTCCGGTTCGGATCGTGGGTCCCTGGGCCAACCCCGAGATCCGGCCGGATCTGAGCCAGGTGATCGAGGCCGCGACTGGCAAGAATATCAAGGATGTCGAAACACAGGCAAAGGACCAACTGCGCCAAAAGCTGAGCGAGGAACTCGACACTACCGTGACCGAAGACCAGAACATCGAGGAGTTGATCAAGGACCGGCTGGAGAACGAGACCAAAAAAGGCCTGCTCAAGCTGCTGGGTGTGGACTAGGGTGTGCTGTCTCCGTCGCGGCAGGCCACGCCCCCCCCGGGGGTTGTTCGAACCAGAAAGAAACAGGAGGCGTCCTTGCTTCTTTCCGGTGTCAAATACCCCGGAGCGCGAGGCGGAGCCTCGCAGAAAGTTTCAGATCTTCTGATCGTACTCGCCGACGCCGGGTTCCGTGCGGATCACCGCATCGATGTCGGCAAAGATCGAGCGCATCTCATCCTCGCTTTCGCTGCTTTCGCACACGACCACAAGGTTGGGTGTGTTGGATGACGCTCGCACCAGTCCCCAACTGCCATTATCCAGGATCACGCGCGCGCCGTTGACGGTAACCACTTCCTTGATTGCACGCCCGGCAAAGGTTTCGCCAGCGCCATGCTTGGCGACCAGCTTGTCCACCAGCCGGTTGAGAATTTCGTATTTTTCGGTATCCGACGCATAGGGCGACATTGTGGGGGTCGACCACGTCTTGGGCAGCGCCTTTCGCAGATCCGACATGGATTTGCCGGGGTTGCGGTCAAGCATCTTGCAGATCTCGACCGCCACGCGCATGCCGCAGTCATAACCACGCCCCACCGGCTCAGCCAGAAAGTAGTGCCCCGATTTTTCGAACCCGGCCAGCGCGCCGATCTCTTTCACGCGCCGTTTCATGTGGCTGTGGCCGGTTTTCCAGTAATCCGCCGTCACGCCGTTTTTGCGCAGCTCGGGGTCCGAGGCGAACAGGCCGGTCGATTTCACATCCGCCACAAAGGTCGCACCTGGATGCAGCTTTGACAGGTCGCGCGCCATGATCACGCCCACCTTATCGGCGAATATCTCTTCGCCCTCGTCGTCCACCACACCGCAACGGTCGCCGTCTCCGTCAAAGCCCAACGCCAGATCGGCGCCCGACGCTTTCACCGTGGCTGCCATGTCATGCAGCATCTCCATCGCTTCGGGATTGGGATTGTAGTGCGGAAACGTGTAATCCAGCCGGTTGTGGCTGGGCACCACCTCGACCCCCATCCGCTGGAAGATTTCGGGCGCAAAAGCCGATGCCGTGCCGTTGCCCGTGGCACAGACCACCTTGAGCGGACGCGACATGCGGAAATCGCCAACCAGATCGTCAATATAAGCCTCTTTCACGCCATCCACGAACTCATAGGACCCGCCCGAACGCGCCATGCCTTCGCCGTTCAGCACGATGTCGCGCAACTCGGTCATCTCGTCAGGGCCGTGGGTCAGGGGACGGTCAAAACCCATCTTCACCCCGGTCCAGCCGTTGGGGTTGTGGCTGGCAGTCACCATCGCCACCGCGGGCACATCCAGGTGAAATTGGGCGAAATACGCCATCGGTGACAGGGCCGGTCCGATGTCCTTGACCTGTATCCCGGCCTGGATCAGCCCGAGGATCAGCGCATTCTTGATCGCCAGAGAATAGTCGCGATAGTCGTTGCCCACCGCGATTACCGGCGCAATCCCGTGCTTGTGCATCTGAGTGCCCAGGCCAAGGCCCAGAGCGGTCATGCCCGGCAGATTGATTTCTTCGGGGTATTTCCACCGCGCGTCATATTCGCGAAAGCCTGTCGACCTGATCATCGCGTCCCGCAGAAAACTCCAGGTGTTCGGTGTCACTTCGGTAATGGGTTTGCTCATGGGTAATCTCTTGGTTCAAATCCGGATCGGGTAGGCTTTGGCCAGCGTATCAAAGCGCATCAGGGTGGCAATCAGTTGCGGCATTTGATCCAGAGGGATCATGTTCGGCCCGTCCGACGGCGCGTTGTCCGGGTCCTGATGGGTTTCGATGAACACTGCGCCGATTCCCAGCGATACCGCCGCCCGCGCCATCACAGGCGCAAACTCACGTTGGCCGCCGGACGAACCGCCGCGCCCGCCGGGTTGTTGCACCGAATGGGTCGCATCCATCACCACCGGATACCCGGTCTGGGCCATTTGTGGCAGGGAGCGCATATCAGCCACCAGCGTGTTATAGCCGAACGAAGTGCCACGTTCGGTCAGCAGGATGTTGGTATTGCCAGTGCTTTCGATCTTTTCGACTATATTCGGCATCTCCCACGGCGCAAGAAACTGACCCTTTTTTACATTGACCACTGCGCCCGTATTACCCGCAGCCAGCAGCATATCCGTCTGGCGGCACAAAAACGCTGGGATCTGCAGGACGTCTACCGCCTCGGCGGCGATGGCACACTGCGCTTCGGTATGAACATCGGTCAGGACCGGTATGCCCATCGTCTTGCGGATACCATCCAGAACCTGCAACCCCGCATCAATGCCCATGCCGCGTTTTCCAGACAGCGAGGTCCGGTTCGCCTTGTCATAGCTGGCTTTGAAAAGGTACTGCGCGCCAGCGGCTTCGCAGGCTTCTTTCATCTGCCCTGCGATCATCTGCGCGTGATCGGCGGTTTCAAGCTGGCACGGGCCCGCGATGATGGTGAGCGGAAGGTCGTTGCCCACTGTCAGATCGGCGATTTTTACATGTTTCATGAGTCTTACGAGGATACCTGTTCACGAAGGATCGACGCGGTAAGCGAGATCATGAGGTAGATACCAGCAAAAACCAGAAATGCCAAAATCGTATTTTCGAACTTGCGTGGATAGCTGGGATCATCGCTGGGCACGGGGTTTACGAACACCGTCAGATAGCGCACCTGACGGTTGGCCTCGATCCGGGTGGTTTCCATTTGCTGCAATGCTGTTTGCAGAATCAGATCCCGTGACGCTAGGTCGGCCTGTGCCATCTGAATGCGAACGTTCAGCTGTGCCAGCGAGTTCTCGCCGTTCGAGGCGTCGAGCATCTCGGCATTGAGCGATGCCAGCACCGCTTCCAGTCTTTGGATATCAGCCTGGGCACCGTCGACTTTGGCCTTGTTCGGGCGGGCGTTGTCCAGCAATGCGGCCAGTTCAAGCTCCTTGTCCTGCAACTGCACCTCGACCTGGTCGATCCGCGCGCGCAGGCTGGCAATCACGCTGGCCGGATCCAGTATCGCACCTTCCTGCTGCAATTGGACCAGTGCCTCCTGCGCGTTTCGACGTTCCGCCTGCGCCATTTCGAAACTGTCGCGCGCGTCCTTCATCTGGTCCTCGCGCTTCTGTTCGGACAGGTCGTTCACCCGTTCTTCGGCATACGAGATCAGTTTTTCGGAATACTCCGTGGCCACCAGCGGATCAGGGGCGATCACTTCCATCCGGATGACACCCTCGGTCGGGTCATAGCCAAGTTTCACTGATCGCTTGTAGATCTTGTAGGCCGCCTCGTTGCTGGCATCGCCAGGCAGGCGTTGTATCTCGTCGATCCAGGGTTGCTGGAACTGTGACTTGAACCCGACGTCGCGATCCAAAAGCAGCATTGCTTCTTTCGATTCCAGGAATGACTGGACCGAGATCGAATCCTGGCTGGTGGCGAACTGGGTGCCTGCAAACAGGCTGCCAACGCTGCCCAGTGCTCCGTCGGCTTGCAGGATGACAAATTCGGACTTGGTCGAATACATCGGCGTGGCGTAGCGATAGAAATAGGTTCCGACCAGCGCGGTGGGCAATATGACGAACATCGCCAGACGGGCCATAAGGCCGAACATCTTTCTGCGGCGACGCCGAGCAATATCGCGCTGAATCTTGCCGATCTCCATCTCGCGACGTTGCGACGGGCTGAGTTCGGTCGAGGGCAGGGTCTCGCGCCGCTCGCGGATGGTTTGCGGCAGCTGTATCCGGTCGCGTGGTTGTTCATCGTCGGACTGGGTTTGCGTAACCACCAGATCCAGCACGTTGGTTCGGCTAGTCGGGTCGATCCCTTTCTGCCGCAGCAAACGCACCGCGTCATAATCCGATGTTGCGGGCAGTTTGTGCTTTTGCGCCAGACGCCTTGCCACGCGCAACTGTCGCCCGGTCAGCCCCTCGCGCTTGATGGCCTCCAGTTCTTCACCCACCTGCGTCTCGGGTTCGTGCTGGCCCAATGCACGGCGAATCCGCTCGGCTGGTGAAAGCTGACCGGTTTCGTGTCCGTCCTCACCTGCGCCGGATGCCTGATCGCGCCGGATGCGATATTTCCTAGCCTTGGGTTTGGTAGTCATAAAGCTGCGTTGCCTCTTCCAAGGTTTCAAAGTGATAAAGCTTACCGTCCATCAGGACGGCAGCCTGATGCGCAAATTTCTCGAGAATCTGCGGGCTGTGCGACACGATCACGATGGTTGTCGTGCGCAACCGTTCCTGCAGGATCGACCCTGCTTTCTTGTTGAACTCCACATCCGTTGTTGCGGGCATCCCCTCATCGATCAGGTACATGTCGAAATCCAATGCCAGCATCAACGCAAATGTGAACCGTGACCGCATGCCCGAGGAATAAGTGCCAAGTGGCTGGTCAAAATACTCCCCCAGATCGCACAGCCACCGGCAATAAGCCTCGACATAATCCGGGTCCATTCCATACAGCCTGGCGATATAGCGGGCGTTCTCCATGGCCGAGATGCGTCCGATTACGCCGCCCATGAATCCGAGCGGGAACGAGATGTTGCATTCGCGGCGGATAATGCCCTCGTCCGGTTTTTCCAGCCCCGCCATCATGTTGATCAGCGTCGTCTTGCCTGTACCATTGGGGGCCAGAATGCCCAGCGATTTTCCCAGCTCGACCCGAAAGGAAACGCGGTCGAGGATCACCTTACGCTGGGTGCCCGTCCAGAAGGATTTGCTGACATTCTCGAATTCTAGCATCGTGCGTCTGCCGCTGGGTGGCCTCTGTTTTTGTCGGTGGGCGCGGACCCTGCCAGTGCAGGCCGCATGCCGGGTACACTTTTATCTTGGCCACATTATGTCGAAATGTGAAACAAATGATCAACGTGGGATTGATGCGTCCGGCCAATTGTGCGGTCGGGCATTGACCTGCCTCTAGCATTACGGGGCCAGACGGCACAAGTCGCCCCGATCGGGGAGACACTGCAATGACATCGACCGTGGCCCGGGAAATCAGCGCCTGTCGCCTGTGTGCCGACAAGTTCGCGGCAACGGCAACCGCGCATCAGCCGCGCCCGGTTGTCTGGTTCCGTCCCGGTGCGCGCATCCTGATCGCGGGGCAGGCTCCGGGCGCACGGGTCCATGCGTCGGGCCGCCCCTTCACCGATCCCTCTGGTGACCGGCTGCGCGACTGGCTTGGGCTGAACGAGGATATCTTTTACGACCTGTCCCGCGTTGCCGTGGTTCCGATGGCGTTCTGCTTTCCCGGGTACGATGCCCGCAATGCAGACCTGCCGCCACCGCCGATCTGTCGCCGCACCTGGCACGACCGAGTCATCGACGAGTTGGGAGAGATGCCTCTGACCGTTCTGGTTGGCGGCCACGCCCACAAATACCACCTGCGTGCCCGCGCCCCCGTCACCGAGACCGTTCGCAATTGGCGAGACCATGCGCCGCGGGTCTTTGCCTTGCCTCACCCGTCCTGGCGCAATACGGCATGGCTCAGGAAACACCCGTGGTTCGAGGCAGAGCTGCTGCCGGTGCTGCGCGCCCGGGTGCAGGAGGTTCTGAATGACTGAAACAACTGCCCTGGACGTCGCTCATGCGGCAATCGAGGCCACCCCCGACAGCGACGCCGCCCGTTTGCGCTTCTATGAAAGGTTGGCCGACAGCGAACTGTTTCTGATGCTGACCAAAGAGGCGCAGGGTGAAAACATCTCGCCCGAGCTTTTCGACGTGGCGGATGGCCGCTTCGTGCTGGCTTTCGACCGCGAGGACAGGCTGGCGCAATTCGCCGGGCGTCCCGCCCCCTATGCGGCATTGTCGGGACGGGTGCTGTCGTCGATGCTGGCGGGGCAGGGTATCGGTCTGGGTCTGAACCTCGAAGTTGCCCCATCCTCGATCCTGATCCCGGCCGAAGCGCTGGCGTGGCTCAGCGATGCGCTCGGCCACGAACCCGACGAGGTATCGGCGCGAATCACTCGGTTTCTCGCCCCGAAGGGCTTGCCGGATGTCCTGATCCAGGCGCTCGACGTCAAGCTTGCGACTGCGGCCGGGTTGGTCCAACGCGCGTATCTGGTCGGGACCGAAGACGAAACTGGCACCCGCGGGCACCTTCTGGCCTTTGTCGGTGCTGTAGATGGCGCGGAGGGGGCTTTGGCCAAGGCCGCCTCCGAGGCTTTGACCTTTTCCGGCATCGAGGCTGGGACAATGGATGTCGGGTTCTTCTCCGCCTCTGACAGCGCTGTTGAAAAGCTGGCGAAGACGGGCTTGTGTTTTGATCTGACTCAGCCCGAGACGCCGCAGCCTCTGCGTCCGGCACCGGGCAGCGACCCGTCCAAGCCGCCGATCCTCAAGTAACGCTCGGCGCATCATAACAACTGGGCGCTTCCAGCAGCGGTCGGGCGGTTATTCCGCCGCGTCCTCCAGCTTGTCCTGCGTGCGGGTTTCGAAATCCGACGCCGCGTGCCGCTCGCGCAACTGGAACTTCGGCTCGCCTGATGTCTTGTTGACCATGCGGCCCCGGCTCACCGCCGGGCGGGCATCGATCTGCCTGGACCAGCGCATCACGTTCTCATAGCTTTCCGCATCCAGAAATTCGGCCGCGCCATAGTTTCGGCCCAGCACCAGTTGTCCGTACCAAGGCCAGATCGCCATGTCCGCAATCGAATAGTCTTCACCAGCGATATAGGTCTTGTTCGCCAACTCCCGATCCAGCACATCCAACTGCCGTTTGACCTCCATGGCAAAGCGGTTGATTGGATATTCCCATTTCTCCGGCGCATAGGCGTAGAAATGACCAAAGCCGCCGCCCAGATAGGGCGCGCTGCCCATCTGCCAGAACAGCCAGTTCATCACCTCGGTGCGCGCCGGGCCGCTTGCAGGCAGGAAAGCCCCGAATTTTTCGGCCAGATGAAACAGGATCGAACCGCTCTCGAATACCCGCACCGGTTCATCCCCGGACCGGTCGACGAGCGCAGGGATCTTTGAATTCGGATTGATCTCGACAAAGCCCGAACTGAACTGGTCGCCGTCCCCGATCTGGATCAGCCACGCATCGTACTCGGCGCCTTCGTGCCCCTGCTCCAGAAGCTCTTCAAGCATGACCGTCACCTTCACCCCGTTCGGCGTGGCTAGCGAGTAAAGCTGTATCGGATGTTTGCCTACCGGCAGGTCCTGGTCATGGGTCGCGCCGGCTATGGGACGGTTGATATTGGCGAATTGCCCGCCGTTTTCCCGGTCCCACACCCAGATCTTCGGGGGAGTATAGCTGGTTAGATCGCTCATTCTGCGCCTCTTCGAGTTGTTCGTGCCACCGGGTGCCTCTTGCTCAGTTAATATTTCATTTTTCTATGTCTACCCCCTGAGGTGGAATAAAAAAGCTGTAACATATCCCGATTTCAGCTCACGAAACTTCTTTGCCCGTCACAGAGCCGCGAGGCCCTCTTCGTTCCCGGCCCGAAATGAATATTGTCCTCGCAGATCAACCGACGCCGCCACACGGCGCATTGGAAAACCGAAAGGACCGATTTGATGAAACGTCTTCTTGCTGCGCTGGCCGCCACGGCCGCCTTTGCCATTCCTGCCTATGCCGGCCCGCAATATGTTGACGGAACCGGCTACGCCGCGTCCGGCTATGATGTCGTCGCCTATCGCGATCTGGCGCAATCGGCCGTCGGTCAGGCGCAGCCCGAAGGCGTCAAGGGCAACGCCGCCTTCACCGCCGAATACAACGGCGCCACCTGGGCATTCGTCTCCGAGGAGAATCGCGAAAAGTTTCTTTCAAATCCAGAACATTTCGCGCCGCAATACGACGGCCATTGCGCCTATGGCGTGTCGCGCGGCGGCAAGGTTCCGGGCAACCCGAACCTGTGGCGCATCGTGGATGACAAGCTTTATCTCAACATCACCAAGAACGTTGTCGGTTTCTGGGAAGAGGATATCCCCGGCAACATCAATCTGGCTCAGGGGAACTGGCCGGGCATCGAGCCCGATGCCGCATCGACCAACGTGATCCCGAATTTCACCTCCAGCGCTCCGACCAAGTAAATCGGCTGAATGTGAGTAACGAGTGTACGCCCGGGCGTACTGCCCGGGCTTTTTATTTCTGCAACTCAGTCAGGCTGCGTCTGTTTCATTCTAGTCCCAAATACCCCGGGGGTGAATTGCCCGCAGGGCAAGAGGGGCAGCGCCCCTGATTTCCCCAAAAGGGGCGCGACGCGTTCAAGCAACCTTCCTGTTCAGTAATGCCCTGCAACAAAACCACGCCGAAAACCGGAGTAGTTCATTGTCTGGTTGTGGAAAGGTTTCAGCGCCGCCGGTCGCGGCGGGCGCTCATTGGCTGAAAGGCCACGCCCACATGCGCCTCGCAATAGGGTTTTCCCTGTTCCACAGGCAGGCCGCAGAACCAGAAATCCTCGGTCGCCGGATCGCCGACGGGCCATTTGCAAGTCCGCTCGGTCAATTCCATCAGTGTCAGCTTCTTGGCCTTTTTCTCGATCTCGTTGACCTTGGCCAGTGCTTCGGGGCTGATTTCATTGGCCGAAGGTTGCGGCGGCAGCGGTTGGCCCGCCGGGATGATCTGGCGGCGCGGCGGTGTGGCCGGTTTGGTCTCGACCGCAGGCGCCGGGGCTGGGCGCGCCGGTTCGGTCTTGGGGGCGGGTTTCGGTTTTGCTTCGGCTTTCGGGGCGGGGGTCGGTTTTTCCTTGGGTTCCGGTTTGGCCGCAGCTGCGCCCGTAGTGCGGTTCGACAGGCCCAGACGATGCACCTTGCCGATTACCGCGTTGCGGGTGACCCCACCTAATTCCTTGGCGATCTGGCTGGCCGACTGGCCTTCGCCCCACATTTTCTTGAGCAGCTCTACACGCTCGTCAGTCCAGGACATGGGTTGCCTTTCAAAAGCGGGAAAGCGGCCCCCTTGATCGCGGCCGCCTTCGGAATTCGTCATAGGCCCCTATTCTAATCACTGTGCGCCGAGTTACAAGCTGTCTTCGAATCGGATGAGGGGCGGATGATGCAGAATTTCGTCGATCGGGGCGCACCACGCTTTGGCCGCTGCAACTGGATGGGTCTCTATACGCTGGCGCAGCGCGAAGTGCAGCGATTTCTCGCGGTTTGGACCCAGACCTTGCTGGCGCCACTGGTGACCGCCGGGCTGTTCCTGCTGATCTTCAACATCGCAATCGGGCCCGGGCGCCCCGATGTGATGGGAGTGCCATTCCTGACCTTCCTGGCTCCAGGCATTATGATGATGACGGTGATCCAGAACGCCTTTGCCAACACCTCGTCGTCAATGGTGATAGCCAAGGTGCAGGGCAATATCGTCGACACGCTGATGCCGCCGCTCTCGCCGCTGGAAATTCTGCTGGGCTATCTTGCCGGGGGCGTTGCCCGCGGCGTCCTGATTGCGCTGGCCGTCAGCATCGCATTGGCGCTGGTGCTGGGAATGATTCCGTACCATCCGCTCGTCGCCCTTGCCTTTGTCATCCTCGGCGGCGCCTTCATGGGTGCACTTGGCCTATTTGCCGGGATCTTTGCCAACAAGTTCGACCAGATGGCGGCGATCACCAACTTCATCGTTACGCCGCTGGCCTTCTTGTCCGGCACCTTCTACTCGGTCGAAGCGCTGCCGCCGGTACTGAACCGGCTGTCCCATGCCAATCCGGTTTTTTACCTTATTGACGGGCTGCGCTTCGGGATGATCGGCGTTTCCGACAGCTCTCCTTTTGTGGGTCTGGTGATCTGCACGCTGGCGACTGTCGCGGTTTGTTGCGTGACATGGCAGATGATCAGAACCGGATACCGGCTCAAATCCTAGGCGGTTTCCGGCTCGGCCAGCGTACCCGGCAGCAACGCTATGCGCGGTCGTCCAAGCCTGGGATGCAGGCGCGCCGCGACCTGCCAGGCACCGAACAGCGCAAGACCACCGGCGGCAAAAACGCCCGCAACCGGTGCTACCAGCAAGACCACCGAGGCAACGCCAGGTGTCAGAATGCCCGAGACATCGCGATAACTGGAATAGATCGCCGACATCTCGGTGCGCTCGGACGGTTTGACTGCCAGCAGGAATGGCAGTCCGGCACAGATATCCAGCACGATCAACCAAACCGAGCCGAGGACCAAACTGGTTACCGACACGACGGGCCAGCCCGACAACACGCCCGCCCCGGCGAAACAGGCCGCGCAGGCCAGAAACCCGATACGGACCGCGCTGCGCAGCGACCGCCCCTGCACCCAGCGCAGGATCAGCGGCGCTGCAAACAGCATGGCGTTGGTCAGCGACAACAGGATGCCGCCCAGCTGCTCACCTAACCCGTTTTCGATGGCAAAGATTGGCAGATAGACCACATAAATCCACCAGCCGCAGGACCGGATCATGGCAAACATGTACCCGGCAACCAGCCGCGGCTGCGCGAAAAAGCGCGGCAGAAAGGCCAGTGGATTTCGTGCCGGACCGCGCGCTTTTGCGATCAGCTTGCCGTTGCCCAGCCTCAGCCACCAAAACACCGCCAGCATCAGGATCGCTGCCGTACCGCTTATGACAAACGGGGCAGGTGGCCAGACCTCCATCAATAGCACCCCGGCCATCGGCCCGGCTGTCCAGCCCAAAGCGCTATAGAACATCCGGCTCGTTTCGCATCTTCCCAGCTCGATCCGATCGATATAGTCCAGCACATAGGCGTTGAAGCAGATGAAGGTGACAACTGCGGCCACCGTATTGCAGGCCAGCGCCGCCATGACGGTTTCAGGCGTGCCCTGAATGGCAAGACCGGCCCCGGTGACATAGAGTAGCGTACCGCCCGTATAGGCCCAGCGGCGCGGGATGAAACGGATGGCAAAAGGTACCATCAGACCTGCGGACAGCGAGGCGATGCCAACCAGGAAATACAGAAACGAGACCTGTGCCGCATCCTGCAGCGCCCGGTACAGCACCAGGGGAAAGACCGAGATCAGAATGCCGCGCACAACCGCTTCGAGACCGGCAAGGATGCCGAAATCGCGAACGGATGGGGCAGGAGCGTGGCGAACCCACTCGGGAATGCGTCTTTCGTGCATGTGGCAATCTTTCTAACCAACAAGCGCCAAAATTGCCGGATTGCACCATTGCTTCATCAACAATTGCGACATGGGCGTCGCGCATGGACCCGGATTTCGGGAATTTTACTGGGTTGCGTGGAACATAAGCTTAGCGGCGTCTCGCTTCTCGCCAGACCAGGATAAGCGCGCTTATCAGGATGATCGCGGCCCCCGTGACCGTGACCAGATCGGGAACGACAGAAAAGGCAGCAAAGTCATAACACGCAGCAAAGATCAGCGTGGCATAGCTGATCGGCGCCACGAAAGAGGCATCGGCACGCGCCATACCATTGACGAAACAGAATTGCGCACAAGCCATCAAAACGCCAACGCCCGCCAGCGCCGCCCATTGGGCGGGCGTGGGTTCGTGCCAGACGAATAGTACGGCCACCGACGCAATGGTCAGGCCCATCGCGTTGTTGATCATCAGAACCTGCAACGCGATCTCGCGCCCCGCCAGCTTTTTGATGAAAATCAGCTCCATTCCAATCACTGCCGCTGCCGTCAGCGCTAGCAGAGCCGCAGGCTGAAAACTCGCCGGCGTAGGGCGCAGCAGAACCAGTGCCCCGATAAGCGCGACACCTGCCGCCAGCCAGCGCCACGGGCCAACCCGCTCGCCCAAAAGTGGGATTGCCAGCACCATGCCGAATACCGGGTTGAGAAAGGAAATCGCGGTGGCGTCCGCCATCGGAATATAGGCGACCGAAGCAAACATCAGCGTCACACCGGCCCAGCCGAAACTCGTCCGGCCCAGATGCAGCCTCCAATGGGGCCGCGTCAGGTGTGGGCGGAACGCCGCCACCGCCATAACGATAACCAGAAAAGCGAACAGAAACCGCCCGTGACTGATCTGCATCGCGTGCAAGGGAGGCCCGAGTGTATCCGTCCCCAAGGCCTTGGCCAACAGCGTCGTCGCCGCGATAAAGGCGGTCGCGACAAAGATCAGCCCTGCGGCCAAAGCAGGATTTTGCGCCTTCGGGGTGAACATGGGCGAAAGCGGTGCGCCAAAAAAGGGGCCTTGGCAAGACGCAATTCAGCGCTCAGCGCAAAACCGGTGGGGCCGCCAGCGCCGCCTTGGCTTGTTTGAGGCTGTCCAAAAAACGCTCTGCCCGTGCGATCCGTGCTTCGACCTCGTCAATCCGGTCCTGCAAAAACGCCTCGCCGTCAAAGCTGTCGGGATCGGCGGCGTCCAACTGCCCCAGCAACATGACCAGTTCTGCAATGCTAATGCCTGCCGCCTGTGCATCGGCAATTTGCTCCAGCGTGATCAGCGCGTCTTCGGGATAGTCGCGATAGCTGTTGGTGTTGTCCGGACCCGGGCCTGACCGGATCAACCCCTGCCGTTCATAAAACCTCAGCGTGTCACGGCTCAGCCCGCTGCGCCGCGCAAGTTCCCCGATCCGCATGTTTCAAAACCGTTGACTCAACTCCATGGTTTTGATCCTATGTCAGACAGTCATTATCTGCAAGGACAAGCACCATGGGTCCCAAATGCCAAAGTTGCGGCATGCCGCTGTCAAAAGATCCCCAGGGCGGCGGGTCCGAAGCTGACGGCGGGCGAAGCACGCGTTACTGCTCGCTGTGTTACGAAAACGGTGCGTTCCGCCATCCCGACGCATCGCTGGAAGAGTTCCAGTCTCATTGCGTCGATGCCCTTGTCGCCAAAGGCATGCCCCGCATCCTTGCCTGGGCTTTCACCCGCGGCATGGGCAAGCTCGACCGCTGGCGCTCGGCGGGATGATCCGACGGCAATTTTGACCCGGCGGCAATAATAGGGTTTTCAGGCAGTCTTTTCGCGGCTATAGAGCGGCCATGATCAAACGCGCACATATCCAGCTGCTCCGACGCCGACGCCTCTCTGCGTAATCGGCCTGTTTGATCCCATGTGCCTGCCAAATTGGCACAAATCTCACCAAATCTGTTGACGAACCGGGCCTTCGTGTATCACTCACGAGGCTCAAACGACCCGAAAAGGATGATCCCATGATCCCGTCCGTTCTGCCGACCTATAACCGCGCGCCCTTGTCATTTGTAAAGGGCGAAGGCGCCTGGCTGACCGAGGCGGATGGCCGACGTTTTCTCGACCTCGGCGCAGGGATCGCGGTGAACGCGCTGGGCCACGCCCATCCGGCGCTGGTGGCCGCCCTGACGGAACAAGCCCATGCGCTGTGGCATGTCTCGAACCTCTACAACATCCCGCAACAGCAGGCACTGGCAGACAAGCTGGTCGAACACACCTTTGCGGATACGGTTTTCTTTACGAATTCCGGTACCGAAGCCTGTGAACTGGCCGTGAAAATGGCCCGCAAGTATTTCTATGACAAAGACCAGCCCGAACGGGTTGAGATCATCACCTTCGACGGCTCCTTCCATGGCCGGTCGTCGGCGGGCATCGCTGCGGCCGGGTCCGAGAAGATGACCAAAGGCTTTGGCCCGCTTTTGCCGGGCTTTGTCCACGTCACCTTTGGCGATCTCGACGGTGTCACCGACGCCATCACGGAAAATACCGCAGCCATCCTGATCGAACCGATACAGGGCGAGGGTGGCATCCGCCCCGTACCCGATGCCGAACTCAAGGCCCTGCGTGCCATTTGCGACGAACACGGTCTGCTGCTGATCCTGGACGAGGTGCAATGCGGCGTCGGTCGGACCGGCAGGCTCTTCGCCCATGAATGGGCCGGGATCACCCCGGATATCATGATGGTCGCCAAAGGCATCGGCGGTGGTTTCCCCCTCGGCGCTGTGCTGGCAACCGAAGATGCGGCGTCCGGTATGACCGCAGGCACGCATGGCTCCACCTATGGCGGCAACCCGCTGGGCTGCGCCGTGGGCTGTGCGGTGATCGATCAGGTCGCCACACCCGCCTTTCTCGAAGGTGTCAACCGCAAGGCCGGCCTGTTGCGCCAGAAACTCGAAGGCCTGGTCGCCGATCACCCCGAGGTCTTCGAAGAGGTGCGCGGATCGGGCCTGATGCTCGGCCTGAAATGCAAGGCGCCAAATATAGATGTGGTCAATGCGGGCTATGACAATCTGGTCATCACCGTCCCCGCCGCCGACAACGTCATCCGCCTGCTGCCGCCCCTGACCCTGACCGAGGATGACATCGCCCAGGCCATGATCCGCCTCGAAAAGGCCGCCAATCAGATCGAAACACAGCTCGCAACTGCCTGAGCTTCATCTTTTCCCAAATACTCCGGGGGTGTGGGGGTAAGGCCCCCACCGCCCGACCAGCCAAAAGCGAAGCGATATGAACCATTTTCTCGACATCCACAAAACCGATGCCACCGCGTTGCGGTCCATGATCGATCAGGCGGACGCGATGAAACAGGCGCGTCTGGGCCGTCCCAAGGCCGCCCCTGATGACGAACAGCCGCTGAAAGACCGCATGGTCGCGCTGATCTTCGAAAAGCCCTCCACCCGGACGCGCGTGTCCTTTGACGTTGGCGTGCGCCAGATGGGCGGCCAGACCATGGTGCTGTCAGGTAAGGACATGCAGCTGGGTCACGGCGAAACCATTGCCGATACGGCCCGTGTGCTGTCGCGCTATGTCGACATGATCATGATCCGCACCTTTGATGAGACCATCCTGACCGAGATGGCCGAATATTCCGACGTGCCCGTCATCAACGGCCTGACCGATCGCACCCATCCCTGCCAGATCATGGCCGATGTTTTGACGTTCGAGGAACACCGCGGCCCCATCGCGGGCAAGAAAGTGGTCTGGACCGGCGATGGCAACAATGTCTGCGCCTCGTTCCTGCACGCCGCCGGTCAATTCGGCTTCGATCTGACCTTCAGCGGCCCGGCCCAGCTTGACCCTGAAGAAGAGTTCATGGGTTTTGCCCGCCAGAAGGGTTCCAGAGTCGTCATCGAACGGGACCCGCACAAAGCGGTCGAGGGCGCTGATCTGGTGGTTGCCGACACCTGGGTTTCGATGCATGACAGTCAATCCGCCAAGGAACGTCGTCACAACATGCTGCGCCCCTATCAGGTCAACGCGGAACTCATGTCACATGCCAAACCTGACGCGCTGTTCATGCACTGCCTGCCCGCACATCGTGAGGAAGAAGCAACCTCCGAGGTCATGGACGGGCCGAACTCGGTCATCTTCGATGAGGCCGAGAACCGCCTGCACGCGCAAAAGGCCATCATGCGCTGGTGTCTGGAGCAGTGATCGGGGATTGCCCGGCCGTCGCGCCGGGCATAACCAATGCCTGCGCCTCCGGCCCTGCGAACCAGTCGTGCAGCGCCGTCTCTATTACCTGAACCACCTTGCGCGGAGGACCTTCGGCCCTCCCCGAAACCAGATGCAAACCGGGCAGACCGCCGCCCAGCGGTCGCGCAACCAGCGGATCACCTGCATAGCTCAGCATCGTTTTGGGGCGCATGTTCAATACGGCGATACCCAACCCGGCCCCGACCAGCGCCCGCACCATTTCCAGCGTGCTGGCCGTGGCAGCGATGTGCGGCTCTATCCCGGCCCGCCGTAGCAAACCACGCACATAAGGGCCTGCAAGCGGCAGATCCAACACCACCATCGGCTGTCCCGTCAAAGCTTGCGGATCGATCTCTGCGTCTGCGGCCAGGGCATGGCCCTCGGGCAGCAGCACGTAGGGCGGCAAATCCAGCAGCGGACGCGTTTCCACACCGGCCAGCAACTCGTCTCCGGCAAAGATGCTGATATCCAGCCTGCCCTCCAGCAAACCGGTTTGCGCGGTGATGTTGTCGCATTCACGCAAATCAAGCGTGATATTCGGGTGCCTTGCCAGCAGTGGGTTCAGAATGGCTGGCAGAAACGCGGGCGCGGTGGGGGCGTAATAACCGATATGCAATTTGCCCTGTAGCGCATGACCCAACGCGTACCCTTCGTGCATGACGTCGCCATAGCTCTCAATCAGGCCACGCACCCGCGCAGCCAGCGCCTGACCAGCCGGGGTTGGCGCTATGCCCCGGGCCCGTGCGCGCCGGACCAGCGTCGTGCCGAACTCGGCCTCAACCCGGTCCAGCGCAGCGGCAACTGCCGATGGTGCCAGATTCAATACCTCTGCCGCGCCGGCGATTGATCCGGTTTCGACCGCAACCATGAAAGACCGCAGCATGCGCAACGACAGGCGCAATTCATCCATATCCAGGCCCAATTCGATTTTTCTGTTCTTATTCTCAAATATTTTCTGTTTTTCATGGGAAGTCAAAGCTGTCACGGTGTGCTGCATCCGTACGGAGCCTCCGATGACCAAACCGCAGTTGCCCGGATGGGCTCACATTCCGGAAACGCCAATTCTGGTTTCTCCATTCTTTTCATGGCCGCCTGACCCGCGCCGCATGGTGCGCTGGGTTACCGCGCGGTGGCTTGGCGTCGCCGAGAACGTGATCGTGCTGGCGCTGGCCATGATCAGCTGGATCTGGCTGACGCCTTCGCTTGACCGTATGGCCACCCTGTCACCGGATTGGATTGCGCTCATCTGGCTGCGCAACATCGGGCTGATGCTGCTGGTTGCTGGCGGGCTGCACCTGTTTTTCTTCGGTCGCAAACTGCAGGGTGACCGCCTGAAATTCGACCCGCGCCCGCTGTCGGACAAGGGGCGGCAGTTCAGCTTTTCCAATCAGATACATGACAACATGTTCTGGAGCCTGACCAGCGGTGTTGGCTGCTGGACGCTCTGGGAAGTGGCAATATTGCATGGCATGGCGCGCGGCTGGCTGCCGGTGCTCATACCGTCAGACCACCCCTTTCTCTTCGTGTTGATCCTGCTGCTGACACCGGTCTGGATTTCGTTCCATTTCTACTGGATCCATCGGGCGTTGCATTGGGGGCCGCTCTATCGGCTGGCGCATGCCCTGCATCATCGCAACGTCAATGTTGGTCCGTGGTCCGGTCTGTCCATGCACCCTGTCGAGGCATTTTTCTTTTTCTCCTCTGTTGTGATCCACCTGATTGTGCCGTCGCACCCCATGCACATCCTGTTCCATCTGTTCCATCAGGGCCTGACGGCAGCCAGTTCACATACCGGTTTCGAAAGCCTGTTGGTGCGTGATCGCAAAACTTTAGCGCTGGGTACCTTCCACCACCAAATGCACCACCGCTACTTCGAGGTGAACTATGGCAATCTGGAAATGCCATGGGACCTCTGGTTCGGCACCTTCCATGACGGCACACCCGAAGCCCACACCCGCCTAAAGGACCGCCGTCAGCGCCGTGCGCAATAGCCCCGTTGCCTTGGCGCCGGATTCACCCAATGATAGCGCCGGGGAAAGGGGGCACGGGGGCATGCACATAACCATCGCGGGCGCGGGCAGCATCGGCTGTTTTTGCGGCGGATTGTTGGCGGCAAGTGGCCATGACGTCACGCTGCTGGGCCGTTCGCGCATCCTCGACCGGATCGAAGAGCACGGTCTCACGGTCACCGATTTCTCGGGACTCAAGCTGACCGTCCCGGCCGACCGTTTTACACTGACGACGGATCCCGCCTGCATGGCACTGGCCGATGCCGTTATCGTCACCGTCAAAACCGGCGCGACCCAAGAGATGGCGGACCTGATCGGCCAATACGCGCTGGCCATCACCCCGGTGTTGTCCTTCCAGAACGGTCTTGCAAATGCCCGGATGCTCCGCGCGCATTTGCCCAAACGGGATATCCGCCCCGCGATGGTGCCGTTCAACGTGGTCCCCACCGGCCCCGCAACCTGGCATCGGGCGACATCAGGCGACATCATGATAAAGGGTGGTCCGGGCGACCTGGCCTGGAAGTTGTCGGTGCCATACCTGCCGATTGTCGAGACCACGCGGATCGAAGCGGTGCAATGGGGCAAGCTGGTGATCAACCTCAACAACGCGCTCAATGCCCTGTCCGGGCTGACCCTGCGCGAACAGTTGCTGGACCGGGAGTGGCGGCGGCTGATGGCCGACCAGATGGTCGAGGCGCTGCGCGTGCTGAAAGCCGCCCGCATCGAGGTGGCTTCGCACACTCCGGTGCCCGCCTGGATGGTGCCTCATATCCTGCGTCTGCCCACACCGGTCTTTACCCGGATCGCCGCGCAGATGCTGACCATCGACCCCAGCGCCCGCACGTCGATGGCATATGACCTCAAGGCGGGGCGACCGACCGAAATCGACAGTTTGCAGGGCGAGATCATCCGGCTGGGCGAAGTGCATTCCGTCCCGACCCCGATCTGCAGCAGGGTCGCCACGCTAATCCGCGACGCCTCACGGTCGGGCAACCGCAACCCCGGTCTCGACTCTGCGTGGATTGCAGCGGTGAATTGAAATCCAGACTCAAATGCCTTGGCATATCGAAATTAGGTATGGGTGATCTGGGTGTCCTATGGACCGTCGGTTCGTCCCGTGCCAAAATACTGGTAAATACGGACATCTTTATGCAACAATTGTTCGATCCGGCCTGCCAATCGTGCGTACGGTAGGGTCGGCTGCGATCAGACAACGACGAAGTATGCCTTTTTCGTATTCAGAGTTGCGTTTACGATGATTATGCAATCGACACGTTCCGCAAGGATTATTCCCCATATTCGGGCATTGTCCCGGGCCGTGGTGAATGTCGAACACGCCTTCGCCCGAAACGGTTTGCCGACACTCGCGCTTGAGCGTCCCGACGTCAGATTGTTTTCACCACGTACTTACCGGGTTCTGCACGATCTCGGAAGGCGTGAGGGATTCGCAAACCTGGGTTTTTACGCCTCGTCCAAACAAAAGTTCGAAGCGTTCGAAGACCCCTTCAAAAGCTGGGTCGCCGGGGCGCTGTCCGTCTGGCAGGCGCTGTTGCGTTTTTTTGTCGCCCTGAACATCGTCAACCCCACCAGATGCGGCGCAATTCAGATTCGGAACCAGACAGCGGTCGTCATCATAACGATGGCGGATCCGCGGCCAAATTCGACGTGGTTGAATTATTCGGACTGGAACTGTGTGTGGATCATCGTTCAGATCATGCGCAGTGTACTTGGCCGGGATTTCGCGCCTGACTCCGTGGCCGTGATGTCAACGTGGGCCAGCCCTGCGGAAATCGACAGACTATTGCCAGGAACCCGGGTGTCATGCGGTTGTCCTCAACTCGAGGTCAGGTTTCCCGGGGCGCTCCTTTCGCGCAGATTTGCTGCAGTCACCTCGACCCCACCGGGTCCGGGGCATTTGTATGAGACGGCGAAATCGCAGCCGTCGCGAACATTGGGCGAAGTGCTGAGGCCCTATCTTCTCGACGGGCAAGTCCAAAACTTGGCAGAGTTTTCGGCAATCCTCGAAGTCAGTCCACGCACCCTGCAACGCAAGCTCAAGGGAAACGGCCTGACGTTTTCGGCATTGTTGACGCAGGAAAGAATCCGGCTGGCGATGGATATGTTGCGCGACCGTAGCCTGTCGCTGGCCGAGATCAGTACGGCCTTGGGCTACTCAGAACAATCAAGCTTTACCCGTGCATTCAGCAGGACAATGGGTATCGCCCCGGGCGCATGGCAAGGCCTCTACACGCATTGACTTGTTGGAATGGTTCGCCACTTCAGGTGGCGCGAAATGTCAATACAAATGCCAGCCAACGTAGCACAGTGAACGAAACGCCTCGTTTGATGGCGCAAATTCTTTACCAAAAGGAGATGCAAATGAAACGCTTGGTTCTTTCAGTTATTGCAGCAGTGACCGCATCGCTGGCATCCGCGCAAGAGGATGCCGGACAAGTTCTTTTCACGAATGTACATGTGTTTGACGGGGTCAGCGACACCAGGATTGAAAATGCCAACGTGCTTGTCGAAGGCAACCTGATCAGAAAGTTTTCGACCGAGGCAATCGATGCCGCCGGGGCCACGGTGATCGACGGCGGGGGGCGCACGCTGATGCCGGGCTTGTCCGATACACATGCCCACATTGCCTTCGGCTCGCTCAGCCAGGTGGATTTCCTGGTTGGCCTCGAAGGCTACAACTACATTCACTCGACCATCGACGCCGAAGCTATGCTGATGCGCGGCTTCACCTCGATCCGGGACATGGGCGGAAACACATTCGGGCTGAAAAAAGCCATCGACGAGGGGCTGGTTCCGGGGCCGCGGATTTATCCGGCCGGTGGTGCGATCAGCCAAACTGCCGGACACGGTGATTTCCGCTTTCCCAATCAGGCGAACCCCAGCTTTGGCGGCGATCTGGCAGCCCCCTACAAGCAGGGTCACGGCTTCCTGGTCGATGGGGTTCCTGCGGTACTTGCGGCGGCGCGCGAGAACCTGAAATTCGGGGCTTCGCACATCAAGGTGATGGCCGGTGGCGGCTACAGCTCGCCGGCGGACCCTCTGTTGGGTAACCAGTTCACGTTTGAGGAAATCAAGGCCGCTGTCGATACAGCTGCCGATTGGGGCACCTATGTCACCGTACACGCCTATCACCCCAGCGCCATCGAGCGGGCGATCAACGCAGGTGTCAAGGATGTCGGCCACGGCCAGCTTCTGACCAAGGAAATCTTGCAGCGCATGGCGGACGAGGGCGTGTTCCTCAGCACCCAGCCCTTTACCGTCTGCAACGAACCGCAGTTGGACGATTTCTCGAACGCCAAGCTGGCTCAGGTCTGCGAGGGTACCGCCAATGTTTATCAGTGGGCCAAGGAAATTCCGAACCTCAAGGTGACCTACGGTACCGATTTGTTCTTTGTCCCTGCCGAAATGTTCGAGGAGCAGGCAAAAATGATGGAACGCCTTCTACCCTGGTACGAGCCGGTGGAAATCCTGCGCATGGCCACCAGCACGGCAGGGGAACTGTTCGCCTTCAGCGGCGATATGCGCAACCCTTATCAGGAAGGCACCCTGGGCACAGTCGCCGAAGGTGGATATGCCGATCTACTGCTTGTGGATGGCAACCCACTCGAGGACCTGAGCGCGGTGACGAACCACGAGAACCTCAGGATCATCATGAAAGACGGAGTGATCCACAAGAACACGCTGAACTGAACTGCCAACAGACGACTCAGATCAAACCAGCGTGTTCAGGATCAGGAAGATCACCGCCGACATGAGTGCGGCGGCAGGCACAGTGATCACCCAAGCGGCAACGATGGTCATGAAATGCGACCGCCGCACCAGCTTGCGGCGCTGGCGTTCTTCACGCGCCAGACGCAACTCGGCCGGTGTCTGGCTGGCCGAGTTCCGCCGCCGGCGATCGGAATGCCATTCGCGATAGAATCCTACGCCAAAGACACCGCCCACCGCGATATGGGTGGAACTGACTGGCAGGCCCAGCCAGCTTGCGACAATTACCGTGATGGCGGCGGACAATGCCACGCAATAGGCGCGCATCGGGTTCAGCTTGGTGATCTGGCTGCCAACCATGCGGATCAGCTTGGGGCCGAACAGGAACAGGCCGAACGAGATGCCGAACGCCCCGATCACCATCACCCAGCTCGGGATCGATACCTTGGCGGAAAAGCTGCCGAACTCGGTCGCGTGCACGATGGCCGCCAGCGGACCGACCGCATTGGCGACGTCATTGGCACCATGGGCAAAGCTCAACAGCGCCGCCGAAATGACCAACGGTAGGCCGAACAGCGTCTTGACCGACTTGGTGCGGTTCTCCATGCCCTCGGATTTGCGCCGCACCAGCGGCACGGTGATGGCCCAGGACGCAACCGCGGCGACAAGACCGATCAACAGGGCGTATTCCAGATCGATCTTGACGATCTTTTTCAGTCCCTTGACCGCAAGGTAAGAGGAGAAAGCGCCCGCCATGACCGCCACGAGTATCGGGACCCAGCGGCGCGCGGCGGCGATCTTGTCGTCCTGATACTGGATCTTGTGCTTGATCAGCGCGAGAAACAACGCCGCGATCGCACCGCCCAGCACCGGCGAGATCACCCAGCTTGCCGCAATCGTGCCCATCGTCGACCAGCTGACCGCCGACAGGCCCGCCGCTGCGACGCCGGCCCCCATCACGCCGCCCACGACCGAATGCGTGGTCGATACCGGTGCACCAACCCATGTGGCCAGGTTCACCCACAGGGCCGAGGATATCAGCGCCGCCATCATTGCCCAGATAAAGACCTGGGTATCCTCGACCGATGCCGGATCGATAATGCCCTTGGAAATGGTCGACACCACGTCACCGCCCGCCAGCAAGGCGCCCGCGCTTTCGGCGATTGCTGCAATGGCGATGGCCCCACCCATGGTCAGGGCATTGGCGCCCACCGCAGGCCCCATGTTGTTGGCCACGTCATTTGCGCCGATGTTGATGGCCATATAGGCCCCGAACGCCGCCGCCGCGATGACAATGACGTTGCCACTGACACCGCCAAAAAAAACTGACGCCACCAGACCCGCAAGCACGATGAAGGCCAGCGATATGCCCGGCGCAACCAGCGGACGCGAGACATAGCTCGTGGCCGCCTCCACACGCGAGATGCGCTTGAGGTCCTTATCGAGGGATTTCCAGCGGGTTGGTGTCGGTGAATCGGTCATGATCTTTCGGCAGCAGGTGTCACGTCGCGCCCGCGACTAGTCGCTTGCCCCCCGACTCGCAAGAGAAACGTCAAAAAACCTTCGTGAATGCGCTACAATTGACGCAGAATGGCCTGCAGTTCGGGTTCGTTCACCCGGTTGGCAGCATCTGCCGGAGACATCCATTTCCGCTTGCGCTCATGCGCCTCGGGGTATTCGTCTGACAGGCTGTCGACCAGCAACCGGTAGACGCTGGTCCGGACGGTCTGCGACGACCCGTCATCCAGCACCTTGTCATAGGAATACCGTCCCACCGGGTCTTGCCAGACATTCGCCTTGCGCACGCCGGCCTCTTCCCACGCCTCGCGAAGTGCGCTTTCCGGCCCGTCCAGCCCGTCGATGGGCCAGCCCTTGGGCACGATCCAGCGGCCCGATCCCCGGCTGGTGATCAGCAGAACCTCGTCGCCGCGCTTGGTGGGCCGCGTGCACAGCGCCGCAACCTGCACCCCGTCGGGGCGCCGGACCAGAGGTCGCACAACCTCTTCCCAAGCTTTCCGTAACCGTTTGTTCATCGGACCGATTTCGTGTTCGCGCTGATAAATCGATGCCGCTTTAAATAAAGGTTTCGCGGTCGGATTCAACGGGAGGCGCAGAATTTATCCACAACCGTCACCGGGTTGCGCCGGTTTCCGCCATATCGCATTCTGCGCCGGTCAAACAGCACGGGGACAGGCATGGGCAAGGCAAGGATCGGGGTCTACGGTCTGGGAACGATGGGCAGCGCATTGGCCCTGAACTTTGCCGAAAATGGCATCCCCATCTGCGTCACAAATCGCGAGGTGGACTGGATCGATCCATTCGTGACCCGGGCCGGGCCATTGGCCGACAGGATCAGCACGGCCCCAACCCTGGCAAAGTTTGTCGCGCAGCTCGAAACCCCGCGCCTGATTCTGCTGATGATCCCGTCGGGCGCGCCGGTTGATGCCATGATCGATGCTATCCGCCCGCTTCTGTCGTCCGGCGATACCCTGATCGATGCTGGCAACGCCGATTTCAACGACAGCCGCCGCCGCTCGGCAGAGTTTGCGGGAACGGGGCTGCACTTCGTCGGCATGGGCGTTTCCGGCGGAGAAGAGGGCGCGCGCCACGGCCCTTCGATGATGGTGGGCGGCTCGGATCACAGCTGGCACCACCTGCGACCGTTGCTGGAGCCGATTGCCGCCAAGTTCGACGGAGATCCTTGCGTCGCGCATCTTGGCCCTGACGGCGCGGGGCATTTCGTCAAGACTGTGCACAACGGCATCGAATATGCCGACATGCAGATGATTGCAGAAATCTACGGCCTCCTGCGCGATGGGGCAGGGTGGGAGGCACCGCGCATCGGCGCGCTGTTCCGGCGTTGGGAAACCGGCCCGCTTGCCTCGTTCCTGGTCGAGGCCACCGCCCGCGTCCTGCTAGCCACCGATCCGCTCTCGGGCCGACCGATGGTCGACATGATCCGCGATCGGGCCGGCCAGAAGGGCACCGGGCGCTGGACCGTGATCGAGGCGCTGAAACTGGGCCAGTCCGCCTCGGTTATCGAGGCCGCCGTCGGCGCCCGCGCTTGGTCGTCCGCCAAACCCGCCCGGCTGGCCGCCGCCGCGCAGTTGCCGCCCGCAGATTGCACAGTGTCGACTCCCCATCCAGATTTGCTGACGCAGGCTCTTTTTGCAGGCCGCCTTCTGGCACATCTTCAGGGCTTCGACATCCTTCGCGCCGCCTCGGCCGAATACGGCTGGTCGCTGGATCTTGCCCGCATCGCCGAGATCTGGCGCGCGGGCTGCATAATCCGCTCATCCCTGCTCGACGACCTCGCCCCGGCCCTGCGTGAAAGGCCCGAACGCCCAGCCTTCCTCGCCCCGGCCGTACCGGACCTTCTCGCCCCCGCGTTGCAAGGCCTCCGGGCTATCGTGGCGCAGTCAATCACCTCGGGCCTGCCGGTTCCCGCGCTCTCCGCCGCGCTCGGCTGGTACGACAGCATCCGCCAGGCCACCGGCACCGCCAACCTGATCCAGGCACAACGCGATTTCTTCGGCCATCACGGGTTCGAGCGCACCGATCGCCCGGGGGAAACGCATGGCGAGTGGGGATAGGCGGGATAAACTGAAGAGTTCAGCACCGTCGAAAGAAAGTCTACCCCAAGCCGCTCCGGTCAGGTTGCAGAGATCGACCCGATCAGATCACCACCCTAACCGATGCCCAACTCAAAGTAATCGTAGCCTTCGGGCGGATTGACGTCCCAGGGCGCAACCATCCTGAACCCCAGCCGTTCATACAGGCGTCGGGCTGGCAATTGACGCTCCCCGGTTGTTAGCCTGACGTTGAGATATCCTTGTTCTCTGGCCAGCTTGATCACCGCCTCGCAAAGGGCATGTGCAACGCCGCTTTTTCTGAAAGCAGGAGCAACGAACATCGATTTCAGCTCACAGTTTTCACCATCCATTCGATAGGTCGCCACCGTTCCCGCCGGTTTGCTGCCCAAATAAGCAACAAGGACATTTCCTTGCGGCGGAAGGTACACAGCCGGAAGTTGTGGTGAGCGCTGAAAAAACCACGACCCCCGGTAGTACTCTTCGATGGTTTCCAGGTCGTCGTGGTAGAGAACTTTGTTCGCTTCATACAAACCTCGCATGAGACTTGCCGCGTGGTTGATCTCAGCCTGCGATCGTGCTTCGCAAATGTTCATAACTTTCTACTCCCGCACATGTGGGGCAAGTCGATCTTAACACCGGTTCTGCTATGATGCACACGACGATGAGAGTTTCCTTCGCTCCGCCAGCAGGCTCAGGGCCCAAGACGCTCGGTGAATTTCACCGGCAATATCCGGATAGCGAGGATTTCTTCGTTCCCATCCAAAAGCGGCAACAGATCCGGGATCGAATTTTCCAGATCAACGGACGAAACACTGTTAGGGTGGTTCAGCCCCTGTATCATATAGGAAATCTGCTTGATCCGAAAACCGACCGGGTCTCCTTCCGGGGCATCCGGATCAACCACCTTCCCTTGCTGCGTCGAATATCGCGGTGCCAGCCCCGAGTATGACATTTCTAGCCTGAGCGTCCCGCTTTCGGCGTCGATTTCCCAATGGTCGGTGACCGCAGCATGACCACGACTTTCAGTAACCCGCGATACCGAACGGCGCATGTTGACCATGCTAACGCGGGTGGTCGAACTTGGGGTCAGATCGTCGGTGGCAAACCGGCCCGCGTTGAAGATACGCCACTTGACCGCTTCGTTGCGACCCCATGTAAACAGCCGCATGTTGAGATAGCCGGTATCCCGCCGCGGCTTTCCTTCGGGATTCAGATCGGAATGCGTTTCACCCAGGATAATCAGCAGGTTGGCCCCCGCCCAAGCGCCTTTTGTCCAGGGGGCCAGCGTCCAGCCCTCAGGCAACAAACTCTGAGCCGCCTCGGAACTAACCTTCAAATACAGAAAGACTTCCTCGGAAATCGTGGACCCCAGCGGTGTTTCTGCCCGCGATTGAGACGGTAACGCGCTCAGAAGCAGGACCAGAAAGATAACGAAACGCCTGACTAACATTGTGCACCTCCTGAAGGAAGCAGCGCCAAGTCAATCCAGAGTACATGCTTTGTGGCCGCAAAACAAACGGCGCACTCTAAAACGTTGAGCGGCCGGTTGGTTTCTTTGGCGTTACCGGCCTTTCGCGCAATTTTCGTGTTATGCTTTGGCAGTAAACCGGAGGGGGCCATGGCATTCGAGGAATTTCGCAAACAGGAATTGGACGGCTGGGACAAGCGGGCCGAGAATTACGAAACCCTGACCGCGCGTGTCACGACCCAGGCAATCCCCGCCCTGCTCAGCGCCATTCGCGCACGCGTCGGTCTGAAAGTGCTCGACATCTGCACCGGGCCGGGTTTCGCCGCGGGCGCCGCCGACGCAATCGGGGCGCATGCCGAAGGCGTTGATTTTGCGCCATCCATGGTCCGGACCGCAGCCAGACGCTTTCCACACGTGCCTTTCCGGGAGGGAGACGCGCTTGCGCTCGATGCACAAGACGAAAGCTATGACGCCGCAATCTGCAACTTTGGCGTCTTTCACTTCACGGACCCAACGAAAGCATTTTCCGAAGCCTTCCGTGTCATCCGGCCCGGCGGGCGCTACGCCTTCAGCCAGTGGTGCTCGCCGAAAGACTCCGCATTGTTCGCCACGGTTTTCGGAGCGGTCTTGCGGCACGCGGACATGAGCGATGTCCCGCCGTCACCTGACGCATTCGCCTATTCCGACCGTGATCTGTGCGCAAAGGCACTGATGGCCGCGGGTTTTGAAGATATACAGGTCATCGACGTTCCAAGTTGCTACCATGGTCAAGCAAGCGGCTTCTGGGCCGAGTTCCTGCAATTCAGCGTTCGAACGCCCATCATCATGGACCGGCAAACTCCCCAAGCCGTGAAGGCAATCGAATCCGACGTCACCGAGGGCATTCTCAAGTTCGAACGCGACGGAGCTGTCGCCATCCCAATGCCGAGTTTTGTCGTCTCGGGAACAAAACCTTCCTGAGAATTCCGCGTCGGAAAACACGCCCATTCCATCTTCTGCTCAAGCGGGCGCGATAGGCCCTTGTCCGACTTCGTCAAGGAACTCCAAAATAAATGCATTCAAAGCCTCGGGCGCGTCCTCATGAACGATGTGCGATGCGTTCTCGATCATTTTGATCCGCGCATCCGAAAGGCAATGGAACAGCCCGTCAAGAAGCAGCTTGAAAAGCGGTGGGCTGTCGGTGCCACCAATCAGAAACACGGGAACACGGACATTCTGGAATGTCTTTCCACGCAGATCAGGGAACCCCTGATACAGGGCCAGTGCGCGGTCAGGCCCCCGATTGTCCCAGACCTGCGCAAAACGTTCCTCCGACAAGGCTTCGAAATACCGCTCGCCCAGCACCCCTCGGGCAAAGATTTCAACAGCCAGTTTGTCCTCCCCCCTGCGGAAAGCCTTTTCCGAAGGGCCGACGGTTCGTGCACCGAATTTCATGATTGCGAAGGCAAGCCGGGGCTCCGAAACCAGAAGCCGGATCAATTGATTTGCCGTCGGCGGAATGCTCACGTGCATCGAAATCGCTGGCGGTTCAATCAGGATGAGACTGCGAAACAGCGCTGGTACTTGCTCGGCGGCCAAAAGTGAAACAAGCGCGCCCCAGGAATGCCCGACGACATGCGCAGGCCCGGCATCCATTGCTCTGAATAGAGCGGCAAGATCATCGACATGGGCTTGAATGGGATCGGGCGCATCTGACGGTATTGGCGCGTTGGGCGCGTGAAAGCGGCGGCTATAGGCGATAGTGCGAAAGCGTTGCGGAAAAACATCGATCTGATGGGACCATGTTCGCAAATCCGACGCGCTGCCATGCACAAGCACCAACGGGTCGCCGCCACCTTTTTCCAAAGCAGCAAGAACGGTGCCGTTCACCTCCACCGATTGGACCGAGGTCAAGTTGAGCATGTCCGTAAGCATAGCACAAACCGCACGCGTCTTTAATCGTGACCACGGCTGTCTGCGAAGGTTACCGGAAAATGCCCGAACACCCCCATTGCATCCCCCGCCCCAATCGGCAAGCTGGCGGGTAAGGAGAGAGCACCATGACCGAACAGCTGACAGGGGACTATGACTATGTGATCGTCGGTGGAGGTACCGCCGGCTGCGTGCTCGCCAACCGCCTGAGCGAAAATCCCGATACTCGGGTGTTGTTGCTCGAAGCGGGCGGCAACGACCTCTATCACTGGGTGCATATCCCCGTGGGTTACCTCTATTGCATCGGCAATCCCCGCGTCGACTGGATGATGAAGACAGCCGAGGAACCAGGGCTGAACGGTCGCTCGCTGGTCTATCCACGCGGCAAGGTTCTGGGCGGCTGCACCTCGATCAACGGCATGATCTACATGCGCGGGCAGGCCGCCGATTACGACGGCTGGCGGCAGATGGGCAATACGGGTTGGGGCTGGGACGACGTGCTGCCCTATTTCCGCAAATCCGAGGATCACCACAAGGGCGAGACCAATCTCCACGGGGCAGGGGGCGAGTGGAAGGTGACCACCCAGCGCGTCAGCTGGGACATCCTGCGCGCCTTTCAGGAGGGTGCGCAGGAATTCGGCTACGGCCCCACCCCGGATTTCAATTCCGGCAACAACGAAGGCTCGGGTTTCTTCGAGGTGAACCAGAAAAACGGGGTCCGCTGGAACACCACCAAGGCCTTCCTGCGCCCGGCGTTAAAACGCCCCAACCTGCGGGTGCTGACCCATGCGACAACCGACCGGCTGATCCTGGATGGCCGCCGCGTCACCGGCGTCGTCTTTCGCTACAAAGGCCGCCTCCTGACCGTTACTGCCCGGGCCGAGGTGCTGCTCGCCGCGGGTGCCATCAACTCGCCCAAGCTGTTGGAGCTGTCCGGCATCGGCCAGCCCGACCGCCTTTCTGCCCTGGGTATCACGCCCATTCTTGACCTGCCGGGAGTGGGTGAGAACCTGCAGGACCACCTGCAGATCCGCACCGTGTTCAAGGTCTCGGGCACTCAAACCCTGAACGAAACGGCCAACTCTGTGCTGGGTCGCATCGGTATCGGCCTGAAATACGCACTTTCCCGCTCCGGCCCGCTCAGCATGGCGCCTAGCCAGTTCGGCCTCTTCACCAAATCCGACCCCGCGCTCGCCACGCCCGATCTCGAATACCATGTCCAGCCGCTCTCCACGGACAGGCTCGGCGACCCTCTGCACCCGTTTCCGGCCATCACTGTCTCGGTCTGCAATCTGCGCCCCGAAAGCGTGGGCCACAGCCACATCACCACCAGCCAGCCCGACCCGCAGCCGCATATCCGCCTCAACTACCTCAGCGCCGAGCGCGACAAACAGGTCGCTGTCGCCGCCGTCAAACAGACGCGCCGGATCATGACCGCGCGGGCGCTGCAACCTTACTGCCCACAGGAATTCCTGCCGGGTCCGGAAATCGCCACCGATGCCGACCTTCTGCGCGAGGCCGGAAACATCGCCACCACGATTTTCCACCCGGTCGGAACCTGCAGGATGGGCGCCGACCCGATGGCCGTCACCGCACCAGATCTGCGCGTCCACGGCCTTTCGGGTCTGCGCGTGATCGACGCCTCGATCATGCCGAAAATCGTCAGCGGCAATACCGCCTCCCCGGTCATCATGATCGCCGAGAAAGCCGCCGACATGATCCGCACTTCATCTTTTTGAGGATACTCCGGGGGAGGCGCGGCTCGCCGCGCCGGGGGCAGAGCCACCTATGACCGCGGCTTTGCCCGCAATGTCGGGTCGGCTGCTGTGGGGTCCTCCGGCCAGGGATGTTTGGGGTATTGCGCTCGCATGTCCTTGCGCACGTCCGCATAGGACCCGGCCCAGAATCCCGGCAGATCGCGGGTAATCTGGATCGGTCGCCGCGCCGGCGACAAAAGCGTGATCTTCAAAGGCTCGCCCCCGATCACCGGGTGCTGCGTGACCCCGAACAACTCCTGCAACCGCACCGAAATCTCCGGCACCGCGCCACCATAGTCGATCGGCACTTTCCGCCCCAGCGGCGTGGTAAAGGACCCCGGCGCGCGGCGGTCCAGATCCTGCAACTGCTCCCAGCTCAGTGCGGTCCTGAGCGCGGGCAGCAGGTCGAACCGCTTCCATTCTTCGGCGCTGCGCACGCCGGACAGCATCGGCAACAACCACTCCTCCAGACTTGCCAGCAGCCCCTGTTCGGAAAAATCCGGCAGATCGGCACCGTTTTCCCGTACCAGTTCCACCCGCGCGGCGAGACGCGCGGCCGCGCCATCCAGCCGCAAGCCCAGATCGCGCACCCCGTCCAGCATCGCCGCTGCCACCGCCGCGTCGGGCGCGTCTTTCCAGACCCGGTCCTCCAGCGTGATCGCGCCGAAGCGCTCCTGTTGCCGCGCCACCACCCTGCGGTCGCGCCTTGACCATTCGCAGACGTCCACCCAGACAATCTGCTCACCAAACAGCTCCCGGATGTCCCGTTCCGAGATCTGGGCGGCCAGCCGAACCCGGGCTTCGCGCGGATTGCCATCGGTATCGATTGCCACAAGATACGGCACCCCTGCCAGCCCGTCTCCGGCCTCCAACACGGCGCCTTTGCCGCCCGACAGAACGAACCTGGGTGTGCCCCCCTTGCGCCGCTGCCCGATACGGTCGGGATAGGCCAGCGCCGCCATGGCCGCGACGCTCATCCGCTCGTCAGAGGATTTCGTCTGCCCGCGCAGCCGCTTCGCCTCGGCCCGCACTCGCTCCAGCACACTCATGTGCAGCGCATAGGGCCGGTTGCGCTGAAACGTCTTTGCGTCCCGCAATGCCTCCAGCCGCAGGCTCAGATCCACCGGCGCGCCCATCAGCGGATCACGTTCGGCCATCAGCGCTGCCAAAGGTGCTGCCTCGCCCCCCGCCGTCACCAGCATATGCCCCAGACGCGGATGCAGGGGCAGGGCGGCCAGCGCCCGCCCGTGATCGGTAATCCGTTCCTTGCCATCCAGCGCGCCCAGCATCGCAAGCAACGCCCGCGCCTCGGCCATCACCTCATTGGGCGGCTGCGTCAGAAAGGCCAATTCTGTCGGCTCGGCCCCCCATAGCGCCAGCTCCAGCGCCAGTCCGGTCAGGTCCGCCGCCTCGATCTCGGCAGGTGGAAAGGCGGCCAGCGCCCCGTCCTCGCCCCTGGACCACAGCCGGTAACACACACCTTCGGCCACCCGGCCCGCGCGACCCGCCCGCTGGGTCGCCTCTGCCCGCGTCACCCGCTCGGTCACCAGCCGTGACAGTCCCGCGCCCGGATCGAACCGCGCCCGCCGGGCCTGGCCCATATCGATCACCACCCGGATGTCGGGAATGGTCAGCGAGGTTTCCGCGATCGAGGTCGCCAGTACCACCTTGCGCCCCGCCGACACCGGCGCAATCGCCGTCCGCTGCGCGGCAAAGGGCATCGCGCCGAACAGGGGGCGCAGCACGCAACTTTCGGGCAATCGTTTCGCCAGCGCCGCCTCGGTCCGACGGATCTCGCCCTCGCCTGGCAGAAACACCAGCATCCCACCGCCTGTCCCGCGTGTCTCCCGCTCGGCCCGGACGACCAGATCGGCCAGCGCGTCCAGACGCCGCGCCTGCGGCCCCAGCGGACGCTCCAGCCAGCGTGTCTCCACCGGATAACTCCGCCCCTCGGAACTGACCAACGGCGCATCCATCAGCACCGCCACCGGTTCGGCATCCAAGGTTGCCGACATCGCCAGCAGGATCAGGTCGTCCCGCAGCGCGCCCGCCACTTCCAGACACAGCGCCAGTCCCAAATCGGCATTCAGGGAGCGTTCGTGAAACTCGTCAAATATCACCGCGCTCACGCCGGGCAGGTCCGGTTCGGATTGCAGCATCCGGGTAAGGATGCCTTCGGTCACGACCTCGATCCGCGTCGCCCCGGACACCCTGGCATCGCCGCGAACGCGATACCCCACGGTCTCGCCCGCGCGTTCCCCCAGCGTCTCGGCCATGCGTTCGGCGGCGGCCCGCGCCGCCAGCCTGCGCGGTTCCAGCATCACGATGCGGCCCTCGCACAGCCCTGCCTCCAGCATCGCCAGTGGCACTTTTGTGGTCTTGCCTGCCCCCGGCGGAGCCTGCAACACCGCCCGCCCGCGCGCTTTCAGCGCGGCAATCAGATCGGGCAGGGCATCATCTATCGGCAATTGGTCCATGCCGTCTTATCGCCAAAGCACAGACCGGCGTCCAGTTCGCCTGCGGCAAATCCCGCCGCTTCCGACACTGGACAAACCCCGTCCCGCTACGTCATCAAGGGCAAAATTCCGGGAAGGGGGCGCGCATGAACATCGCAGAGCTTGGCGACAAGGTACTGACCGGCGACCGCCGGGCGCTGGCGCGCGCGATCACCCTGGTCGAAAGCAAGCGCCCCGACCACCGCGCACAGGCGACCGAACTGCTCGAATATCTTGCCCCCGCCGGTCGTCAGGCCCTGCGCATCGGTCTGTCCGGCACGCCGGGGGTGGGCAAATCCACCTTCATCGAATCCTTCGGCATGCTGCTGACCGGGCAGGGGCTGCGCGTTGCCGTGCTTGCAGTCGATCCCAGCTCGGCCCGATCCGGCGGCTCGATCCTAGGGGACAAGACCCGGATGGAGCGCCTCAGCCGCGAGCGGAATGCGTTTATCCGACCATCCCCCAGCCAGACCCACCTGGGCGGCGTCGCCCGCCGCACGCGCGAGGCGGTGGCGCTCTGCGAGGCGGCAAGCTTTGATGTGATCCTGATCGAAACCGTGGGCGTCGGCCAGTCCGAAACCGTGGTCTCGGAAATGTCCGACCTGTTCCTGCTGCTGCTGGCGCCCGCCGGTGGCGACGAGTTGCAGGGCGTCAAGCGCGGCATCATGGAAATGGCCGACTTGATTCTCGTCAACAAGGCAGACGGTGCCCTTAGGGAAACCGCGGTCCGAACCTGCGCCGATTATGCCGGCGCGCTGCGGCTGCTGCGCAAACGCCCGCAGGATCCGGCCGGTTTTCCCAAGGCTCTGATGGTCTCGGCGGTCGAAGAACAGGGGCTGGCCGAGGCATGGGTTGAAATGCAGGCGCTGGTCGACTGGCGCAAGGAAAACAGCCACTGGGATGCCAATCGCTCCGCACAGGCCCGCTACTGGTTCGATCAGGAAGTGCGCCATGCCCTGCTTGCGCGCCTCGACACCGCCGAGGCCCGGGCCAACATGGCACGGCTCAACAACGAAGTGGCGCAGGGGACGCTCAGCCCCGCCGCCGCCGCCGAACGCATGCTGGCAACGCTCTCGGGGGCCTGATCCCCACTTCATCTTTTTTCAAATACTCAAGCCGAAGGCATGGCCCGGCACGGGCCATTCCGCCGAACCTTGCAAACTTCGCAAGCTTCTTGAAAGATTCCGCATCCGCCATCTTGACCCTTCCGGCGATTCCTCCTAAACGCATCCAACCAGTTTTCGGGCGCGACTTCGGGTTGCGCCCCTTGTGATTTGGCAGAAGGCCGGATGCCCTGCCACCAGAAACAAAGGATGTAACCATGTCGCGCCGTTGCGAACTGACCGGAAAAGGCCCGATGACTGGCAACAATGTCAGCCACGCCAACAATAAAACCAAGCGTCGTTTTCTACCCAACCTTAACGATGTTACGCTGCAGTCGGAAACCCTGGGCCGTGGCGTCAAGCTGCGCATCTCGGCTTCCGCTCTGCGCTCGGTTGATCATCGCGGTGGTCTGGACGCGTTCCTGGCCAAGGCCAAGGACGAAGACCTGTCCGCCAACGCGCTGAAAGTCAAAAAAGAGATCGCCAAGGCCCAAGCCTCGGCCTGATAGCTTTCGAAAGTCGGATTTTGAAACCCCGTACTATGCCGGTACGGGGTTTTTGCTTGTGTGCTGTCCGCGCGACGGGCAACTGCAAATCTGCTAGGATGCGGCTCCAAAGGGAGACCGCTCATGGCAGAGTTCTATTCCAGCGCCCACCGGCATCTGCAGGACAAGTTCGAAACCCGAAGACTGGCCGATGCGCTGCACGACAGGGTCATGCGCTCGGCACTGGCCCCGATGGACCGCAGGTTCATCACGGCCAGCGACTTCTTTTTCCTGTCCACCATCGACCACGCCGGTTTTCCCTCGGTTTCATACAAGGGCGGCGCACCCGGCTTCGTACGCATCCTCGACGACCGCACTCTGTGTTTTCCGATCTATGACGGCAACGGTATGTTCTATTCGGCCGGAAACATCGCCGATACCGCCAGAGTCGGCATGCTGTTCATCGATTTCGAGCAGCCCCGTCGCCTGCGCCTGCACGGGCGGGCACAAGGGTCGACGTCATCGCCCTTGTTCGACACCTATCCCGGGGCGCTTTTGGTGGTGCGGGTCGATCTGGAAAACATCTTTACAAACTGCCCCCGCTATATCCACCGCTATCAGCGTCAACAGGCTTCGGATTTCGTGCCACGGCCCGGCGTCGAAACGCCCGTCCCTGACTGGAAACGCGTCGACTACCTGCAGGAGCTGCTGCCGGAACCGGACCGCAAGAAAGCGGCGGCAAGCGGTGAGACAACCACCGAAACCGAGTATCGGCGGAAATTCTGGAAAGGTCTGGAGTAGGCCCATCTCCTGTGGCGGAGTTCCGGTCTTTTATTGCGTGTACAAAAGATTGAAAAGAATGGTCATTAGTTGATCTGAATCATTGTTTTTTTTACGGTTTGTGGCAATGATTTTTCATCGGGTCACCATCTACTGAGCGAGGTAGAGGACCATGCCGACACTTCAGCAATTGCTCAATTCCAAAAGTCAGAAGGTTCTGACAATTCATCCGACCGCGACGGTTCTGGATGCCATCCAGAAAATGGCCGACGCCGATGTCGGTGCAATCGTGGTAGTGCAGGGCGGCAAGGTGATGGGGATTTTCACCGAACGCCACTATGCGCGCGAAGTGTTCCTCAAAGGCCGCTCCTCTCCGAAAACACGGGTGGGTGATGTCATGGCGACCCGGGTCTCCTACGCGCCGCCCGACCAGACCGTGCAGGAGGCGATGGCGGTCATGACCGACCTGCGCGTGCGCCATTTGCCGGTGATGGATCAGGGGCAACTTGTGGGTATTGTGTCGATGGGCGATCTGGTCAAAAGCATCATCAGCGACCAGCAATTCGTGATCGAACAACTGGAACGCTATATCAGTGGTTGACCCCGCGTCCGCCAGGGGCCCCAGCGCCCTGCTGTCGCAGGGTCGCGCAATGCGCTTGAAGCACCGCGTCCGCAAGGCGTATGCAATGACTCAAATGAACCATCCGTTCCGCCCATATCTGGCGCTTGTGTTGTCGTTGCTGCTGGTCCTCACTGGCCAAAGCCTTGCCGTTTCGCGCGGGATGAGCGCCGCTATGGGCCAGATGGAACTGTGCACCGGCACTGGCCCGGTCATGGTCTACATGGACGAACAGGGCCAGCCGACGAAACCGCCGCATTACTGCCCCGACTATGCCCTGACCCTTTTGGGTGCGGTTCTGCTGGACCAGTCACCGCTGCCCGCCGCACCGGATCACGACCGGCCCGCAGCCCTTTACGCAATAGATCTGAACGCTCCTGTACCGCATCTGCACGCCGCCGCGCGCGCGCCTCCACTTGTTGTCTGATTTTCGCATTCAACTCGCAATACAGACAATCAAGACAATGGGAGAGACGCCATGTCGCTCAAATCCACCCTGCTTACCGCAGTTGCAATCCTGACCCTGGCCGGTGCCGCGCTGGCCGACGGCGCGATCGTGATCGAAGACGCCTATGCCCGCTCGTCAGGCAAGAATGCCAAGGCCGGGGCCGCATTCATGACCATCACGAACCAGTCTGATGCCGATGACCGTCTGATTGACGCGAAATCGGGCGTGGCCGGCCGCGTCGAGCTGCACACTCACCAGATCAACTCCGAAGGCGTGGCCCAGATGGTCCATGTCGAAGAAGGTTTCGTCATTCCCGCGAACGAGGCCCACAATCTGCAGCGCGGCGGCGACCATGTGATGTTCATGGGGATCAAGGCTCCCTTCGAGCAGGGCGCAACGATCCCGGTCACGCTGATCTTTGAAAACGCCGGCGAGATCGAGGTCGAGATCCCCGTCGATCTGAACCGCTGATCCGGCAGGCGGCAGCGCCTGTCTTCGCACCGCGCTGCGGCCCTCGTCAATGCGTCAGGCCGGGTATCCCCCGGCCTGTTGCCGTTGCGCCCTCCGGCAATCGCATCCAGCCGGCCTGGTGGCCGCGCGTTTCGTGTTACGATGGGGCTGTAAAGCGGTGCCGCAGCTATTGCGCCCACGCGCCGGGATTGGTGATTGAGGGTTTTGACCATGGACATGAAAAAGTTACTCGAAGACTTCGACGCGGCGTATAACGACGCCTTCAACCGGGGTGACGCCGCGGCCTGCGCCGCGTTCTTTACCGAGGATGTCGTCCTGCTGGCGCCCGGTCAGCCCATGATCCGCGGCCGCGCCGCGTTCGAGGAAGTCTACCGCTCGCGGATGGAAGTCTCCGACGGTGGCACCCATACCAATGCGCTGATCGAATACGGTGTCGAGGGCGACATGGCCTATCAGATCGGAACCTACGCCGTCATCGGTGCAACCCCGCCCGAAGAGGGCAAGTTCGTCAACGTCCTGAAACGTCAGCCCGATGGTACCTGGAAGGTCGCCGTCTCTATCTTCAACAGCGACCGGCCTTAAAGCGTTTCTAGCAACTGTATTTCCCAAGCGGCCTGAGCCGACCGGTTTTGCTGAGATTTGAGGAGTGCGTTCACGATTGTGACCAGCTTTCTAGCGACTGCTGTGATGATGACCTTATTTGGCTTTTCCGCGTCCCGAAAACGATCTGCGAAAATCTTGAGATTTACAGTTGCTAGAATGTAGCCGCCAGCCGCGTGCCCTGATTGATCGCGCGCTTGGCGTCCAACTCGGCGGCGACATCCGCACCCCCGATCACATGTGGGGTGATACCCTGCTCGATCAGCGCGTCCGCCAGTGACCGTTCGGACACCTGACCGGCACACAGCACTATGGTGTCGGCCGCAATCACCGTCGGGTCCGCGCGCTCTTCGCCAAAGCTGACATGCAGACCGTCATCGTCGATGCGCTCATAATTCACGCCGCCCACGAAATTGACGTTCTTCATCTTCAGTGTTGCCCGGTGAATCCAGCCGGTGGTTTTGCCAAGACCCTTTCCATGCGCCTGTTTCTTGCGCTGCAACAAGGTGACCTGACGCGCGGGCGCGCTGGGTTGCGGCCCATCGGGCGCCAACCCCGCACGGTGTTCAGCCGGGTCCGTCACGCCCCATTCCTTCATCCACAAGGGCAGGTCGGTCGTGGCGCTGTGACCCTCTTCCAACAGGAACTCGGACACATCAAAACCGATACCACCGGCCCCGATCACGGCAGCAGACTTGCCAACCACGGCCTTGCCGCGCAGTAAGTCGATGTAACTCAGCACGTTGTCCCGATCCTGCCCCGGTATCTGCGGATCACGCGGGCTGACACCGGTGGCGATGACCACCTCGTCAAAGCCGGTCAGGTCATCTGCGCCTACCTCGCGGTTCAGTTCGACGGTCACGCCCAGATCATCCATCATGGTGCGGTACCAGTCGACAAGGCCCCAGAATTCTTCTTTCCCCGGCACCTGCTTGGCCATGTTCAGCTGCCCGCCGACCTCATCAGCGCGGTCGAACAAGGTAACATCGTGGCCGCGCTGGGCCGCGATCATTGCGGTCGACAGACCGGCAGGGCCTGCCCCCACAATGGCAATGGATTTGCGCGTTTTGGCCGGTTCAATCACCAGCTCTGTCTCATGACAGGCGCGCGGGTTCACGAGGCACGAGGTCAGCTTGCCGCTGAACGTGTGATCCAGACAGGCCTGATTGCAGGCAATGCAAGGCGCGATCTTCGCGGCCTCACCCGCAATCGCCTTGGCCACGAAATCCGCATCCGCCAGCATCGGGCGGGCCAGCGAGACCATGTCGGCGCAACCGGTCGACAGAACCTCTTCGGCCACCTCGGGGGTGTTGATCCGGTTCGATGTGATCACTGGTATCCCCACCTTGCCCATCAGCTTCTTGGTCACCCAGGCAAAGGCCGCGCGCGGCACGCTGGTGGCAATGGTAGGGATCCGCGCCTCGTGCCAGCCAATGCCGGTGTTGATGATCGTGGCCCCGGCCTTTTCGATCTCCTGCGCCAGTTGCACCACCTCGTCATGGGTCGATCCGTTGGGTACCAGATCGATCATCGACAGCCGGTAGATGATGACGAAATCGGTGCCCACCGCCTTGCGCGTGCGGCGTACAACTTCGATCGGCAGACGCATCCGGTTCTCATAAGACCCGCCCCAGCGGTCGGTGCGCTTGTTGGTATGGGTCACAAGGAACTGGTTCAGGAAGTACCCTTCCGACCCCATGATCTCGACCCCGTCATAACCCGCCTTTTGCGCCAGTACGGCGGCGTTGACGATATCGCTGATCTGCTTCTCGATGCCCTCTTCATCCAGCTCAGTGGGCGGGAACGGAGAGATCGGCGATTTCACCGGGCTGGGTGCCACGCATTTCGGCCCATAGGCATAACGCCCCGCGTGCAGGATCTGCATCGCGATCTTGCCGCCCGCGTCATGTACGCGCTGCGTCACGATGGAATGGTGCGCCACGTCCTTGTCGCTCACCATCATCGAGGCCCCCGGCAGGACCGAGCCTTCAGGGTTCGGACCAATCCCACCCGTCACCATCAAGGCCACGCCGCCCCGCGCCCGGTTGGCGTAAAACTCGGCCACCCGGTTCCAGTCGCCGGTCTCCTCAAGCCCCGTATGCATCGAGCCCATCAGCACGCGGTTTTTCAACGTGGTAAAGCCCAGATCCAGCGGGGCTAGCATATTCGGGTACGCAGTCATGGCGGAACTCTCCCTCCTGAATTTGCCCGCTAGATTGACGTTCGCGTCAACTTTGTCACGCGAAACCCCACGTCACCCTCTTTGCCTTGGCGTCGGTGATTGCTAGAGGTGGGCGGAACAACCCGATGAGGCCGCGCATGACCCCCGAAGAAATCGCCAAACTGCCCTATCGCCCCTGCGTCGGGCTGATGCTGATGAATGCCGAGGGCAAGATCTTCGTGGGACAGCGCAACGACCGCCACGCGGACGCCTGGCAAATGCCGCAGGGCGGTGTGGACAGAGGCGAAGATCCCCGCGTCGCAGCCCTGCGCGAGCTGTGGGAAGAAACCGGGGTCACAGCTGATCTGGTCGAAATCATCGCCGAAACCAAGGGCTGGCTGCCCTATGACCTGCCCCATGACATCGTGCCCCATATCTGGAAAGGCCGCTATCGCGGGCAGGAACAGAAATGGTTCCTGTTGCGCTTCACCGGCGCTGACGATCAGATCAACATCGAAACCGACCACCCTGAATTTACCCGCTGGAAATGGCAAAAACCCGACCAGCTGATCGCCGAAATCGTACCCTTCAAGCGCGATGTGTATGAGCGCGTGGTCGAGGCTTTTTCCAGCCACTTGGGCAAGTTATAATCGCTTGGGGTGTTGTTAAAAACGGGCTGCTTTGCAGGCAATCCTGATATGTGCAACTGCGGCAATTGCCGCCGCAGCAATACTTGGCGGTTGCAGCCAAGATTTGCAAACCAGGCATTACCAGCCAGCTTCTAAATCCGCTTCAATGCCGCACATTCGCCGCGATGCCGAAAACCGAAAACTGCGGGACGAGACTGTCATCTCGATGGATTGATGATAGGTTAGTCTCCTAGAATGCGGTTCTTTGATTAAACTCTTTTCGGGAGCAAGTTTTTAGGTTTCTTTCTTTGTGCTGAGGGTGCTATTGAACCATCCCACGCAAAAGCTTGATGAGTTTGCTGGGGATCGCCGGACCGGAACCGGGCCGTCAGACCAGCACACTATCTGGCAGGTCAGGCATATCCTTGTCCGAGGAATCGAGATAGGTGCGAACCGTCGGGTCGATCCACGAGCTTGAAACGGAATAAACCCCGCAGGCCGCAAGCGCCTCGCGCGCGGTTACCCTTTCGGGTAGCCGTTTCCAGATCGTTTTGGCCGCATAGGGCCGTGGATAGGGGCGCCACGCGACCCCCATAGTCATACCGCGCAGGTATTTGAGTTGCTGCCGGTGCGCCGAATAAAGTATCGTCTGCGCAACACTGCCCTCGCGCGCCCTTTCGTGTTCGGTCACAAAAATCCGGTTCCCCCTCAGAGTGACAAGCCCTTCATAGCGTGAAAGCTGCCGTATGCTTTTGTCGGGCGAGGTGGCGTTTTCATGCGACCGGATAGTGATCAGCCCATCCCGTTCGCTCAGCCGGATCAAGGAGCAAAAGATTACCCCATCCCAGGACGGGGTACGAAAGAACGAGTGATAGAATCCCAGATAGCGTTTGAGATTCTTTTGCTGATCGCGGAATGGTTCCAGAAACGTCTTGGACGGCGAGGCCACCTGACCGGGCGACGACTGCGTCAAAAGCGCTTCAAACTCCGGTGCGGCGGCAAATAGCTGCGCCTCGGTCATGTCAAAGTGGCGGGCGATACGGCGGAGGTTGTGCGCCGAAGGCATGCTCGACCCGTTCAGATAGCGGTTGAACTGCTGACGGTTCAGCCCGATGTCGCGGCAGATCTGCGAGATGCTGCCATGCTCGGCGCAAAGCTGGCGAAGATTTCGGGAAAAACTTTCTGACATGCTGCAAATTCTTTCGCTACCTGACGCTATTTCACTTCAATATGCATCACATCGCGCAAAATCGCACAATTTCTTTCTTTCGAGAACACGTCATCTTCTTGCACATCAAGTTTCCGAATCCAAAGGCCAACATGTCGATCAGTGTCACCGAAAATACCTGGATCACCCTGCCTGACGGTCGTCGGCTGGCCGCCCGGCTATGGCTGCCCGATGCGGCCCCTGCGCCTGCGATCCTCGAATATCTGCCCTATCGCAAACGCGACGGCACCGCGCCCCGGGACGAGACCACTCACCGGGTATTTGCCGAGGCCGGATATGCCTGTGTACGGGTCGACATAGCCGGAACCGGCGACAGCCAAGGCCGGTTTGACGATGAGTATTCCGAACAGGAACTCAGCGACGGCGAAGCGGTACTGGCCTGGATCGCGGCGCAGGATTGGTGCGACGGCAATATCGGCATGATTGGCATTTCTTGGGGTGGCTTCAACGGGCTGCAATTGGCCTTTCGCCACCCCGAACCGCTCAAGGCGGTGGTCAGCGTGGCCTCGACAGTGGACCGCTATGCCGATGACATCCATTTCATGGGTGGTTGTTTGCTGAGTGACAATGCCAATTGGGGCAGTCAGATGTTCGCCTATCTCACCCGACCAGCAGACCCGGACCTTCGCCCTGACTGGCGCGAGGACTGGATCGCGCGGCTCGAAAACGTGCCTTTTTCTTCAGTTGACTGGTTGCGCCACCCCACCCGCGACGCGTTCTGGATACACGGTTCGGTATGCGAGGACTGGTCCGCCATTCAAGCCCCGACCCTCGCCATCACCGGTTGGGCCGACGCCTACGTGAACGCACCGCCCGCTCTTGCGGCCAATCTGACCGTGCCCGCCAAAGCCATCATCGGCCCGTGGGAGCATCGCTATCCCCATATCTCCAAGCTCGACCCGGCGGATTTCCATTCCGAGGTGATTGGCTGGTTCGACCGCTGGCTGAAGCGGGAACAGAACGGCGCCGAAGACCTGCCAGACTACCGCACCTTCATGCAGGAACATTTCAACCCGACCAAGGAAAACAAGCCGCGCACGGGCCGCTGGATCGCCGAGGCGATCTGGCCCTCGCCAAACGTGAAGGATCGCGTCCTGCACCTTGCCCCCGGCGGCTTTGCCGACGTCCCTACAGCAGGCACGGTTGATGTTGCTTCTCCCGCCCACACTGGACAAGCGGCGGGATATTTCTGCCCCGGCATGCGAATCGACAACGAACTGGCAGAAGATCAGACCTCTGACGATGCCTTGTCGACCTGCTTTGATACCGCGCCGCTAGACGCCCCGCTGGAACTGCTGGGTCGACCGTGCCTGAAGTTCGCATTTTCCGTCGACAAGCCCGTGGCGCAGCTGGTGGCACGGCTGTGTGATGTCTCGCCCGAGGGCGTGTCACAGCGGATTACCTATCGTCCGCTCAACCTGTGCCACTACAACAGCCACGAAACGCCCGAGCCACTGGTGCCCGGTCGGATTTACGAGGCCGAGGTCGAGTTGAACGAATGCGCCCACCACCTGCGGGAGGGCCACATCCTGCGACTGTCGCTGTCAACGTCCTACTGGCCGATCGTCTGGCCTTCACCACAGACGACCCGCGTGTCGCTGCATCTGCAAAACTGCACCCTGCACCTGCCCGTGCGGCAAGTCATGCAGGAAATCGAGCCCGCCAATCCCACTACTGCGCAGGCGTTCCCGGTGCTCGCAGCCGAGCAGTTGCGCCCGCCATCCGGCACGTCGAACCGCCACGTCACCAAGGAGGGGCGGGTGGTTCTGGACACCTTCGACGATTACGGCAAGGCACGCGATCCCTATCACGGGCTGATCGTCGGCAGTCATGTTACTATGCACTACGGCATACACCCCGACGACCCCGCCTCGGCCGAGTTCAAGGCAGAGTGGCGTTTTACCTTTGAACGCGGCGACTGGCAAGTTGCCATCGAGACCGAAAGCTGCATGACCTGTGACGGCGACATGTTTCACCTGCGCCGGAAACTGCGCGCCACCGAAGGCGCGAACGACTCCGAAGTCCTGACAAAGGAATGGTCCGAAACCGTTCCACGCGGGCTTCTTTGACCCAAGATCTGATCCAAGGGAGGATACCATGAAGATCGAATGGACCAAGGCGGCAGTGGGCCGTCGTGGATTTCTGAAAGGCGCGACAGCGCTGGGTGCGGCCACGGCCTTGCCAATGGGATGGGCACAACGGGCCTTTGCCGCCACTGACGGTGTCTTGCGCGTGCGCTCCTATGGTGACGCGCAGAACATGGACCCCGCGCACAGCGTTGGCGTGGTCGAGGAAGAGGTACACGCCGCCATCTACAACAAGCTGATCCAGTACAAGCCGGGCCGCGAATGGGGCTGGCAACTGGACGCCGCCGCGATGATCGAACAGGTCGACCCGACACATATCAAATTCGCCCTGCGCGACGACATCGGCTTTACCAACGGCCATGGCGCGATGACCGCCGAAGATGTGAAATTCAGCTTTGAACGCATCGTCGATGACGCCACCGAAAGCCCCAACAAGCCCGACATGGGTCCGCTCAGCCATGTCGAAGTGACCGGAGAGCGCGAAGGCACCATCGTTCTGAACGAACCCTTCGCCCCGCTCTGGACCATCGCATTGCCCTATATCACCGGCAACATCGTCTCCAAGGCGGCGACCGAGGCCGCAGGCGGCCGCATCGGCGCCGACCCGGTGGCGGAATCCGGTCCCTATCTGCGGGCCAGCTGGTCGCCCAAGGAAAAGACCGTTCTCAAGCGCAATCCCGACTGGAAGGGCGATGCGCCGGTCTGGGATACGATCGAGATCTATCCGATCGACGACGAGAACACTGCCGAGATCGCGTTCGAGGCAGGCGAGCTGGACTTCACCCGTGTATCTCTGGGCTCGGTCGAGCGCTATCGCGCTGGTGTGCCGAATGGCGGAACCCTTCTGGAATACCCGTCGCTCTACTATGCGTGGCTGGGCATGAATCTGGATCATCCCAAACTGCAGAATCCGAAACTGCGTCAAGCGATCCAGCATGCCATCGACGTGCCCACCGTTCTGCAGGCGGCCTATTTCGGCGCGGTCGAGCCATCAACTGGCATCATCGCACCGGGCCTTGCCGGGCATCGCGAGAAATCTCTGGTGCCGCCGCAGGCCGATTTCGCCAAAGCAGCCGAGCTGTTGGCTGAATCCGGTGAAACCAACGTCACGCTCAAACTCGACACGCTGAACAAGACCACCTTCACCACCGCCGCGCAGGTCATTCAGGCCACGCTGGCACAGATTGGCATCACGGTTGAGGTCAACGTGCTGGAATCCGGGGCCTTCTGGGCCAGCGGCGACAACGAAGACCTGCAACTGGTTCTGAACCGCTTCTCGATGACGCCGGATCCCTATTATGCCACCGCCTGGTTCACCACGGAACAGGCCGGCATCTGGAACTGGGAGCGGTTCAAGAACGAAGAGTTCGACCAGATCCACAACTCGGCCTATCAGGAAACTGACAACGCCAAACGCGCGGCGATGTACCAGCGTGCGCAGGATCTGATGGAGGAAAGCGGCGCCTATCGCTTCCTGACCCACGAGGCAACACCGGTGATCCATTCGGCAGGCGTTGCCCCGGCGCTGCGCCCCGACGGTTTGGCGCTACTGCGGTACTTTGGCAAGTCGTAACCTGTTTCGCCAATCGGTCCCGGCCATGCGATTTCGTGGTGGCCGGGAGCGGCAATCGACCGCACAAGCCAAAGGAGCCATGCGGCCATGCTGAATTTCGCAACCCGTCGCTTCGGGCTGGCGTTGCTCATCCTGTTCGTGGCGGTCACCGTCATGTTCCTGATGATCCGCGCCGTTCCCGGCGACCCCGTCCAGATCATGCTGGGGCCGCGCGCCACGCCCGAGCTTCAGGCCCGCCTGACCGCCGAACTGGCGCTGGATCAGCCGATCTGGAAACAGCTCGTCATCTTCTATGGCAACCTCCTTCAGGGCGATCTGGGTATCGACGTCTTTTCCGGGCGCTCGGTGACGGATATTGTGTTCGAGCAACTGCCGCACACACTTTGGCTAATCTTCGCCTCGATCACCTGGTCGGCGGCCCTTGGCATCGCGCTCGGCGCCTATGCCGCGGCACATCCCAATACGCTGATCGACCGCGTTGCCGCCGCCGTTTCGGTCAGTTTTGTGGCCGCGCCCGCCTTTGTGGTGGCGCTGTTGTCGCTTTTGGTCTTTGCGGTTCATCTGCAATGGTTTCCCGCCATCGGCGCGGGTGAAGGTTTCTGGGATCGCCTCGATCACCTGGTTCTGCCTGCCTTCGCCATCGGGCTCAGTTGGGTGGGCTATATCGCCCGGCTGGTGCGCGCCTCGATGCTCGAGGTGATGGGAGAGAACCACGTCCGTACTGCCCGTGCATTTGGCATCAACGAACGGCGCGTGGTCATGGTCTATGCGCTGCGCATCGCCATCCTGCCGGTCGTGACCGTGATCGGCGTCGGCATGGGCTTCCTGCTCTCCTCCGCCGTCTTTGCCGAGATCGTCTTTGCCCGCCCCGGTCTGGGCAAGCTGGTAATCGACTCGATCACTACCCGCAACTATCCGATCGTGATGGGGTCGGTGCTTATCTCAACCGCGCTGTTCGTAGCGTCCACGGCACTGGCCGACCTGGTCAACGCCTGGCTCGACCCCCGCGCCCGCACGGCCAAGTAAGGAGCGTGACATGACCAAATCCCGTTCCGAACTGGGCCAGATCATCCACGGCGTCGCGCGCGACCCGCTTGGCCTGATGGGGCTGATCATCGTCGGCACCATCGTGTTCTGCGCCGTCTTCGCCGCCTGGATCGTACCCTATGACCCGGTTGCGATGGACATTCAGGCGCGGCTTCAGGGGCCGTCACTGGCCCATCCTCTCGGCACCGATCAGTTGGGCCGCGACACGTTTTCCCGCGTGATCATGGGTGGGCAGGTCGCGCTCAAGGTGGCGCTTCCGGCGGTGTTCGGTGCCATGGCCATCGGCCTGACACTGGGCATGATCGCAGGCTACGGGCCGAAATGGCTCGACAATATCCTGATGCTTTTCTTCGACACCATTCGGTCCTTCCCGACAGTGATGTTCGCACTGGCCGTGGTGGCGTTGATCGGGCCCAGCCTGCAAACCGTGGTTTTCGTGGTTATGGCCACCTCGATCCCCACCTATGGCCGGGTGGCCCGTACTCAGACGCTGACCCTGCGTAACTCCGAATTCATCCTTGCCGAACGTTCGATGGGCGCCAGCATGAGCCGCATTCTGGGCGTTCACATGCTGCCCAATATCGTTGGTGTACTGGCCGTACTGGCCGCAATGGACATCCCCACCGTGATCGCGCTTGAAGCTGGCCTCTCCTTCCTGGGCCTTGGCGTCAAGCCGCCGACCCCCAGCTGGGGCGCGCTGCTGAAAGACGGCTATTCGCTGATCCGGCAGACGCCCTGGCTGGTGGTGGGTGGCGGCCTGCCGATCATCCTGGCCACGCTCGGCTTCACCTTCCTGGGCGAGTCCCTGCGTGACGTGGTCGATCCGAAACTGAGGAAACAACGATGACCGAGACCCTTCTGGAAATCGACCGCCTCAGCGTCGATTACGAAACTGCCCGCGGCGACCTGAAAGCCCTGCGCGACATCACCTTCGATGTCCGCGAGGGAGAGATCGTGGGCATCGTGGGCGAGAGCGGCTGTGGCAAATCAACCCTGATCTCCTCGATCCTGCGCCTGACCGCACCCAACACCCGGTTCCGACAGGGCGAAGTGCGGTTCAAGGGCCAGAACCTTCTGGCCCTGCCCGAACGCAAGATGCGCAATTTGCGCGGCGCGGATATCTCCATAGTGTTTCAGGACCCGATGCAGACGCACAACCCCGTGCTCAGCATCGGCCAGCAGATGGTGGACATCCAGCACCGATCAAACGCGCCCAGGGCCGAAAAACGCGCCCGCGCCGCCGGGATGCTGGGCGCGGTGGGCATCCCCGACCCCGAGGCGCGACTGAACCAGTTCCCGCATGAATTCTCGGGCGGTATGCGACAGCGCATCGCCATCGCCATGGCGCTGATGTCCGAACCCGACCTGCTGATCGCGGACGAACCGACAACCGCGTTGGATGCCACACTCGAAGTGCAGATCATCGAACGCCTGCAGGAACTGCAACGCGAATTCAACTGTGCCATCCTGTTCATCTCGCACCACCTTGGCGTCATTGCGGAGCTCTGCGACCGAGTGGTGGTGATGTACGCTGGTGCAGTCGTGGAAAGCGGCGATGTGCGCGAAATCTTCCACAATCCCAAACACCCCTACACCGGACGGCTGATCGACTGCGATCCGGGCCATATCAAGGAACGCGCCCGAGTCCTGCCCACCATCCCGGGCGAGGTGCCCGATCTGGCCAACCTGCCCGACGGCTGCATCTTCCGCGACCGCTGCGATCAGGCGATGCCCCACTGCGCCACCCAGATACCGCCTCTGGAACAGTTGCGTCAGGGTCATCACGCCGCCTGCTGGCTGAACCACGAGGAGGCGATGTCATGAGCCTGTTGGACGTTCGCGACCTAAAAACCAGCTATGGCCCCGTCAACGTTCTGGCCGGGGTCAGCTTTGCAGTGGAGGCGGGTGAAACTTATGCGCTTGTGGGGGAAAGCGGTTCGGGCAAGACAACCGTGATCCGCGCCATTGCCGGGCTGGCCCCGGCGCAGGAAGGCTCGGTCAGGTTCGACGGACAGGAAATCCGGGGCGCGTCCGAACGCGCCCTGCGCCCGTTGCGCAAGGATATCGCCATGATGTTCCAGGACCCGGTCGGGTCCCTGTCACCGCGCCTGACCATCGGCAGCCTTATCACCGAACCCTACCGCATTCAGAGCCTGAAGGACCGCGATCTGGATGCCGAGGCAAAACGCCTGCTGGAAATGGTGAACCTGCCCGCCCATTTCGCCGACCGATACCCCTATCAGCTGTCGGGCGGTCAGGCGCGTCGCGTCGGCGTCGCGCGCGCGCTGGCGTTGGAACCCCGGCTGATCCTTGCCGACGAACCCACTGCCGGTCTGGACGTGTCGGTGCAGGGCGAGCTTTTGAACCTGCTCAACGACCTGCGCGAACGGCTGGGGCTGGCGATGGTGATCATCACCCACAATCTCAACGTGGTGCGCCACGTGTCGGACCGCATGGGCATCATGTATCTTGGCCGTCTGGTCGAGGAAGGCACCACCGAGGCGATCTTCCACGACCCGCGCCACCCCTATACCCGCTGCCTGTTGAGCGCCAACCCCGAACCGGACCCAGACGCGCGTCTCGAACGCATCGCCCTCAAGGGCGAGCCACCCAGCCTGCTCAACCGACCCTCGGGTTGCGAGTTTCGCGAGCGCTGCCCGTTCGCGCAAGCGATCTGCACCCAAACCCCGGTATGGGAAGTCGAAAACGGCCACGGCCTGCGTTGTCTAGCCCCGTTGCAGCCCGGACAAGCGGCATGAAACGGTTCGCCAGCAAAACGGTTCTGGTGACCGGCGGCCATACCGGCATCGGTTTTGCCATCGCCCAACGCTTCGCGCAGGAGGGCGCAAAGCTGATTCTTGTCGGACGCGACCAGGCCAAGGGCGATGCGGCGGTGGATAAGCTCGTCGCGACGGGGTGGACCTGCCGTTTCCTGTCCGTGGACCTGTCGCACGAAGACGCGGTGACCGATCTTGTTTCAGGGCTGTCGCGGCTCGACGTTCTGGTCAACAATGCAGGCCTTGGCAGCCTGCGGACCGAACATGATCCGGGCGACAGTCCTGGCACCCGCTGGAACCGGGTCCGGGGCGCCAATCAGGACAGCGCTTACCTGATGACCGCCCATTGCCTGCCGCTTTTGCGCGCCTCGGGTGGATCGGTGGTCAACATCTCCTCCACCTCTTCCCTGCACGGCAACTGGGGCCTTTACGGTGTCGCCAAGGCCGGGGTCGAGGCGCTGACCCGCGCCTTTGCCGCCGAAGCCGCGCCTGTACGGATCAACGCGGTCAGTCCCGGCTGGATCGAAACCGAAGTGACGGCCCGCGCGTCAGGCAACATGGACGGCAACTGGGATTTGCCGCCGTCGCTCCTCAACCGCATGGGCACCGGGGCTGAAATCGCCGGCGCTGTGGCCTTTCTGGCATCGGACGACGCCAGTTTCATCACCGGCCAGACGCTGGTTGTTGATGGTGGCTTGACGCTGATCGACTATCCTTCCCGCCCCCTGCTTGAGAGGCGGGGACACGTCCTGCGCGCACGCCAAGACGGAAATGACTGAACCGGGACCGCGATGACATCCACACTCTATTTCAACGGCCTGATCCTTACGATGGACGCCGGGAATTCCAGCCCCGAGGCGGCGCTGACCGTGGGCGAAACGATCCGCGCTGTCGGAGCCGAAGCAGACCTGCGCGCCCGGATGCCCGCTGGAACGCTGGAACACGATCTGCAGGGGCAAACCCTGATCCCGGCCTTCATTGACCCGCACGGGCATTTCCCCGATCCCGGCTTCATCAAACTCTTCCGCGTCGATCTGGCCTCCCCCCCGCGCGGGGATTGTGCCGACATGTCTACGGCCCTTGCCAAGCTGCGCGCCAAGGCGGCGCAATCGCCGGACGGCGAATGGGTCATGGGCGTTCTGTTCGACAATACCGCCTTCGCCGAAACCCGCATGCCAACGCGGCAGGAACTTGACGACGTATCGCTGACGCATCCGGTGTGGGTTCTCCACGCCTCCGGACATAACGGGGCGGCGAACTCTCTGGCGCTGAAACTGCACGGCGTGAACCGCGACACGCCCGACCCCCTCGGCGGGCGCTTTGGCCGCGACCCCGAAACCGGCACGCTGACCGGACTCGTCGAAGGGCTGTCGGCGATGCGCGAAATGGGCGACACAAACTTCCTGATCGACCGCGACCGGTTCTGGCAGGGCTTTGCCGCTTGCCGCGACGAATACCTCGCCCACGGCGTCACCTATGCCCAGAACGCCTGGGCTTCGCGTGAGTTGCTAGAACACTTCGCCAGCCTGCCCGCCGAAACCGATCCCGGCATCGACCTGGAACTGCTACCGATCGGCGAACTGGAACCGGCCCTCAGCCAGGGACCCGAGCCGCTGATCTGGCCCGGTAATCCCCATTTCACCCTTGGTGCGCGCAAGCTGTTCGCTGACGGGGCCTTTCAATTGCAAACCGCGTATCTGAGCGCGCCATACCACACACCTCTCGACCCACAAAACCCTTGCGGCATGCCGTATACGACGCAAGCCGATCTCGACGCGCAGGTTGCCAAACTGCATGGCATGGGCTTTCAGATCCATTGCCATTGCAACGGCGATGCCGGGGCGGGCATGTTCATCACCGCCGTCGAAAGGGCGCTTGCCGATCACCCGCGCGCTGATCACCGTCACACGATCATTCACGGCCAGACCCTGCGCGACGACCAGTTGCAGCAGATGGCCCGCCTCGGGATCACCGTCAGCTTTTTCTCCGCCCATGTTCATTTCTGGGGCGACCGCCATTACGACACGTTCTTGGGACCGGACCGCGCAGATCGGATATCGCCTGCGGCCTCTGCCGAACGATTTGGCGTCCGCTACACCATCCACAACGACGCCTCCGTTACACCCACGCGACCGATCCATCTGGCCCATTGCGCAGTGAACCGGCTGACATCCGGCGGCAGGGTGCTGGGCGACGGCCAAAAGACAAGCGTCCTGTCAGCCCTGCGCGCCCAGACCATCGACGCCGCCTGGCAGGTGTTCAAGGAAGATGTGCGCGGCTCGATCGAACCGGGCAAAATCGCCGATTTCGCCATACTCGACCGCAATCCGCTCATCGAACCAGATCAACTGAACAACACTCGCGTCATCCAGACCATTCGACGGGGCCAGACCGTGTTTCGCAAAACCGCGTCCGAGCCGGAACTCACGGGCGCCCAATGACCAGACCCCGCATCGCAATTGCCGGATTTCAACACGAAACCAACTGCTTTGGTGTGACCAGGGCCGGCCTCGCCGAATTCCAGATGGCCGATTCCTGGCCCGAGATGCTGCACGGCCCCCATGTTGTTTCGCGGACGCGGGGCATGAACCTGCCCATCGCGGGCTTTGCCACCGCCGCCCAAGGCGCCGGAATGGAACTTGCCCCGATCCTGTGGTGCGCCGCCGAACCTTCGGCCCATGTCACCGACCACGCGTTTGAAACGATTTGTGGCATGCTGCTGGATGGCCTGCGCGCGTCAGGGCCGCTGGATGCGGTCTATCTCGACCTGCATGGCGCGATGGTCACAGAAAGTCTCGCTGATGGCGAAGGCGAAGTGCTGCGCCGCGTGCGCGATTTGGTGGGCCCGAACACCCCTCTGATCGCCAGCCTCGACCTGCACGCCAACATCTCGCCCGAAATGGTCGAGATCGCCGATTACCTCGCGATCTACCGGACCTATCCGCATCTCGACATGGCCGAAACCGGCGCGCGCTGCCTGCCGATGCTGCAACGCCTGCTGGCAGGCGAAAGGCCGTTCAAATCCTTCCGCCAGATCCCCTATCTGATTCCGTTGCACGCGCAGTACACAGGCGCCGCACCGTTTGACCGGATCTACGATATCCTGCCGCAGCTGACCGGTCGCGGCGTTTCGGCCGACATCGCCCTCGGCTTCACTGCCGCCGACATCCCCGACACCGGCCCCTCCTGCGTGACCTATGCCGCAACCGCCCGGCATGCCGACCGTGCCGCAGATGAAATCCTGACGCTGTTCGAAACCTGCGAACCCCAGATCGCCATCACCATGCTTTCGCTCGACGCGGCCGCGGCTCTGGTGCGACAGGCCCCGAACAAGCCGATCGTTCTGGCCGATGTTCAGGATAATCCCGGAGCGGGCGGCACCTCGGACACCACCGGCCTGCTGAAGACGCTGGTCGGGGCCGGGGCGAGAGGCGTTCTGATGGGTCTGTTCCACGACCCCGAAGTGGCTGCAGCGGCCCATGCAGCAGGCACAGGCGCTCGCCTCCGTGCCGCCTTGGGCGGCAAATCCGGTCTTGCTGGACAATCCCCCGTCGAGGCCGAGTTTCAGGTTCTCGCCCTCAGCGACGGAACTTGCCGGTATACAGGGAAAATGTACGGGGGCGGCATTGCCACTTTGGGCAAGACCGCCGCCTTGAAACTGATCGGAACCGGCGTCGATGTCGATCTGGTCGTGACCTCGGTGCGCAGCCAGTGCCTCGATCTCGCGCACTTCACCCATCTGGGGCTGGACCCGACCGGCTATGCGCTGATCTGCGTCAAAAGCACCGTGCACTACCGCGCCGCGTTCGACCCCATCGCCAGCGCGACATACCCCGTTGCCGCCCCCGGCGCATTCCTGTGTGACCTGGAGCAAGTCCCCTATCGGAACCTTCCCGCCGGCAAACGGACAACCCCCCGCGTGGCATAATCATCCACAATCTGTGGACAGGCGGGTGCACCTCGAAGAACCCGAGCGTCGCGTGCCGGGCCTATGCAATCGCGGATTTTCGGTCGATTCCTATTATTTTCGACTATTCCCCTGCAACCTGGCGATCATAGTCGAGGGCATCGAACCAACCCAGGGAATTGGTGATGACGCTGTTCTCATCCAGTTCCCATTCCTCCCAGCCACTTGCTTTCACATAGTTGCCGGTTTCCGAATGATGCCCCTCCAGCGTCCAGCCAAAGACTGCATGATCGCCCGCAACCCGAAAGAAATCCCGCGTCAGCTTCAGATCAGAAAAAGACGCCATGAACCCGCTCGCCATTGCAATCATCGCCTCGCGTCCGAACTGGTTGTCGCCTCGATTAATCGTGATCCCTTTGCCCGGGGCATAGTGACCGGCAACCGCTTGTGGATCGCCCGAATTCCACGCGGCAGTGTACGCCTCGGTCATCTTTTCGAACGTGGTCTCATCCACTCCCATCGTGTTCCTCCCCCAATGATTACCCGTGGCAACCTAGACGCCATTACATTTCCCTGTCCACAGACGAAACGGCAGGGCCATTGCTCAAACGTGCCTGTGGGTGGGCAATAATCATTGCCCAATCGAACATGATCGGAAAAACTGGCATTGCAGAACCAAAGGAAAGGGTTGCGGACCCGGATGTCGAAACTCGGAGAATGGCTGGCGCAAAGAAACCTTGCGAATCTCGAAGCGTCTCTGGTCGAAAACGAGATTGATCTGGACATTCTGTTCGATCTCACCGACGAGGATATGCGCGAGATCGGCCTGTCCCTTGGTGCGCGAAAACGATTGCGCGCAGCCTTCGATGCGGATGCGACCGATCCCCAACCCGTCGCAATTTCCCCCGCGAACGTCCCGCGCGACGCGGAACGGCGCCACCTGACGACCTTGTTCATCGACCTCGTCGGCTCGACCGCACTGTCGGCGCGGCTGGACCCCGAAGATATGAGTGATGTCATCAAGCGCTACCAGAACACCGTGGCAGGCATCGTCACCCGCTACGAAGGCCACGTCGCAAAGTACATGGGTGATGGAGTGCTGTGCTATTTCGGCTGGCCGGTCGCACATGAAGACGATGCGAAACGCGCTACACGTTCTGCCTTGGCGACGGTACGTTCTGTCGCAGAAATGCGCGCACCGGATGGTCAGGCGATGGCGGCGCGCGCCGGCGTGGCGACCGGAATGGTCGTTGTGGGCGACCTTATCGGCGAAGGCTCGGCGCAGGAGGAAACTGTCGTTGGCGATACTCCCAACCTTGCGGCACGTCTTCAAACGCTTGCCGAACCGGGCCAGATTCTGGTCTCGGATGAAACCCGGCATCTGATTCAAGACACTTTCGAGACCGAGACGTTGGGCCAGTTCAGCATCAAAGGGCTGGATGCGCCGGTCTCGGCCTGGCAAGTGACGGTCGAGCGCAGTCTCGAAAGCCGGTTCGAGGCCGAGGACCTCGCCCCTATCCTTCCCATGATCGGCCGCAACCACGAGCTTGGACTGATCATGGAACGCTGGCATCGCGCGGTCTCTGGCGAAGGGCAGGTCACTGTCCTGATCGGCGAAGCGGGTATCGGAAAGTCGCGGCTCACGCGGGCTGTTGTCGATGAGATCCGCCAGCAAGACCACTATCGGATCAATTACCACTGCTCGCCCTATCACACGGATTCCAGCTTCTATCCGGTCATCCGGCAGCTGTCCCATGCGATGGGTCTGCGCGAAACCGACACGACCGAGGACAAGATTGGCAAGCTGCACCAACAGCTTCGCGTAGCCGATCCTGGGATCATCGCCGAGCTTTTGCAAGTTGAAGCCGTATCCGCTGACAGCATCTCGGATATGTCTCCGCAACAGCTCCGGCTCCGGATCATGGAAGAAACCTCGCGCGAAATGCAGGCCTTGGCACGGGAAAGGCCGGTCCTGCTGGTCGTCGAAGACGCGCATTGGAGCGATGCTTCGACGCTGGCGATGATCGAGGCGTGTCTGGACCGCATCGCAGGCGAACGTGTGATGATCCTTATCACCGCGCGTCCCACGTTCCGGCATGGCTTCGGCGGTCATCCGATCATGTCAAACCTGACGCTCAACCGCCTGGGTTCGGACCAGATCGAAGGGGTTCTGGCCAAGATCACCGGCGGCAAGACTCTGCCCGACGAACTGGTCGCGGAAATCATTAACCGGACCGACGGCGTGCCGCTGTTCATCGAGGAACTCACCAAGACCATCCTTGAGTCCGGTGATCTGATTGAAAACGAACACAGCTTCGAACTTGCCGGTCCTTTGAACCGGGTCACTATCCCCGCAACGCTGCACGATTCCCTTATGGCGCGGATCGACCGGTTGCAGCCCGTCAAGGAAATTGCCCAGATGGCGGCCTGTATCGGCCGCAGTTTCGAGCGTGCGGCGCTGGCCAAGATCGCGCGCGTCGACGACCGGATGCTGGACGACGCATTGGGACAGCTCGAACGCAGCGAGCTTGTGTTCCGGCGGGGAACACCACCCGATGCAACTTATGTCTTCAAACACGCGCTGGTGCGTGACGTCGCGTATGAAAGCCTGTTGAAACGGCGGCGTCTGGAAATTCATCACCGCCTCGTCGACCTGTTCGAAACCGACCCGACCGCGCCAGCCGAACTGATTGCACACCACGCAACCGAAGCAGGGTTGACGGAAAAAGCCGTTCTCTTGTGGGGCGAAGCCGCAAAGAAAGCACAAGCTCGCCCAGCCTATATCGAAGCAGGCAATCAGTTGCGAACCGCGCTCGAGCTGGTTTCGGGGCTTCTGGACAAGCCCGAATGGCGGGAAAAGGAACTGGCCTTGCTGGTACAGCTTGCGCAGGTCCACATCGCCAAGGATGGATACGCGTCCAAGGAAGCAGGCGATGCATTTTCTCGGGCGCTGGAGCGTATCGGGGCAACCTCCGACCCCGAGCTGAAAGTTGCAATCTATTATGGCAAATGGATCGCCCCTTATATCGGCAACGATCTGCACCTTGCTTTCGATCTGGTGTCGCGTTTGGTCACGGACATGGCCGATGAAACCGACCCCATCCCGGGGCTGATTTCGCGCCGGATGCGGGCCGCGACCCTCATCGCCATGGGCCGGTCACCCGAGGCGCTCGAAGACTTGAATGCGGCTTTCGCCTTGTACGAGTCGGCCGAAATCGTGGATTTCTCGACCAGATTTGCACAAGACCCCGGCGTACAGATATGGTGTTACATGCTGCTGGCACAATGGATGTGCGGGGACGAGGCCGAGGCGTGGAACACGGCCAATCGGTCATTGGCCCGTGCGCGGAAACTCAAACATGCAAACACGATCTGCTATGCAGGCCTGCATTCTGTCACCCTGGCAATCTGGACCGAAAATGTCGCACGCGCCCGTGAGATCAACGACGAAATGAGGCGTCTGGCCGAAGATCACGACATGGCGCTATGGAAGAGTTACGTGACCATCCACGATGCTGTTCTCGCTTGCATGACGGATGAGCCGGACGCTGCCAAGCGGCTGGATGTCGCTCTTGAGGAATACCGGATGACAGGCTGCTGGCTCTGGGTCTCGCTGTACCTGAGCGAACAGGCAAAAGCGCTGCTGAGGTCTGGTGATCTCACTGCCGCAATGCGCTCGGTCGACCGCGCCCTACGCGAGCAGGAAGCAACCGGGGAACGCTGGGCCGAGGCCGAACTTCGCCGGATCCAAGGCGAAATCCTGATGGCCAGTGGGGAAAACGCCGCCGCCAAAACGGCATTTCAACAGGCTGCCTCTGTAGCCTGCGCGCAGCAGGCCCAAGCCCTGACTATGCGCGTGGCGAAATCGTCGGAGATACACGGGATTGAAATCAATCACGCGGATGTCTGACTGACTGCTCGTTCACAACGTTTCGAAAGCTTGGCGCGAAAATCGTATGGCAATACAACGCCTAACCTCTTGCATCCGAACTATCTGCAGCCCCTGTTCCTTTTACCCGAACGAACCGCACCGGTTCCGCAAAACCGCCCAGCAAGGCCCGATCTTCTGTCGCGCTGCGAGCCGCAAGATGGGCGGGTGCCTCACCCGAAGCCGAGATCGCCATCGACAAAACGATCTCTCCGCCATCTGCCTGCGCCTGCAATCGCGCGGCTAAATTCACGGCAGCGCCAAAATAATCCAATACACCATTTGAGGTGACGGCGACGCATGCGCCCTCGTGCACCCCGATCTTGAGTTCAATTGGCGCCAGATCGTGGTTGCGATTGAATATTCCTACCTCGTCCTGCATGTCGAGCGCCGCGCAAAGCGCCGCCTCGCCACTCGGAAATGTCGCCATCACCGCATCACCAATGGTCTTGACCAACGCACCGTCATGACGCGCAATTCGTTCTTCGAGAAAGGCAAAATGGTTGCGAACCATCGCATAGGCACGGCTGTCACCAACCTGCTCGAACAGGGCGGTCGAGCCTTTCAGGTCTGTAAACAGGATGCCGGTCCAGCCGATCTCCACCTCGTCGCCAGGGCGGAGCAATTGCTCCGGGCACAACTCGCGAAATGCCCGCATGCCGATGACGGTTGGCACCGACAGCGCGTTTCTGGACCACTCGGTCGTCTCGATCACCAGGCAACGAGGATTCTCACATTTGTTGATGGCGTGAACGAACCCTTGCGGAGCTGGGTCGCCTAGTATCAACCGGTCTTCTTCGATCACTATCTCCGGAATCACGCCGCCGAAGATCTCTATTTCCGTCATCGGCCCCGGCTCGATCGTGCGTATGCGGTAACGCCCGTCCCGCAAAAAGACCTGTTCGGTTCGTTCGCCAAGCGCACCAACATCGCATTGAATCTTGACGTGCGAAGTGGCCACGGCGGATTGAATGCAGAATGCTTCGGTCGCCGGCACCTGATACCAGGGCGATGGCGCGAACACCAACTCGACATTCCGGGCAAAGTCGCGCTCATAGTCGATGTTGCAAGAGGTGCAATGCACCTCCCGCGGTACGTTCGAAAGCAGCAGGCTTTGCGATTTTCCACCACGGCACCGCGGACACATGACCTCCCAGCGCAGTGCCAGCAGACCGGCCCGATGCGCTGCCAGCATCAGGTCGACCACGTCAGACGGGCGCGCGCCCCAAGCCTTCGCCAATGCCAGCGGGCGCATGCGGCGAACCTCGATAGGATCAGAACTGTCGAGGTACTTCATCAATCGCGAAGTCAGCCCATGCGTATGTGCCTGCTCATCTTCAAGGTGCTGTTTGACCGTCGCGAGCCTGTCTGGCGGAGCCTCGGCCGTGGCTTTTGCGGCTGCGGCCCGGCGCTCTGCAATTGCGTCCACTTTTGATGGCTCCAACATCAGCTTGTGCGTCGCAGCTGGCAATTCCCGAGTGATCAGGTGAAGAAACCCCAATCGAAACAGGGCCTCTCCCAATAAATTGTCCCATCGGGCGGTGTAATCGAAATCCACCTGCGCATCTGTGCCTTCCCCCGAAAAACTGATCCTGACCGACAATTCCTTGTAGGGGCCGTTGAAGAAAAACCGCTCCATCTCGACAAAGCGCCTGTCGACCCACTGACCGAACCGTTCCTCCCACCGTAAAACGAATGGGCCCATGCGCTTCGAACAGCGCCTCAGGGTCCGACCGTCCGATCCGATCGCGTCCTCGGCGACGTAGGGAGTAAACCCCGTGCCGGCGACAATGTTCAGTCTTTCGGTGTCCGCAACCGCGTTCCACAGGGCATCAACCGGTGCGTCGAAACGCTCGGTGCGCCGAATTGTGAACATTCGCTCGCGCATTCCGGCCCTCCTCAGGTCTGTGTCGTCCGCCAGAGGCAAATTCGCACGACGAAATCTTGCTCTCTGGGCGCCCGGGACGATCCGACATGCCTACTCGGCGACAAACCCGCCATCCACGACCAACTCGGCACCCGTCATGTACGAGGCGTCATCGCTGGCAAGGAACAAGACGGCACGCGCAATCTCGCGGGGCTGGGCCAGCCGACCCATCGGTATCTTGGCGATGGTTGCGGCGACGAATGCCTCGGCATCGTCACCGAGGCTTGCAACCGCTGAATGCACCAACGGCGTATCGGTATAGCCGGCATGAATCGAATTGATGCGGATCGGCCAACCGCGACGGGCGCAATCGACGGCAGCGGCCTTGGTCGCGGCCCTCACCCCGCCCTTTGTCGCGCTGTAGGCGGCAAGCAGCGGTTCCCCGATCAAAGCGGCGATGGACGAGTTGTTGATGATTGCGCCTCCGCGGTCTCTCATTGCACGAATTGCGGCCTGCATCCCGAAGAACACGCCATCGAAATTGACCGCTGTGACGTGTCGCCACTGTTCCAGAGTCGTTTCGTCGATCCTGACCATGTGGCCACCGCCGGCATTGTTGAAAAGAACATCCAGGTGTCCGTGGCGGCTGATCACGTCCTTGATCAGGGCATCCCAGCCGTCGGGGTCGGTGGTGTCCTGCCATAGCGTCTCGATTGGCAGACCTGCAGAAACGCTGTCGGCAAGCGCCTTATCCAAGCCATCCTTGTTGATGTCGGTAGCGACAAGGACCGCGCCTTCTGCCGCAAACTCGACAGCGGTCGCCAAACCGATCCCGCTTGCCGCGCCGGTAACCAGCACGACGCTGCCATCAAACCGGCCCATGTGGTTTCCCTCCGATACACTGCCGTCAGGCAAATTTACCACAGTATTTGACAGGACTGTCAGTGAAAATTCTCGGGGGACGATTGCGGCAATGGCGCATCAGGCGAGGCCACAAGACAGTACATTCAATCATTCCGGCGGTCGGGGGCGCACCCAGCCTTGAAACAGAACTTGCAAGGCGATCCCCGCAGAAGCCCAAATAATGACCAAGCGGCACCGATGGATTGGATCTGAGAAACGCTCTAGCCAATGCAAAAAAGGGGTCATAGACTGGGATTAACAGATTATTTTGGAGTTTCTCCCCATATGACACCTTTCGCCATTGCTGGTGTTCAGATGCATGTCGCCGCGCTTCACTCGAATGTAGAGGCCATGCGTCACCGAATTGAAATTCTGATGGCTCGTTTCCCCTGGACGCAGATGGTGCTGTTTTCCGAATTGGCACCTTACGGCCCGCTGGACCGTTTTGCGCAGCCGTTTCCGAACGATGCCTTGTCACAGTTTCAGGAAGACGCGCATCGGTTCGGTATCTGGCTGATCCCCGGATCGATGTTCGAAAAAGCCGAGGACGGCCGGATCTTCAACACCTCCGTCGTGATCAACCCCCAAGGCGAAATCGTCGCCAAATACTCCAAGATGTTCCCATTCCGTCCGTATGAGACCGGAATTTCCGCCGGAACCGAATTCTGTGTGTTCGATGTTCCAGAGGTAGGCCGCTTCGGCTTGTCGATCTGCTATGATATCTGGTTTCCCGAAACCACACGGCAACTGACAAGTCAGGGTGTCGAGGTGCTGTTGCATCCGGTGCTGACCGGCACCACCGACCGGGAGGCGGAACTGTCCATTGCCCGCGCCACGGCGGCGCAATTCCAATGTTATGTCTTCGACGTCAACGGGCTCAGCGCGGGCGGTGTCGGGCGCTCTCTGGTGGTCGACCCCTCGGCAACCGTACTGCACCAATCTGCGGGACAAGAGGATATGTTCCCCATCGAAATAGACCTCGACCAGGTGCGGCGTCAGCGTGAAACCGGTCTCAAGGGGCTTGGTCAGGTATTAAAAAGCTTCCGCGACCGCGAAGCCGAATTCACCGTCTACGACCGCACCAGCGGCGCAGACGCATATCTCAAGACACTAGGGCCGCTGGAAACCCCCGGACAAGGGTCATCACGCGGGCTTCAGACCTCCGACCCCAGAAGCTCCCTGGAGAATTTGGAGCAGAACTTACGTTCGCCGCATAATTTTACCGTCTTTCCTGGAAAGACGGGTTCAGATTAACCGGACTGGAAGGCGGCGCAGGTCCTGACGCGACAGAAAAGGAGGCAGGTTTTGAACTTGCACTCGCGGAAGAAGAAGCTGCCGTCGATCCGGGATTACTACAGCGCGACCCAACTGCGCGCGGACAGGTGGAGCGCATTGCGGGAGGCCGCCGAAGGCCTCGTCCGACACCGCAAAGAGGGCCGCCAAAACCAGAAGCTCATGAACACCGCAGAGCATCTGCTGGATGTCCTTGCACCGGTCGAACGATACTGGGCCTTTCCCGGCATACACGCATTCGATCACCTGCGCAGGCTTCTGCTGCATGGCAATTCTGACGATCTGTCCGTATCAGTCCGGCGGATCGCCAGGGCGCTGACGTCGGGCGCCTACCGGCGTCGCTCGATTCCATTGTCTTCTGACGAGATCGACAATGAGGATTACGAGGATGAAGCTTCGCTGGCCCCCGAAGCACGGGCGCTGGGGCGTCCCTATTTCGAGGTTCTGATCGTAGATGACGTGTCCGAACCTCAGGAACGGTTCCTGCGGCAGAACCTGCAGCGCATGCGCCGTGTCGAAGATCAGTTCATTTACGAGCCAGTGATCGTACCCTCGCTCGAAGACGCGCTGATTGGCGTTCTGTTCAACCACAATGTTCAGGCCGTGGTGGTACGTCCGGGGTTGTCGCTCAAGTCCAAGAATGAGTTGCCGATTCTCAGCCAATACCTGACTCGCGTCAGCGAAGGCGAAGCCGTGGACGAGATCGAGCCACATGAATACGGTCCCGAGGCCTGCCGGCTGATCGAGAAAATTCGCCCCGAACTGGATGCCTATCTGGTCACCGACCGGTCAGCCGAGGATATTGCCGGTCTGGACCTCGGCCGGTGCCGCCGCGTGTTCTACAATCAGGAAGATTTTCAGGAGCTGCACCTCAATATCCTGCGGGGGGTGGACCGCCGTTACAAGACGCCCTTTTTCACCGCGTTGAAAGAGTATTCCAAACAGCCCACGGGCGTGTTCCATGCCATGCCGATCAGCCGTGGCAAGTCGATCAGCCGCTCGCACTGGATTCAGGACATGGGGGCGTTTTACGGCTCGAACATCTTCCTTGCCGAAACTTCCGCGACCTCCGGCGGCCTCGACAGCCTGCTCGAGCCACGCGGCCCGATCAAGGAAGCGCAGGACATGGCGGCGCGGGCATTCGGGGCGAAACATACATTCTTTGCCACCAACGGCACCTCGACCTGCAACAAGATCGTGGTGCAGTCGGTAGTCCGGCCCGGCGACATCGTGCTGGTCGACCGCGACTGCCACAAATCGCACCATTACGGCATGGTTCTGGCCGGGGCCAACGTTGTCTACATGGACAGCTACCCGCTGCATGAGCACTCGATGTACGGCGCGGTACCGCTGCGGGAAATCAAACACACCCTCCTGCAACTCAAGGCCGCCGGAAAGCTGGATCAGGTCAGAATGGTGTTGCTGACCAACTGCACATTTGACGGCGTGGTCTATAACGTGCAACGCGTCATGGAAGAATGCCTCGCAATCAAGAAAGACATGATCTTTCTTTGGGACGAGGCCTGGTTTGGCTTTGCGCGCTTTGACCCCACCTACCGCCAACGCACGGCAATGGGGGTTGCCAACACGCTCAGACAAACGTTGCGCAGTCAGGAAACCGCCGACGCATGGGAAGCGCAGCAGCAAGCGCTCAAAGGCGCAACCGAAGATCAATTGCTCGATACGCGTCTTGTACCGCCGCCCGACGCGCGGGTCCGGGTCTATGCCACCCAATCGACCCACAAAACGCTGACATCGCTCCGTCAGGGCTCGATGATCCATGTCAACGATCAGGACTTCAAGGGCGAGGTCGAACAGTCCTTTCACGAAGCCTACATGACCCACACCTCGACCTCGCCGAACTACCAGATCATCGCCTCGCTGGATGTCGGGCGGCGGCAGGTCGAACTGGAGGGGTTCGAGTTCGTTCAGAAGCAGATCGAAACCGCGATGTCGATCCGCCGCGCAATCTCCGACAATCCGCTCCTGAACAAGTATTTTCGCATCCTGACTGCCGGCGACATGATCCCCGAGCGGTTTCGCGAAAGCGGAGTGGAAGCCTATTACGACCCGGATCACGGATGGGCCGACACCTGGAATATGTGGAGCCAGGACGAGTTCGTACTGGACCCGACGCGCATCACTCTGGCCGTCGGCGGAACCGGATGGGACGGCGATACGTTCAAGACCAAGATCTTGATGGACAAATACGGGATCCAGATCAACAAGACGTCCCGCAATACGGTGCTGTTCATGACCAATATCGGCACGACACGTTCTTCGGTCGCCTATCTGATCGAGGTACTGGTCGAGATTGCAAACGATCTGGACGAGTTGCTTGATGACGCGTCCAAGATGGAGCGGCGCTCGTTCGAAAACCGGGTGGCAGCGCTGGTCGAGCATGTCCCGCCGCTACCGGATTTCAGCCGTTTCCACGACGCGTTCCGCACAGGCAAGGATACGCCCGAAGGCGACATCCGTACTGCCTTCTTCCTCGCCTATAACGAGGACAACTGCGATTACATCCCGACCGACGACACCCTGTTGAAGCGCCTGGAATCCGGCGAGGAACTGGTGTCGTCAAGCTTCATCATACCCTATCCGCCCGGCTTTCCGATACTGGTGCCGGGTCAGGTCATCAGCCCGGAAATCCTGTCATTCATGCGGGCGCTGGATGTCAGCGAAATCCATGGCTACCGCGCCGATCTGGGCCTGCGGGTGTTCACCAAAGAGGCTCTGCAATCAGTCAAGAAATAACAGTCGGCCCAAAACAATAATTTCAAAGGGGAGAAGACACATGCCGAAGAAAGTTCTGAACAATATTTCGGAAATCCGCCGGTACTTTCACACCAATTCGGACCCGATCTATTTTGTCTCAGCAACCAATTTCAATCTTCTTGGGCTTGATGAGTGGGTGAAGAATTTCAAATACATCTGTTACATGGACTGTTTCGACGGCCGTCACCCGAACGTGCTGGTTCCGTCGGAACTGCCGCATGACGAGTTCCAGTCGATCGAGGATATCAACAACTACCTGCTGCAGCACAAGGAAGTCATCGACTACGTCAAATCACGCGGCGGCAAGCCGAAATTCGTGTTCCTGATGTTCGACGAGAAAACCGAGAAACTTGCCAAGGAAATCGGCGGCGAGGTCTGGTTTCCCAAGGCAAAACTGCGCACCAAGATGGACAACAAGATCGAAACCGTCCGTGTCGGCAACAAGGCCGGCGTCCCCTCGGTGCCCAACACACTGTCCAGGGTGGACAGCTACGACCACCTCAAGAAGATCTGCAAGAAGGCGGATCTGGGCGACGATCTGGTGCTGCAAAGCGCGTTCGGGGATTCAGGCCACACCACATTCTTTATCAAGTCCGAGGCCGATTTTCGCAAGCACGAGCATGAGATCGTCGGCCAGGGCGAAATCAAGATTATGAAGCGGATCGACTGCCGCGGCTCGGCGATCGAAGCGTGCTGCACCGCCGAAGGCACCATCGTCGGCCCACTGATGACCGAGCTTGTCGGGTTCAAGGAACTGACGCCCTATCGAGGCGGCTGGTGCGGCAACGAAATCTTCTCCACCGCCTTCCCGCCAAAAACCCGCGAGAAGGCGCGCGAGCTGACCTTCAAGTTCGGCGAACAGCTGCGCAAGGAAGGCTATCGCGGCTATTTCGAACTGGACTTCCTGATCGACAAGAAAACAGGCGACATCTGGCTGGGCGAGCTGAACCCGCGCATCACCGGCGCCTCTTCGATGACCAACCACGCGGCCTTTGCCCATGCGGATGCGCCACTGTTCATCTTCCATCTGCTCGAGTTCTCGAAAAAACCGTTCAAGCTGGACGTGGAGGAATTGAACGCCCGCTGGGCGGATCCAGACATGATCGATTCCTGGTCACAGATGGTGATCAAGCATACCGAGGACACCGTGGATATTGTCACCCATGCCCCCCAATCCGGCATTTACAAGATGCTGCCGGACGGTCAGGTCGTGTTCAATCGGTTCGATTACCACCGCCGCGCGGTCGAAAGCGAGGATGAAGCGTTCTTCCTGCGTATCTCGAATGTGGGCGATTACCGCTATGAGGGCGCGGATCTCGGCATCCTTGTGACCAGGGGGCGCTCGATGACCAAAGGCTTCAAACTGACCGAGAAATCGAAGCGCTGGATCGACGGAATCAAGAACGCCTATTCCGCCCGCCCGCTGCCCTCTGCGCAGGCCTTTGAGGATCCGGCATTTAAGATTATGTAGGGCGCATGAAACTGACATTCCGCGCCGTGGAGGAAACACAGCCCGGCCAGAAACTGACCGGGCTCTTTTCCGAATACAGAAAGGCCTATCTCAATTGGTGGGCGGGCGAAGGCCTGTCCGGTCGCCCCACCTATGCGGAATGCCGCCGGGCCTTGCAAACTCACATGCCCGAAATCGTCGGACTCTACGACCGGTTGTGCGCTGCCGCTGGGGGCGGTGATCTGGAATCGCGGTTCCTGAGTTTCTATTGCCCGCCACGCTATCTGGCCGGTTGCAGTCAGGCGATCTGGCAGGGCAAGGAACCGCTCTTGGTCCGCAACTACGATTACAACCCGTCGGCATTTGACGGGGTATTTCTCAAAACCGTCTGGAACGGTCGTCAGGTGATGGGCACTTCGGATGGGCTGTTCGGTCTGCTCGACGGGATCAACGACGCGGGCCTCACCGTTTCGCTGACCTTTGGCGGACGCCGTGCTGTTGGCGACGGCTTTGGCGTGCCCCTCATCCTCAGATACCTTTTGCAAGTTTGCTCGACCATCGATGAGGCAAAAGAGGTTCTGACGCGGGTTCCCTGTCACATGACCTACAACGTGACGGTTCTGGATCGCGACAGGAATTACTTCACCGCCTACCTTGCTCCAGATCGCCCCACCATCATTACCAGAGTGGCAGTCGCCACCAACCATCAGGAGCGCGTTGAATGGTCCAGCCACGCGCGTTTGACGGCCTCAGTCGAACGGGAGCGGTTTCTGCTTCAGCGGTTGACGCTGCATCCGGAAACGAAAGAGAAGTTCATCGGGTCGTTCCTCAAGCCCCCGCTGTATTCGCTGGCATTCAACAGGGGATTTGGCACCCTCTACACAGCCGCCTATCACCCCTGCGATCTGTCCGTGGAACTGATCTGGCCGGACCGGACGTGGCGCAAGAACCTGAACCGGTTTGAAACAGGTCAACTCGGGGTCGACTATCCCGATGTTTTGCAGTCGGCAACTTGACAATCGCCTTGAGCTGACGCTCCATTTCGGGTCAGGTGCAAGGTGACCGATCCACCCCGTCCAAGCTGTTTGTCAAACCCTGCCATTGCCTTGCAGGAACTTTTACTGTCAACCGTTGCGCGAACCCTGTCTCTTAAGAAGATACACTCTGAAGAAGGACCGGCACAGCGCAGCAAACTGCCGAGGCTCTGGCCGAGCTGGTTTATGTCAATCTGCTGCACCCCGGTCATCCTGCGCTGTTCGGGTGGCCGCGCCGAACTGGGCGTGCGGATGGCCGTCAGCGCGCAGATGGGGCAACGCCATGGCATTCCTTGCACGGACAGCGCGGGCATGACCAACAGCAAGCTACCCGACTTTCAGGCGGGTTGCGAAAAAGGGAATGCCGAACTGCCCAGCGCGCCGGATGTGGCACGCGCCCGGGCTGGGACAAACCGGGCAGGGCCCCGTCAATCCCACGTGGGTCACATTGGCCGGGACAGCGAACCGCGGGTCACGATTTCGGTTTGAAGCTGGATGGATTGGCCAGGCGCTGCGGTTTCGATCATGTTGATCAACTCGATCGCTGCCCTACGACCCATCTCGCGATGCGGGACATGCAATGTCGTAAGGCCCGGATGAACAATCCGGGCCAACTCGATATCGTCGAACCCGGTGATCGATATATCTTCGGGCACACGCAGGCCCATCTTTTCGGCCTGGCGCAGCGCGCCTACGGCAAGAACGTCGTTACCGCACAAGACTGCTGTCGGGCGTGGGGCGCGGGACATCAACCTGCTGAAGGCTGCGGCCCCATTTTCGATTTCGTATGGTGTTTCGATGATCGACAATGCGTCGGGGGACAGGCCGTTTTTTGTCATGGCGTCCCTGATGCCCTCGATCCTCAACCGGGCGCGGTCGTTGCCTTTACTGATGGCCGAAATCGTCGCCAGGCGCGTGTGCCCCTGACCGATCACCGCGTTCGCCAGTGCCATCATCGCTTCGCGATTGTCAAATCCGATGGAAGGAACACGCTTGCCCGGAATGAAGGACCAGGCAACCATCGCGGGGACCTTCTGACGGTCGAGATAGTCGTAGATGCGTGGGTCGCGATCATGGCCGATGAGCAACAGCCCATCAGCGCCACGGGCGACCAGATTTCTGATCTGCTCTTCCTCGACCTCGGGTTTGTAGGCGGAACTTGCAACAAGCAGGGTATAGCCGCGCTGGTGAATCTCTTCCTGAAACGCCTGCAGCCCCCTAGCAAAGATCGCGTTTTCCATCGTGGGAATGATCGCGCCGATCGTGAACGACCTCTTAGCCGCCATGACGCGTGCGGCAAAATTCGGTGTGTATCCCAAGACCTCGACCGCCGACATGACGCGTTTGCGCGTCGCCTCGACGACGCGTTGCGGATCGTTGAGGCACCTCGACACGGTCGCAGTCGAAACGCCCGCTTTCCTGGCTACATCATCCAGGGTTGGCGCGGACCGAAGTTTTGTCATTCTCGAACTCACAATTCGCTTTTGCCAAAGTCTAGACGGTTTGATGAGTGGATGGAAGTCACAATGTAAGCGCTTGCATTTGTCATGTAAGCGCTTACAAATAGGTAAGAGCCGATTCTACAGGGAGACCGGGAAATGTTTCTTGCAGCGTCCATTATCGTGTTTGCCATCTATTTTGCGAACGTGGCTTTGGGTGCTTTTGCGGGCAGCGCATTTCTTGGGGATGTAGGGGAGATGTTGGTTCTGTTCGCGGCGTCGATCCTGTTCGTTGTCGCAATTCTGAAGAAGGAGGCCGACCGCGACGCCAAGAATGGCGGTTGAGATGGGGCCGAATTTTCCAATGGGAGGGCATAATATGAACAACGACAGAAACGAGCTTGCATCCGCAGAGCGCCGCAATTTCCTGAAACTTAGTGCCAGCGGCGCTTTCACCGCCGCGCTGGTCGCAGGTGCCGGTGGGATGCTTTGGTCATCCGAAGCGGCCGCGCAGACCGCGAAAGAGGAGCGCGAGCGGGAAAATGCGGCCGATCACGTCATGACCGTGGCAACAGCCTATGTGCTGGGAGCCTCGCGCAGCTATCCGATCATGCAACTGGACCTCAAAGAGAACATCCAGAACGCGACGAACGGCAAGGTGTATGTCAAACTGGCACCCGGCGGCCAGTTGGGCGCGGGCGGCGCGCTGGTGCAAAAGGTGCAGGGCGGCACGATTCAGGCGGCGCAGCATTCGTTGTCGAACTTCGCGCCCTTTGCCTCGACCGTCGATCTGATCAACATGCCTTATTTGTGCGGTTCGAACCAGCGCTTTACCAATCTGGTGCATTCCGACACATGGAAGAACGAAGTTCACCCCAAGGTCGAGGCGGCCGGGTTCAAGGCACTGTTCTATGTGGTGATCGACCCGCGTGTCGTCGCGGTGCGTCAGGGCGGTAACGCAGTCATGACCCCGGGTGACATGAGCGGCATCAAGTTCCGCGTGCCGGGGTCGAAGATGCTGCAACAATACTACCGGATGGTAGGCGCCAACCCGACCCCGGTTGCGTGGGGCGAAACACCTTCGGCCATCAAGCAGGGTGTCGCGGATGCGCTCGATCCGTCCGTTGGGGCGCTGTATGTTTTTGGTTTCAAGGACATTCTGAGCCATGTGACCTTTACACAGGCAGTGCCGGACAGTCAGGTCTATTCCTGTAACCTGGAATGGTTCAACTCGATGCCTGCCGATGTGCAGGAAGGCATCATGTGGGGGTCGGAGATGACCAGCCACCAGAACCTGTCCAAGGTTCCCTCGGCGCGGGCCTATGCCATGTCCGAGTTGAACAAGGCCGGAGTCGAGTTCCACTCGCTCAGCGCAGATCAATTGGCGGAATGGCAGGATGCCGGCGGCTATCAGAACGCCGATTGGGATCCGTTCAAGACGGAATTGGCGGGGTCGATGGATGCCTTTGAAAAGCTGGTCGAAGCGGCTGGTACACAGGGCAAATACTACGTTCACGACGCCTGATACAAATTCGGCGGGCACCGAACGGGTGTCCGCCGAGAGCTTCAAAAGCGTGGCCCACAGCAACGTCTTGCAGAATGCCTGCGCGTGACCGTTTTGACGCCGAGGGGAAAATGACCGTTCTTCAGAACTTAGACCGAAATGCAGAACGCTGGCTGCTGCTTGTGTTCTATGTGATGCTGGTGATCACGATGGCCATCGAGGTTCTGCGGCGCGAGATTTTCGCGTTCTCTTCGATCTGGGGCGAGGAAATCGTTCGCTATTCCTTCATCTATCTTGCCTGGATTGGCGCGGCTGCCGCCGTCAAGGAGCGGGCGCATATCCGCATTGACGTGGTCATGCACTATCTCGGGCCGCGCCCCAAAGCGTTGCTGTATATATTTGGCGATCTGGTGATGTTCGTCGTCGCCGTGATCGCGCTATACTGGTCTTACGAGGCCGTTCACGTGTCTGCCAAGTTCGGATCGGTGACCGATGGCCTGCGCGTGTCAAAGGTCTGGTTCCTGATGGCGGTTCCAACCGGTTTTGCGCTGATGATCTGGCGGCTGATCCAATCCCTGATGCGCGACGTGAAATCCCTTCGAGACGGCACCCCCGTCTTTGAAGGCGACAAGCTGTTTGATTGAGGAGACCTGCGATGCTTTGGAATTCCCTCAATCAATCCGTCGAACTGGGCTGGGATTTCTATCTGCCGGTTATCATGTTTGTCGGCCTCATCGCCTTGGCCGTACCGGTCTGGGCCGCGATTGGTTCGGCGGCAATCGTGATGCTGGTGATGTCAGGTGACTTGCCGCTCAGCCTTGTTGGCGAGAGCCTGTTCACCGGCATCGACGCGTTTGCGCTGACCGCCGTTCCGCTGTTCATCCTGACCGGTGACGTACTGGTCAGGACCGGGTTGTCACGCAAGTTTCTGGACGTGGCCGAGGCGCTGACCTGTTTCGCCAAGGGTGGTTTCGGCTCGGCCACGGTTCTGGTCTGCGGCATGTTTGCCGCCATCTCGGGCTCTGACGCGGCGGGTGCAGCCGCCGTGGGCCGCATGACCATCAACCGGTTGGTCGAAAGCGGCTATCCGCGCCCCTATGCGTGTGCGCTGGTTGCCGCAGGGGCCTGTACCGGCATTCTGATCCCGCCGTCCATTGCCTATATCATCATCGGCCTTGTGCTGGGGATTTCCGCATCGACCCTGTTTCTGGCCGCGCTCATTCCCGGTCTTGCCATTCTGGTGTCTATCCTGATCACCAACATCATCATGAACCGCCTATACGCCTATGAAGGGGGCGGGTTGATGACCATGGGCGAGTGGCTGGCCAATCTGGGCAAGGCTCTCAGGTCAGGTTGGTACGCCTTCATCGTGCCGGGGATTATCTTCTACGGCATCTTCTCGGGTCGCCTGACGCCGACCGAGGCCGGAGCGACCGCGGTGGTCGTCACCATTATCATGGGTTTCATCCTGCGTACGCTGACGCTGGCTGATTTCCCGTCGATGCTGGTCAGTTCGGCCAAGGTGAACGGGGTGATCCTGCCGATCATTGCGTTTTCGGCCCCATTGGCCGAAGCGCTTGCTATCATGGGTGTGCCGCAGGGCTTTGTCGCCTCGATCACGTCGCTGACCGATGACCCCTATCTTTTGATCCTTCTGATGATCGGCATCTTGATTGCTGCCGGTTGCGTCATGGAGACGACGCCGAATATCGTGATCCTCGCGCCCATCCTGAAACCGTTGGCGGACAATATCGGAATGAACGAAATTCAATTCTGCATCATGATGATTACCGCGCTGGGTGTCGGGTTCATCACGCCGCCTTTGGGTCTGAACCTGTTCGTCGTCTCGGGCATAACCGGCGAGTCGATCCTCAAGATCGCCGCCCGTGCCGTGCCCTTCGTTCTTACCATGCTGATCGTGGTCATTCTGATCGCTTATGTTCCGGCGGTTTCGACTACATTGCTTCCTGAAATCTACCAATAGGATCTGCTGAATATGCCTCGTGACTATCTGAAAAAGGCAACCCTGACCGCGCAATCGCATGCGTCGGAGGTTCATGACACGGTCAAGACCATTCTTGCCGACATCGAGGCAGGCCGGGACGCCAAGGCCATGGAATACGCGGCCAAGTTCGACAAATACGAAGGCAATGTCCTGATGAGCGCCAAGGAGATCGAGGCCGCCTGTGCGCTGGTTCCCGAAAAGCTCAAGGCGGACATCCGCTTTGCCCATGACAACGTACGCCGGTTTGCGGAAACGCAAAAGGCAACCGTGTCTGATGTGCAGATGGAAATCGTGCCGGGGTTCATCGCCGGTCAGAAAGCGATCCCGGTGGATGCGGCGGGCTGCTATGTGCCGGGCGGGCGTTACAGTCACATCGCCAGCGCGATCATGACCGTCACGACGGCGAAGGTGGCCGGGTGCCGGCATATCACCGCCTGTTCCCCTCCGCGCCCGGGTGAGGGGGTCGCGCCCGCAATCGTTTACGCGGCGCATATCTGTGGTGCCGACAGCATCCTTGCAATGGGGGGCGTTCAGGGGGTCGCCGCGATGACTTATGGCCTGTTCGGCCTGCCGCGCGCCAATATCCTCGTGGGGCCGGGCAATCAGTTTGTCGCCGAGGCCAAGCGTATTCTGTATGGCAAGGTCGGCATCGACATGATCGCAGGCCCGACCGACAGTCTGATTCTGGCGGACTCGACCTCGGATGCGCATGTCGTTGCAACCGATTTGGTAAGCCAGGCCGAACATGGATACAACTCACCCGTCTGGCTGGTGACCGATGACCGGGATCTGGCGCAGAAGGTCATGGAACTGGTTCCGGCATTGATCGACGATCTTCCTGAACTGAACCGTGACAATGCTTTTGCTGCGTGGCGTGACTATGCCGAAGTGATCGTCTGTTCGGACCGCGAGGAAATGGCCGCCTGTTCTGACGAATATGCGCCCGAACATCTGACGGTACAGGCCGATGATCTGGATTGGTGGTTGAACCGGCTGACCTGCTATGGCTCGCTGTTTCTGGGCGAGGAAACCACCGTGTCCTACGGCGACAAGGCCACGGGCACCAACCATGTGCTGCCCACGTCTGGCGCTGCGAGCTATACTGGTGGGCTGAGCGTGCACAAATACATGAAGATCGTGACATGGCAGCGGGCGACGCGTGAGGGGTCCAAGCCGATTGCATTGGCCACTGCCCGCATCTCCCGCCTGGAGGGGATGGAGGGGCATGCACGGGCTGCCGATGTGCGACTTGCCAAGTATTTTCCCGACGAACAGTTCGATCTGACCGCCGATGGATGATCCGCGCGCGCTTTTTGACCTGACGGGACGGGTTGCCTGCGTCACCGGCGCAAGCTCGGGTCTGGGGCGGAGGGCGGTGATTGTTCTGGCCGCCGCCGGGGCTCGGGTAATCGGCGTCGCTCGACGCGCCGGGGCCTTGGCGCAGCTGCGTGACGAGGTTGGCGACAGCGTCGCCACAATGGTCGGGGATGTGGCCGACCGGGCCGCGACAGACGCGCTGGTCGAACGGATATCCGCCCCGTTCGGCGCGCCGGACATCATTGTCCACGCGGCCGGGTTGAATTCGCGCGAAGCCGCCGATGAGGTCACGGACGAAGGTTGGGATGCGACCCTTGCACTGAACCTCAGCGCGCCGTTCTTTTTGAGCCGGGCGATGGTGCCTGTAATGAAGGAACGCGGCTGGGGCCGCATCGTGAACTTCGCGTCGTTGCAGACCACGAGGGCCTTTCCGGGCGGCATCGCCTATGGCGCGACCAAAGCCGGGATCGGCCAGCTGACACGGGCCATGGCCGAGGCATGGTCGCCTTTCGGCATCACCGCCAACGCAATCGGGCCGGGGTTCTTTCCGACGGAACTGACGCAAGCCGTATTCGACGATCCCGAACGGGCTGCCCGCAATGCCGCGCAAACCTGCATCCGGCGCAATGGGCGGTTGGAGGATATCGACGGTCCAATCCTGTTTTTGTGCTCAAGGGCGTCTGACTATGTCACGGGGCAGGTTTTGATGGTCGACGGGGGGTTCACGGCAAAATGAAAGCGCTGGTTTACGAGGGTGTAGAACGGCTGGCTTATGAGGAAGTGCCCGATGCCGTTCCCGTCCTGGGCGAGCACCTGATCCGGGTCGAGGCCGTCGGCATCTGTGGCTCGGACATGCATGCGTATCTCGGTCACGACGCCCGGCGTCCGGCGCCGCTGATATTGGGGCACGAGGCGGCGGGAGTTGTCGTCGGCGGGACCATGGACGGGACGCGCGTGACGATCAATCCGCTTGTGGTCTGTGGCCGTTGCCTTGCCTGCGTGTCTGGTCGCGAAAATCTGTGCCCGGAACGTCAAATCATCTCGATGCCCCCGCGTGAGGGGGCGTTTGCGCAATATGTCACCATGCCGGAGGCCAATCTGATCAAGGTGCCGGATGACGTGCCGTTATCCCGGGCCGCGCTGGCCGAGCCGCTCGCAGTGAGTTGGCATGCGGTCAGGTTGGGGGTTGAGGCCCTGCATCCTGCGATGGACAGGCGTGCGCTGGTAATTGGTGGCGGGGCCATTGGCGTTGCGGCGGCATTGGCGCTCAAGGCGATCGGGGTTGATGACGTGACCATTGTCGAACCGAATGCGCACAGGCGAGGGTTTCTGGAACAGCTTCGGTCACTGAAACTGGTAGACAGTGTGATCGGTTCGTTTCCGCTTGTCATAGACGCTGTCGGATATGCGGCGACCCGAGACAGCGCGTCAGCCCGCGTTGCGCCGGGAGGGGTGATCGTGCATGTCGGGCTGGGCGAGGACACGGGCGGGCTGGATGTGCGCCGAATGACCTTGCAGGAAATAACCTTCATCGGCACTTATACCTATACGAGCGAGGATTTTCGCCAGACCGCGCAGGCGATCTTTGATGGGCGCCTTGGGCAACTCGACTGGTTTGAAGAACGGGCGTTGTCAGATGGGGCGCAAGCGTTTCGCGATTTGCGTGCCGGTACGGTCGCCGCACCAAAGATCGTCCTGACACCGTGGGCGTAGACCCGGCAACAATGGAGGCAACCATGTACAAAAAAGTTCTTGTCCCGATGGCGCTGGATCACGGCATCTCGCAGCACACGCTGGAAGTGGCCCAGGCCCTTTCCGGCGGAAGTGGTGAGATCATTGCATTGCATGTCTATGAAGCGCCGCAGGGTTCCGTCAGCAGCTATCTGGACAAATCCGTGGTCGAAGAGGCGTTTCGCCATGCGCGCAACCTGCTTGTGGACAAGGTCGAGGGCCTTGACGGCGTTCATCCCGTTATTGTCAGGGGGCATTCGGCTCGTGCCATCATCGATTATGCCACCGAAAACGAGATCGACTGTATCATTGTAGGCTCGCACAAACCGGGGCTCAGCGACTATTTTCTGGGCTCGACCGCATCGCGCGTCGTTCGGCATGCACCCTGTGCCGTGCATGTGCACCGCCAATCCTAAACCCGTCAATCGCGCCCAGGGCGCATCATTCAGGATCTAGAACTCGGATATGAACATAGACAAACAGATCACCGATACTCTGGTCGCGAACGACATTTCGTTCGTCACCACGGTGCCGTGCAAGCAACTGGCCGGGGTCATTGCCGAAATCGATCGGCGCGATGATATCCTACACATCCCCTCGAACAAGGAAGACGAGGGCATGGGGTTGTGTGCCGGTGCCTGGATGGGCGGCAAGCGTCCGGCCATCATCATGCAGAACACCGCGATTGGCGTAACCATCAACACGCTGGCCACGCTGATCCAGTACTATCGGATGCCCCTGCCGATGCTGATCTCCTATCGCGGCGAGTTGCGCGAGCCGGTGGCCTGCCAGGTCGAGATGGCCGTGCATACCAAGGCGCTTCTGGCGCAACTTAACATCCCCACCTACCATTTCCACAATCAGCGGGATGTTGGGGAACTGGACAACATCCTGAAATACACCTTCATGTGCAACAAGCCGGTGGCGGTCCTGACCGACGCCAATTTCTGGGGAGGCTACGGCGACCAATGATCCGTTCTGAAATTCTGCGGGAAATCGCCCCGATCATTCGTGACCATCTGGTGATCTGCAATATCGGCATCCCCAGCCAGGAGTTGCACGCCATCGACGACCAGCCGACCAATTTCTACATGCTTGGCACGATGGGTCTGGCCTCGTCGATCGGGTTCGGGCTGGCACTGGCGCAGCCCAAGCCGGTGATCGTGATCGACGGTGACGGATCGGTTCTGACCAATCTGGGCACGTTGCCCACCATCGGTAACCATCAGGCCGACAACTATATCCTGCTGATCATCGACAACGGGTCCTATGGCTCGACCGGGGATCAGCCGACCTATGCCGGGCAGCGGACCTCGCTGGCGGGAATGGCCCGCGAGGCGGGGTGCGAGACCGTGATCGAGTGCCGCGCAGAAGAGACCGGAGCAGTGTTGCAGCAGGCTCTGGATGCCGGGCGCAAGACCGTCATCGTGTGCAAATGCGAAAGCGGCAACGCCAAGATGCCTGTCATCACCATGGACCCGGTGGTCATCCGCGACCGTTTCATGAAGGCCGTTCAGGCCTGATGGCGACAAACGCCATCCATTGCGCCGAAGACGCGCGCCGGTTGGCACGCCGACGGCTGCCTTGGATGGTGTTCGATTATATCGACGGTGCCGCAGGCCAAGAGCAGGGCGCGCGGCGCAATCGCGCGGCGCTGGACCGGGTTCAGTTACGCCCGCGAGTGCTTCGCAACGTGCAGCGACGAAGTCTGAATCACGTGGTCCTAGATAAGGAGTGCGGGCAAGCCTTCGGGATCAGTCCAATGGGCATGTGCAATCTGGCTGGGCATGGGGCGGATCTGATGCTGGCCCGGTTGGCTGCGCGACTGCGCATACCGCATGTGGTTTCAACGCTGGCCTCGACCAGCCTCGAACAGATCCAGGAGCAGGCGCAAGGGCAGGCCTGGCTGCAATTGTACTATGGCGAAGATTCCTGGCGTCTGATCCCTCGTGCGCGCGCTGCGGGTTACCAGACGCTGGTTCTGACCGTGGACGTGCCTGAGGTGGGGCGGCGGCCCAAGGATCTGCGCAATGGGTTCAAGATGCCCTTCCGTCTGGGTCCGCGCCAATTCATCGATTTTGCGCTGCATCCGCGCTGGTCGCTGAGCACCCTTTTCAAGGGCCGTCCGGAACTGGCGAATTTTGGCGGACCTTTCGGGACTTTTGACCGGGACGCCAGCCGTGCGGCGGCCGATTGGGACTATCTGAGGCGGTTGCGTCAGGAATGGCAGGGCAATCTGGTGGTCAAGGGTGTGATGGACCCCGAAGATGCCTTGCGATTGCGGAACGAAGGCGTCGATGCGGTACAGGTTTCCAACCACGGCGGCCGACAGATGGAAAGCGCGCCGGGTGCACTTGACGCGTTGCGCGAAATTCGCGAGGCCATCGGGTCGGAGTTCCCGCTGTTCTTCGATAGCGGCCTGCGGTCGGGAGAAGACATTGTCAAAGCCTATGCCTCGGGCGCGGATTTCGTTTTCTTCGGACGGCCCCTGCTTTATGCAATCGCGGCCAGCGGCGAATCTGGCCTCAAGCAGTTTGCAGCTGTGCTTCAGACTGAGCTTCACCAGACATTGGCGCAAATCGGCCGATGCGCGATCACTGAAGTCGATCAAAGCTGTATTGCGTGACGTTGCGGTATTCGGAAAACCGCGACAGCGTGGATCAGCAGGCGTGTCGGCAGCCATTGCGCATATGATTGACCGCCACCGGGTTCATAGTCAGATGTACCGTTGAACTCTGCACCCTGTCCAAGCACAATCGCGCTATGACAAACCGCTTTCCCGATCCCCGCTTCCGATTGCGCGTCGTGTTCAGCCCGGACGAGATGATCGGACCTGGCAAGGCGGAATTGCTGGAACATATCGCGTGCACCGGGTCCATTGCGGCGGCGGGGCGCGAAATGAGTATGAGCTACAAGCGGGCCTGGCAACTGGTTGAGACTATGAATGCGATGTTTGCCGAACCTGTCGTGCTAAGCACGCGCGGTGGGGCCAATCGTGGCGGGGCCGAGCTGACGCAGACGGGGCGTAAGGTCCTGGCTGCCTATCGCGCGCTCGAACACGATGCGCGGCAGGCCGCGCATCCACATATCGAAAAGCTGTGCGAGATGCTGCGCGAACGGGAGGTGGAAAAATAGGGGTTGCCCATGCAGATGAAGCTCCGATATTCCCGAAAGAACATAACGAGTTTTTGACCTATGAACACGACTTTCTCTCGCGTTTGCCGAACCTGGATCGCGGCGCTTGGAATATGCGCTTCGCTGGCCACCCCAGCGCGCGGCGAGGAGGTTCTGGTTTTTGCAGCGGCCAGTCTCAAGTCAGCTTTGGATGACATCGCGGCAGAGTATTCGGCGCAAAGTGGACATACGATTACCCTCTCTTTTGCAGGGTCCTCGGTTCTGGCGCGCCAGATACAGCTTGGCGCCCCGGCACAGGTCTTTCTTTCGGCCAATGTCGCCTGGATGGACTTATTAGAGGTGGAAGGGTTCATCGACCCGGAAACCCGGGTGGATCTGTTGGGCAACAGTCTTGTTCTGATCGGGCCACCGACCGGCGAACCGCCCGTCGAGATCGGACCGGACTATCCTTTGGGCGATCAGTTGGCGGGCGGACACCTAGCAATGGCTTTGGTGGACGCGGTGCCCGCAGGCGTCTATGGCAAGGCGGCGCTGCAGTATCTTGGTTTGTGGGACGGCGTCGCAGACCGTATAGCGCAATCCGACAATGTTCGGGCCGCGTTGGCGCTGGTGGCGGTGGGCGCAGCGCCTTTGGGCGTGGTCTATGCGACTGACGCCGCAGCGGACGATCGGGTTCAGGTTCTGGGCCACTTTCCTGCCGCTTCACATTCACAAATCGTCTATCCGGCTGCGGTGACTGCAAAAGGCTCGGACGCTGCCCGAAGGTTCCTTGCTTATCTGCGGCGGGACGAAGCTCGCCGCATCTTTGTCGCGCAGGGGTTCGCCCTGCTGGAGGGATAGGAATATGGGTTGGCTGGGTCCACAGGAATGGACTGCGCTGATACTGTCGCTCAAAGTGTCGCTTTGGGCGACAGCGGTGGCTTTGCCGTTGGGAATATTCGTGGCGTATGCTCTTGCCCGGTGGCGGTTTCCCGGGCGGCACATCGTCAACGGTCTGGTTCACCTGCCGCTGATCCTGCCGCCGGTGGTCACGGGGTATCTGCTGTTGTTGACGTTCGGCACCCAAGGGCCGCTGGGCAGCGCCTTGCAACAGATCGGTATCGTCTTTGCCTTTCGTTGGACCGGGGCGGCGCTGGCGGCGGGGATCATGGCCTTTCCGCTGATGGTGCGCGCCATCCGTCTGTCGATCGAGGCGGTCGACCCCAAGCTGGAACAGGCCGGGGCAACGCTGGGCGCCAACCGGTTTATGGTGTTCGCCACGGTGACGCTGCCGATGATCTTTCCGGGTATCATTGCGGGGGCGATACTGGCCTTTGCCAAGGCGATGGGGGAATTTGGCGCAACCATCACCTTTGTGTCGAACATCCCCGGCCAGACCCAGACGTTGCCATCGGCTGTTTACGCCTTTCTGCAGGTGCCAGGTGGCGAGCCTGCGGCAACGCGGCTTGTGCTGGTTTCCATCGGGATCGCGATGGGCGCCTTGCTGTTGTCGGAATATGTCGGCAGGCGTGCGGCGGCGCGGGTGGCCGGAACATGACGTTGTCGGTGCATATCCGGCACCAGTTACCCGAGATGGAACTGGACGTTTCCTTTGATGCGCCGCCCGGCGTCACGGTTCTGTTCGGGCGGTCGGGGTCGGGCAAGACCACGGTTGTCAACGCGGTGGCCGGGTTGTTGAGGCCAGAGATGGGTCGGGTTGCGGTGGGTGACTGGGTTCTGTTTGACACGCAACAGAAGCGGTGGCTGTCGCCACACCGGCGCAGGCTTGGCTATATATTTCAGGAAGGCCGACTGTTTCCGCATCTCACCGTGCGCCAGAACCTGGCCTACGGTCGCTGGTTTGCCCCGCGCGGAACCCGATTTGAAAGCGAGGACAAGGTGGTCGGGATGCTTGGTGTCGGCCACCTGCTGGATCGCAGGCCAACGGACCTGTCCGGGGGCGAGAAGCAGCGCGTTGCCATCGGGCGTGCCCTGTTGGCCGGCCCCCGGCTGATCCTGGCGGATGAGCCGTTGGCGGCGCTGGACGACGCGCGCAAGGCGGAAATCCTGCCCTATTTCGAACGGCTCAGGGACGAGGTTTCAATCCCGATTCTGTATGTCACCCACTCTGCCGCCGAAGTGGCGCGTCTGGCGACTTCGGTGGTCGCGTTGCAAGACGGGCGTGTCGCCCGGCATGGCCCCGCATCCGAAGTCCTGTCCGACCCGGCGGTCGCGCCTGCGGGTATTCGCGCCGTCGGGGCAATCCTGCAAGCCAATGTCGTGACACATCATGATGACGGGTTGACCGAGCTGCAGGCTGGTGAGAACCGCCTGTTTCTGCCGCGCATCCCGCACAGGATCGGCGAAAGCCTGCGAGTTCGGATTGCGGCGCAAGAGGTGATCCTGGCCAACCACAAGCCAGAGGGATTGTCGGCGCTCAATGTCCTGCCCGGCACGGTCACGGGTATCCGCGCGGGTGAAGGGCCGGGGGCAATCGTTTCGGTCGCGACCGATGCCGGGACAGTGCTTGCCCGTGTCACACGGCGATCCGTGGCGGCCCTTGGGCTAGGAGTTGGGAGCGAATGCCATGCAATCATCAAAACTGTGGCGATTGCCCCGGAAGATGTGGGAGGGCGTATCCTGAAAGGTGCAGATTGAAGTCGCGGTGTCGAGACTTGACACTTGCGTGTTTCAGTGTGGGCGGCGCGAAACAATGCGCTATGCTTTTCATGGATCACGGGTATTGAAACTGGAGATACGGATGAAACAGTTGGTTAAGGTGGGCGTTCTGACCGCCCTGATTGTAGCCCCGGGAATGGCGTTGGCATTCCGCGCCTGGAACCGATCCGAGGTCACGCCGATCGGCAATGGCGTGTTCGAAGTCGTCAATTACTTCGGCTCGGCCCCAAGGGATTACTGGTGCGGTGCGGGTGATTACGGCATCCGGGTACTCAGGCTGAAGGGTAACGAGCGCATCTATTTGTGGAATGCGGTCGGGCCGTCGGTGTCGCAGCCGGGCAAGAAAGGCGTTCAGTTCTCGCTGCAGGCCCCGGAGGGCGCGGATACGACGCCGGGCTATTCCCTGACCGTCAAGCGCGTGGGCGACAACCTGTCCGCATCGATGGCGCAGGGATACTGCTACGACAACCTTACCGACGATTTGTGGCTGCGGTAACGCTCAGACCCATTTTGCCAGCGGTGGCAAGCTCATCAGCACGGCATCGGGATCATGGCCGGTTTCCAGCCCGAACTTGGTGCCGCGGTCGTAAACCAGGTTGTATTCCGCATAAAGCCCGCGGTGAATCAGTTGGATGTTCTTGTCTGCGTCGGTGAAACCCTGCACCCTGCGCTTCTCCACCAGAGGCACGAAGGCAGGTAGAAAAGCCCGGCCGATATCCTGTGTCAGGGCCAAATCGGCCTGCCAGTCGTCGGTGCAATAATCATCCATGAAGATACCGCCGACACCCCGCGCGCGCTTGCGGTGCGGGATATAGAAGTACTCGTCCGCCCAGTCCTTGAGGCGTGGATAGTGGCCCACGCCATGCGGGTCGAGGAAGGATTTCTGGGTGCCGTGGAAATGTGCGGTATCTTCGTCATACTCGATGCAGGGGTTCAGGTCGGACCCGCCGCCGAACCACCAGGCATGCGGTGTCCAGAACATGCGGGTGTTCATGTGCACCGCCGGAACATGCGGGTTCTGCAGATGCGCGACAAGGCTGATACCCGAGGCCCAGAAGCGCGGATCGTCCTTCATCCCCGGAATGCCCTTGCGTGCGGCCATGGCGCTCTGCGCGCGTTCGCCCAAGGTGCCATACACCGTCGAGACGTTGACACCCACTTTCTCAAACACGCGCCCACCGCGCATGACCGACATCAGCCCGCCGCCGGCATCCGTTCCGTCGTCTGAGTGGCGTTTGGTTTCCGTGACTTCGAAGCGACCCGGGTCAGCGTCCGAAAACGGGCCGGAGTCATGATTGTCTTCCAGTTGTTCAAAGGCGGCGACGATTTCGTCGCGCAGTTGACGGAACCAGGCGGAGGCGGTGGATTTTTCTGTATCGAACATCGGTATCAATGAGCCGGGGCCGCAACGGAATCGAGAAGGGTGCGCCCGCCATCGACGGTCAGGATCTGGCCGGTCATGAAGCCGGAGGCTTCCGAGGCCAGAAATTGCGCGGCTTCGGTTAACTCGGTCGGCGCCGCGATGCGGGCCAGAGGGGTATGCCGTTCGATATCCAGACGGAATTCGCGGTTGTCCTTCAAGGTAGTTCGCAGCGACGCACTCATCACCGAGCCGATTGCGATGGCGTTCACGCGGATGCGCTTGGGGGCGAGAGAGACCGCCAGCGAGCGGGTCAGCTGATCGAGGGCGGCGGTAGAAACCGAGTAAGCCAGAAGGTTGGGATGTGTCCTGCGCGCAGCGACCGAAGACAGGTTGATGATCGATCCGGCCGGGCTTTCATTGTCCTTTTCGGTCTGCTTGATCATCCGGTTTGCGACCATCTGGGTGAGCCGCATCGCCGGCATGAGATTCTGATTCAGCAACTCGCGCACCGTGTCATCCTCGGGGTCCAGGGGATCGGTCGGCAGAACCTGCCGCGCTCCGTTGACCAGGATGTCCACCTGATCAAAGGCGTCGATGGTCGCCGACAGCAGATTGGCGATGGTCAGTTTCTCGCGCAGATCTCCGGCGAAATACCTGATATTGCTGTCTTCGCCCTGCTCTCCCAATTCGTTGGCCAATCCGGCTTCGTCCATGTCCGCGAACATGACATTTGCCCCGGCCTCGGCAAAGTGTCTGCCTATGGCAAGGCCGATGCCATTTGCGCCCCCGGTGACGATTGCGGTTTTGCCTGCGATGGAAAAGGACATCCGGTTCCTCCTGAGTTGCGGCGCACGTTAACCGGGATCACCGGCGAGGGCGAGAGGCGTGAAGCACTTTGAAACGGTTGTCTCCCGACGCTTCTTCCACGGATGCGAAGGAATCGCCAAGCGTGGCCTCATACGGCAGGTGGCGGTTGGCGACCATCCACAGGTGCCCAGACTTGCCCAGGTTGCGGGCGGCGGACTGAATGAATCCCTTGCCCAGCGACGGGTCGGCGGCCCGGGAGGTGTGAAACGGCGGGTTCATGACGACCGCATCCAGCGGCTCGGCGGATTTCCATGTGATGGCGTCGGCCCAATGAAATCGGGCACGGGCATCCGGCACGTTTTCCCGTGCGCAGCTCAGCGCGAGGTGATCGGCCTCGACCAGATCTAGCTTTTCGATACGCTCGTCCTTAAGAATCTGCGCCGACAGGTACCCCCAACCCGCCCCAAAGTCCGCGACATGGCGGCCCAGTTTTGCGGGCAGGGCGGCCAAAAGCAACTCGGACGCGGGATCAATGCCATCGGCGGAAAAGACGCCGGGCGCGGTCACGAACCCGTCGGCCTGCTGGTGTTCCGGCGCGGCCCAGTCGGAAAATGCGTCGGCATCGGATTTGAACCAGAAAATCTTGCCATGCGCCTTGGAGATCGGCCCCCGAACATCGACCCTCTTGCGAATATCCTTGAACAGGCCGTCCACGCCATCGGTCTTGCCGCCGTCGATGACAACGGTTCCCGAGGCCCTTGTGCACGCCTGTTGCACCATCGCCCTGGCCTGCGCCTTGGCGCGCGGCAGAAACAGGATCGCATCGGTACACGGAGTGTCCGAAGCGGGTACTGCATGAAACCCCAGTGCCGCGAAATGATCGTGGAACGGCTTGAACGGCTGCACCACTTCGGCCTGGCCGGGCAGGTCTGACAGATCATGTTCAGGCGTGGGCAACAGGGCTGATACGTTTTCGGACAGGGTCAGTCCGGCGTCGAGGGCAAGTGAAACGCGAGGCGACATTCAGGATTCCAAGTCGTGTGTCAGAGGGATGGATTGCGGTTTCGCAATTGACAGAGGCAGGCGCAGTCACGGCCAGTCAACCGGTTCAATCCTCTTTTTCCATCGTGCATTGAAGCGGGTGCTGGTGGCGTCGGGCGAAATCCATCACTTGCCCGACCTTGGTTTCCGCAATCTCGTGGCTGAACACCCCGACAACGGCCACGCCTTTCTTGTGGACGGTAAGCATGATCTCGAACGCCTGCGCATGGCTCATACCAAAGAAGCGTTCCAGCACATGCACCACGAATTCCATCGGCGTGTAATCGTCATTCAGCAGCAGAACCTTGTAGAGCGGCGGACGCTTGGTTTTTGGGCGCGTCTGCACAAGGATCGAGGTGCTTCCATCCTCGTCCGATTTGTCCGACATCAACAGGGGTTCGATCACCATTACTTTCGAAATTCCGATTCAGCCTTCGATTCAATTGGGAGCTTATATAACCTTAGCGCAGCTTTGGAAAAGAGAAAGCAGGCAAATTGGCATGGGACAAATGCTCACGACTGTCGGGTTCGATGCCGACGACACATTGTGGCACAACGAACGGTTCTTTCAGCTGACCCAGTCGCATTTCGCTGAACTGCTGGCTGATCACGCCGAGAAAGATCACCTGATGGAACGGCTGTTGGCCGCGGAACGACGCAACATCAGGCACTATGGCTACGGAATCAAAGGCTTTACCCTGTCGATGATCGAAACCGCCATCGAGGTGACGCAAGACCGTGTACCTGCCTCGGTGATCCGCCAGTTGATCGAAGCGGGGCAGGAGATGCTGGCGCACCCCATCGAGTTGTTGCCTCATGCGCGCGAGGCAGTCGAGGCCGTGGCGGAAACGCACAAGGTCGTGCTGATCACCAAGGGCGACCTGATTGATCAGGAACGCAAGCTGGCGCAGTCGGGATTGGGTGAGTTGTTCAACTTTGTCGAGATCGTTTCGGAAAAAACGCCTGACATCTATCACGGTATTTTTGCCCGTCATGGCGATGGCGCGGCGCAATCGATGATGGTGGGCAACTCCATGCGGTCGGATGTTCTGCCTGCGATCGAAGCCGGGGGATGGGGGGTATTTGTACCGCACGGGTTGGTGTGGGAGGTGGAACAAGCCGACGCACCCGACGATCACAACCGGTTTCGCGAGATTTCTGATCTGGGCGATTTGGCGGATCTGGTGCGTTCTCTGGACTAGTTGCGCTTGTTGCAAAAGCGCCTCATCTTTCAAATTTTAAGGGGCGATTATCGTCGATAGGTCGAAGATACACCAGATATGGGGCGCTTTTGTAAGTCCCGCCACTATATGCAGGTCGGTGGTTTCAAGAAATTGATCATGCAAATATGGCGCTTTCGGTTTCAATCAACAAAACCCTGTGTTACGCTTGAGGCAATAAAAATGAATTTTGCTGACCGGAAAATCCGGCGGCGCGAGGCAGACAGAGGCAAAGATCGTGCAGGTTCGGCGGACAAGTCCGGCCCGTATGGGGCTATATCTTCTAGCATTTTTGTGGCTGCTATTGATGCTGCCGCTTCACGCGGTGGCGGCGCCTTACGCGGCAATGGTCATTGATGCCCGAACGGGCGAAGTCCTGCATTCCAAAAACGCCGATGCCCGACTGCATCCTGCCTCTCTGACAAAAATGATGACGCTCTACATCGCGTTCGAAGCGGTGCGGAACGGCGAGATTACCCTGGATACCATGGTGACTGTTCCGTCCGAGGCGGCGGTAGAACCGCCGTCGAAGCTTGGATTGCGGACCGGACAGAAGATTGCGTTTCGTTATCTTATCCGCGCGGCTGCGGTGAAATCGGCCAATGACGCCGCGACGGCGATCGGTGTCACGCTCAGCGGGTCCGAGTCCGCTTTTGCCCGCCGCATGACGCGCACCGCCAAGTCGATGGGAATGACGCGTACGACCTTCAAGAACGCACATGGTTTGACCGAGGCAGGGCACCTTTCCAGTGCCCGCGACATGACAACCCTGGGGCGGCACCTGCTGTATGACTATCCACAGTATTACAACCTGTTCTCGCGCCAATCCACGAATGCGGGGATCAAGACCGTCCCCAACACCAACCGGAAACTGCTGGCAGCCTACAAGGGCGCGGACGGGATCAAGACCGGATACACCCGCGCGGCAGGTTTCAATCTTGTGGCTTCGGCCAAACGCGGGGATGAGCGCATCATCGCCACGGTTTTTGGCGGCAATTCCAGCGCCTCGCGCAATGCCAAGGTGGCAGAGCTTTTGGATCTGGGATTCCGCAAGGCGCCTTCGCGCGCGCCGATCCGCAAACCCGCACGTCCGGTCTATGCCGGGAACACCGGTATCAGCGATGGCGTGACCAAGACGATCCGGCTGGTTGGCGCCCCCGAAAAGAGCCTTCGCCCACTTTCGCGTTCCGGTGCCCAGCCAGTGCTGCTTGCCAGCGCCATCGCTGAAAATGCGGCCGAGAACGGCACTTTGATCCAGGAAAGTATCGAGGCTGCGATTGCCGAAGTCGGATCGACGGCTGCACAAGCCGTTGCCGAGGTTACCGATACCCGGCCCGTGGGACGCCCAAAAGAACTGGTTCTGGCATCCGCGTCACCGGCCCCCGAGCCAGAGCCCGAACAAGAAATTGTCACCCGCCTGTCCACTTCCGGTGGCCATCTGTGGGGTATCAATGTCGGGCGCTATCCCAGCCGGTACGAGGCAGAGAAAATCCTGCTGAGAACGGCGTTGGCGGAAATGACCACGCTCGACGGTACCCTGCGCAAAGTCAATCAAGGGTCGCGCGGGTATGATGCCACTTTCCAGGGCATGACACGCGAACAGGCTGATCTGGCCTGCCGTCGCCTCAAAGCCCGCAATGTCACCTGTTTCATGATCGGACCATCCTAAGGTCTGGCGCTCGCTCACGGGTACTGGACGGCTGCGCTCTCAACCGCAGCCGCTTTTTATTGGATTGCGCAGCGAAAACGGGCCGCGTTTCTTAACGCCCGATTGTCAGATCAATAACATTGGCCGCCCGAATGACGGGCCTTGCGGCATGCAATAAGCGAATGGCCCTTCAGGACGGGTTTCGATCATCACGATGCGCCAGCACGACGTCAGGTCGCGCATTTCAGTTGCCAAGGTCTCGTTGTCCGTGGGATCGATCATGAGGGTAATGGTATCACCTTCGGCCAGACGTTCGGCATCCGATGGCGACAATTTCACCAAGGCCAGTTTTCTGCGCAGGTGGCGCGCTTGGCAGATCAACACGGTCTTGCCGGGTTGGAATTTCGCGGTTGGCTGGTCGAGCGTGACTTTGACGTTCATTGAGTTCCTCCGGGGTCAGGCGGCCTGTTCGGCTGCACCGGATAGATGGAGCGCGGCCTGGGCCCGCGCTTGTGAACAGACGCCAAAGGGTTTTGCGTTTTGGCCAACCGCCCGACTATCTAACGCTCGAACTTGCTTACCTTGATGCCACCGTCAATCAGACTGGAACGTACAGATTTGGCGATCTGAACCGCTGTCGGCCCGTCGCCGTGCAGGCAGATCGTGTCGATCGAGGCTTCCAGCCGCTTGCCGTTTTCGGTGATGATCGCCCCTTCGCGCACCATGTTCAGAATGCGTGGCCCGGCGATCTCGGGGTCGTGAATGACGGCTCCGGGAAGGGAACGATCCACCAGTGTGCCGTCGTCGTTATAGGCCCGGTCGGCAAAGATTTCGCCTACCCAATTGCAGCCCAGTTCGCGCACGGCTGCTTCCTGCTGGGTTGCCGCCAAAACCATGATGATGATGTCCGGGTTCACATCCAGTGCGCCCTCATAACAGGCGCGCGCCATGTCCTGATCGGCTGAACACATATTGGCCAGCGCCCCGTGCAGTTTCAGGTGTCTGACGCTGGTGCCAACGGCTCTTGCCATACCTTGTGCCGCGCCCAACTGATAGCGAACCAGATTGCGCAGCGAGCTGTGCGGCACCTTCATGTTGCGCCTCCCGAACCCCTGCAGATCGGGAAAGCCGGGATGGGCGCCGATCCCCACATCGTTGTCCGCAGCAAGCCGCATGGTCATTGCCATCACGTCCGGGTCGCCCGCGTGAAACCCGCAGGCGATATTGGCCGAGGTGATGATTTTCAAAAGGCTGTCGTCATCGCCCATTTTCCAAGGGCCAAAGCTTTCTCCCATATCGGCGTTCAGATCGACGCGGTTCATCGGCAGTCTCCTCAGTCGGTCGCGGAAACAACTCCGCTGATCAATTGGTAGGACAGAAGGTCGGCAATGTCATGCGGGTCGCGGACCAGTGGTTCGACCCGTCGGGACAGCCCCGCCAGATCCTTGACAAAAGCGGTTTGAAGGGCCGTCGCCTCGTCCAGTGTCACGAACTGGAACCTGATCTTGCCACCTGCCGGTGTCTGAGCCGCGCGAGGCAGGTCGCAGGGCACGACCGTGGCGATGCGGGGATAACCGCCGGTGGTCTGGCATTCAGGGAGCAGGATGAAAGGGTTTCCCGATCCGGTCATCTGGATATCACCCGGGGTGATGACTTCGGACAGAATGTTGAGCTGCCCCTGCGCCGCGAACCCCTCGCCGTCACTGTCCAGTTGCATACCCATCCTGTTGGCGCGCGGGCCGCGCCGGAATTCGGTCTGTTCGAACCGGGCCAAAGTCTCCGGATCGAAAAGCGCGGTCTGAAAGCTGGGCACGATGCGCAGCGCACCGCCCGAAAACCGCTCGGCGGGCACCAGTTTCATACCCGTGATACCCGCGTCAGGCCCACCGGGCAATGTGTCCCCGGTTTCAACAGCCCTGCCGATTTTGGCAGTCAGATGTGTGGCGCGTGATCCCAGGAACGGTTCAGTTGCGATGCCGCCGCCCAAATGCAGGTAACCATAACCACCCTTGAGTACAGCCCCCAAAGTCAACCGTTGCCCCTTGGCCAGCAGGTGCGAGGCATTCCACATCGCCGGACTGCCGTCGATGCTGGCCTGCATCGGCGCGCCGGTCAGGGCGATGCGGATGTCCTCCAACGCCTCGAACTCGCCGCCCATCCCCGCCATCTCCAGTGCCGCCAGCGCAGCCGGTTGACCCAAAAGTGCGGCCCCTTCGTGCAGGGCCAGCAGGTCCGCGGCGCCCGAGCGCGACAAGCCCTGATCAAGGAACCCGTCGCGCCCCTGATCCTGAACCGTGCAAGCAGGGCCGATACGGCGGACGATCAGGCTCATGCTGGGATCTCCTCTGCCGTTGAGCCGCCTGTACCATCCTCGTTATGCGCGCAGATGTGTTCCAGCTCGTCGCGGGGAACCGATTCAAACACCATCTCGTCGCCGGGATTGAGGGCAAAGCTCTGCTCAATTTCGGGCCGGAAACACCGAAACGCGGTTTGCCCGATATGCCGCCACCCTGTCGGGGTCGGCCCCGAAAACAATACGAACTGCGAAATGGCCAGAACCAGCGCCCCTTCGGGAACCATCGGGGTCAGTTCCTTTAAGCGGGGGATGTTAAACTCGGGCCCCAGCGGGCCAAGATAGGGCTGGCCCGGTGCAAATCCGATGGTCAGGACGCGCACGCGTGTCTGGCTGAGGCGGCGAATGGCCTCTGTAACGGGCAACCCGGCGGCGGCGGCGGCTTCGTCCAGTTGCGGGGCCAGTTCCGTGCCATAAACGGTGGGCACCCGCCACAACTTGCGTCCGGCAGGCAGGGGCGCGGCGTACCAGTCGCGCGAGGCCAGCAGATCGCGCAGACACCGTTCCATCTCGGTATGGGGCAGCCGCGAGAAATCGAACCGAACATAGGTCGAGGCCAGCGAGGTTGAGGTTTCGATCACCCCCTCCCAGCCGGCGTCTTCCACCGCGCCGCGAAAGGCGAGCGCCGCGCGGTTCGACGGCTCGGTCATGGTGTCGGCAAAGGTGACAAGCATGCCGTCCAGTCCGACGTTCCGGATCACGGGGAAAGGATCAGCGTGGGTCATAAAGCCTCCGCAACAGGGTCGGCGTCAAATACATGGGGAATTGATAGCATCCAAGAAAGATCAGCAGCGGATCGGTGGTTTCCGGAGGCAGGGCTACAAAGAACAGGGCAAAGTTCCGGTTTCCCGCGATGATCGCCGTTGGAACCGCATCGGGGCGACCAAGCAGGCGTAGAACGGTAAAGGCCACTATCTGCACACCGAAATTGGCGCCGAAAGCGGCGGCCAGCCAAAAGCCCAATTCGGCGGGGTTCTGTTCGAATGTTGGCCGAACCGCCGACATGAGGCCGATCACGATCACCGCCAGCGTGACAACGGTAATTCCATCCGTCACCTGACGTCCCCGGTCAGTCATCCCGGAAAAACCCCAGTGGCGCAATGCAAAGCCAAATGCAGCCGCCGCCAGAATGACGGCCAACAGACGACCTGCGGCCTGCAGCACCGACGCCAGCGCTCCAAACTGGGGCAGCAGTGTAATAACCGGAATACAGGTCAGCGGCAGGATGGCAGTACCGAGGATCAACAGACGTAGGGCCGGGGAGGGATCATGGTTGAGCAGGATCGTCAGATTCGCAGACGCGGTGACCGACGGGGCCGCCAGCATCAGGGCAACAGCCAGCGCAAGCGGCGACAACGGCAGGTCGAAAATCGCCAGCACAGCGAGAAAAACCAGCGGCATGACCAATTGCAGAACCAGCGCCGTTGCCGAGGTCCTGGCCATTGCATGCAGGCTTTCCACAGTGTCGCGTGGACCGATGCGAAACGCCGTCAGAAACAAAAGCAGCGCCACCATCTCGGGGATCCACGCCCGCAGGGTGCCTGCAAGGCCCGGCAAGGCGATCCCCGCAACCAGGCCGCAAATCAGGGCCAACTTGCCGTGACGGGCAACGAATGAAAGTGCGCGATGAATCATGGGAGCTGGGACTTGGGGCTTGGAAAAGTCTGGAGTGGGCCAGACGGCCCACTCCATGCTCTCGCAGCAGGTTTATCCGCCACCCGGCGCCTGCCGGATATTTTCAGGCAACCACGTTGCGATCTCGGGGAAGGCGATCAGCACAAAGACCATCAACACCATGATCAGGAACATCGGAAACGCCGCGCGCGCGATGAAGCCCATTTCATGATGCGTCATGCCTTGCAGCACGAACAGGTTGAACCCGATCGGCGGCGTGATCTGCGCCATCTCGACGACAACGACGATGAAAATGCCGAACCAGATCAGATCGATGCCCGCCTGCCTCACCATCGGCTCGACCACAGCCATGGTCAGCACCACCGACGAGATACCGTCAAGGAACATGCCCAGGATGATGTAGAATACCAGCAAGACCATCAGCAACTGGAATTTGCTGAGTTCAAGCTGAGCAATCAGATCCGCCAATCCGCGCGGCAGGCCGGTAAAGCCCATCGACAGCGACAGAAAGGCGGCTCCGGCCAGGATCAGCGCGATCATCGCGCTGGTGCGGGTGGCCCCCATCAGGCTTTCAGTAAATGTCTGCCAGCTGAGCGAGCCCTGGCTGGCAGCCAGGATCAGCCCGCCGATGACGCCGAATGCTGCGGCCTCGGTCGCGGTGGCATAGCCCAGGTACATCGATCCGATCACCACCAGGATCAGGCAGATCACTGGCAGAAGAAATCGCGAATTTGCAAGCCTTTGCCCCAGTGTCAGCGGCGGTTCCTGCGCCGGGTTCCATGTCTTGGACACCCGCGAGGAGATTGCCACATAAGCCATGAACATCGTGGCCAGCACCAGACCGGGCAGGATACCTGCGAAAAACAGTTTCGAAATCGACTCGTTGATGGTCACGCCATAGACGATCAGCGTCAGCGACGGCGGTATCATCAGGCCAAGCGTGGCCGCGCCCGCCAGCGTGCCGATTATCATCGGTTCGGGGTATTGCCGTTTTCGCAGTTCGGGGATCGACATTTTGCCCACCGTTGTCAACGTTGCAGCGGACGACCCCGACACGGCGGCAAACACGGTACAGCCCACGATATTGGTGTGCACCAAACCGCCGGGCAGCCCGGCCATCCAAGGGGCCAGCCCCTTGAACATATCCTCGGATAGCCGCGTTCGATACAGGATTTCGCCCATCCAGATGAACAGTGGAAGTGCGGTCAGCGTCCACGAGGACGATGCTGTCCAGATCGTGGTCAGCATTACGTCGCCAACCGGGCGGGTGGTGAACAGCTCCATCCCCACCCAGGCCACACCCATCAGCGCAAGGCCGACCCAGACGCCGGTTCCCAGCAGAAGGAAGAGCACAAAGAGAAAGAGAATGATGATCGAGAAATCTTCCATTACCTTACTCCCCAAAGCTCTGATCGACGAGATCGCGTTTGATGCGGTGCTCGCCGCTGATGATCAGGCTGATCAGGTGGTCCGTCAGAGCGATGGCAAAGATTACTGCGCCCAACAGCATGACGGATTGCGGTATCCACAGGGCGGTTCTGTCTTGTCCCTGACTGATATCGTTGAACTTCCACGACCAGTAAACGAATTTGACGCAGTAGCGGACGAAGAACCATGCAATTGCCGTGCCGATTGCAAAACACCATATGTTGACCACGCGTTGCATGGTCGGGCCAACCGCATTCAAAAGGATCGAAACACGGATATGCGCACCGCGGTTCAGCGCGTTGGCAAAGGCCAGGAACGAGGCCGCCGCCATGGCGTAGCCCGCATAATCCGGTGCGCCGGGAAATACCTCGCCCGTCCAGCGGGCAATCATCTGGATCACGATCAGCACAAGGATCGCGATCAGGCAAAGCGCGGCAAGAATACCAGAGCCGAGGTACAGGAAATCTAGGGCGGAGCGAAGCCGCTGGGCCATTGTCATGATGCCCCCTGTTTTTTGCTGATTGGGAATGGGGCAGGCACCATCGCCCGCCCCGGTCCGGAGTCATTCCGACTTGGACGCCTTGAAGGCTTCGACGATCGCCGCACCGTCGGCACCGGCGGCCTCCAGCCATTCGGCTGTCATGGTTTCACCGATCTGCTGCAGCTCGCCCTTCAGTTGATCGCTGGCCTTGGCCACGGTCATACCGCCGTCGCTGAGACCCTTCAGGGTAAAGTCGGTGTATTGGACTGCGCGCCAGGTACCCGCGTATTCCGCCAGTTCCGCACAGCCCTGGATCACGGCCTTGTTCGCGTCCGAAACGCCCGACCAGGTGTCCGAATTCACCATGACATAGTTGCGCGGCAGCCAGGCATCCACTTCGTAGAAGTAATTCAGGCTTTCCCAGACTTTGCGGTCATAGCCGGTTGCGCCCGAACTGACCATCGAATCCGCAACGCCGGTGGCGAATGCCTGGCTGATTTCGGCCGCCTCGATGGTGACCGGCAACATCCCGGTCAGTTCCGCCAAACGCGCGGTGGCGTTGTTGTATGAGCGGAACTTGATGCCCTTCATGTCAGCGACCGAATTCACTTCGTCCCGGAAGTAAAGGCCCTGCGGCGGCCACGGTACCGAATAGATCAGGGTCAGGTTCTGGTCGGCAAGTACCTTTTCAAGAGTTGGCTTTGCCGCCTTCCACAGTTTTTCAGCGTCGTCAAAGGACGTCGCCAGGAACGGGATCGAGTCGACGCCGAAGATTGCGTCTTCGTTCTGGTGACCCGACAACAAGCGTTCGCCGATCGGCACTTGTCCGGTCTGGATGGCGCGCTTGATCTGTGCGCCGGGGAACAACGAACCCGACGGGTGCGTCACGATCTCGATTTCGCCTTGGGTGCCGGTCGTCACGCATTTGGCGAATTCCGCGCCGGTCACCGAATGAAAGTTCGAGCCGGAATAGGCCATTGGCATGTCCCATTTCTCGGCCATGGCCGGCATCGCCGCAGCCGCAGTCAGGGCAGTTGCCGTCATCAGTTTCGCAAGTGTTTTCATGGTTTTCTCCCTGGTGTGAAGTGTTTGATTGCGTGGTTGTTAATGCCCGGCCTTCGTATAGCGTGCCGGTGAATAGACGCTCAGGTCAACATTTGGCTGTCGCCCCGAGATGAGTTGGGCCAGCAAACGGCCCGTTTTGGGGCCGCCTGTCAGCCCAACATGATGGTGTCCGAACCCGGTGAACGCGCCCTTGATGTGCGGCAACTCTCCGATCACCGGGATTGAATCCGCCGGGGCAGGGCGGTGGCCCAGCCATTCTGTCACCTCGGCGGCTTTCAGGTCTGGAAAGACCGCTTTGGCGCTTTTTCGCAGCAACTCGATGGGACCCTCCGAAGCGCCCGCTTCAAGACCACCGAATTCGACCACACCTGCCAATCGCAAGCGCCCATCCATCGGGGTTGCGACGATTTTCCGGGCTGCCACCATAACGGGGGCCTTCGGCATGATCGACGGTTCCCAGAATTCGATGTGGTATCCGCGCTCCGCCTCCAACGGGATGTTCAGACCCAGTTTCCTGGTCAACGGACCCGACCATGCGCCGGTAGCGATGACCGCTGCATCGCAGGCAATGTTCTGCCCGGCGGCACGTACTGCGATGACATGCCCGTTTTCATGCACGATGTCCTCGGCATCCGCCCTTACCAGCTGTCCGCCTTGTGCCTGAAAATGCCCGGCAAGGTCCTTGACATATCGGCCCGGGTCGGCGATTCGGCCATGATCCTTCAGGCGCACCGCAAAGGTCAGGTCGGAGGCGAATATGGGATCGTAGGCGTGGAACTCCTGCGCGTCGAACTCGTCCCAGGTGAAACCGTGTTTGCGCCGCAAGCCCCAACCGAACGCATCTTCCCGGAAATGCGGGCGATCATTGTAGACGAACAGGTAATCCGACGGCTTGATCCATTTCTCGGCCCCCGTTCCCTGTGCAAGTGCCAGATGGTCTTGCAGGCTGTCGCCCACGATCGGAGCCAGAGCCGCCGCCGCCCGTTCAGCACCACTGGTATTGGCGTTGCCCAGGTACTTGAGCAGCCACGGCGCCAGTTTCGGCAAATAGCCCCATCGCAGAAACAGCGGCTGATTAGGGTCGAACAACATGCGCGGCGCCTTGGGCAGCAGGCCGGGAACGGTCACCGGCACGATCGAGCAGGACGCCAAAATGCCGCCATTGCCGAACGAGGTGCCCTCGGCCGGGCCTTTCTTATCGATCAGGATGACCCTGTGGCCATCCCGCTGCAGCCATATTGCGGTCGAAACCCCGACGATGCCGGCGCCGACGATGGCAATGGTTTTGGGCGTTTCAGTCATGATGCCCTCCACGGGTTCGCTGCTGAACGGACCGATTCGATTGGACATAGAGTGCCACATAGGGAAAAAACGTCAACAAAATGTTGACAAAGTGACGGTGAATAATATTCTGACGTCATGTCAAAATCCATTCTTGGCCCCATTGTATCTTCTGCTCACCTGGCCGAAGGGAGCTTTCCGGAAGTATCCGAGTTTGAATTCGGGCTGATCATCGCCGGACATGCCTTTGCCCGCTGGACGGTGCGCGCCATGGCCGCCGCCGGTTATTCCGGCCTGTCCTCGCTGGACGTATTGGTGCTGCACACGGTCCGCCATCGGGACCGCCCCAAAAAGCTGGCCGATATCTGTCATGTACTGAACGTCGAAGACACGCATACGGTCAATTACGCGATCAAGAAACTCAGCGCGGCAGGGTTGGTCAAACAGGGCCGTCAGGGCAAGGAAAAGACTGTCGAAGCCACGCCAGAAGGCGCCGCTGCCTGCACGCGATATGGCGAGATACGCGAGGCGCTCTTGCTGGAAGCGATGCAGGAAATCGGTGTCGAAGCCGAACAGCTTAGCCGGGTGTCCGCGCTGATGCGCCTGATGTCCGGGCAATACGACCAGGCCGCGCGTGGCGCCAGCGTGTTCTGAACACCGCGCGTTCATGTCGATTTCCGAACGCTGTAGTGATCAAGCTTGTCCAGATCGGGTCGCCCTCCCAACCCCGGACCGTCCGGGACGACAACCTGGCCATCCTTGACGGCAAATGGCGTCTCCAGAATGTCCTCTTTCAGGAAATACAAAGCCTGATAGAACTCGCAGCCCAGCGTTATCTCGGGCGTCGCGGCGATCATGTGGGTTCCGGCCAGATGCGCCAGCCCGGCCTCGAACATATCACCGCCATAGGCCGTCAACCCGTGTGCCGCTGCCATCCGCGCAACCGTCTGAGCGCGGGACAAACCGCCTGATTTCATGATCTTGACCGACACGCCGTCGCAAATGCCCTCGCGCGCGGCGCGCGCCATGTCTTCCGGCCCGAACACGCTTTCATCCGCCAAAAGGGGAACATTGGTCAAGCCTCGCAGCTGCGCCATCATGTCGAAATGGTGGTACCTGACAGGCTGTTCGATGAAATCCGGGGTAAAGCGGGCCACATCCAGCACGCGCGGCACCGCTTCTTCGATCTCAAGCCCCTGATTGTAGTCGACCCGCACACGGAACTCGGGAAAGTCCTGAGCGATCCGTTCAAGCCGCATGATGTCAAAGGCATGGTCCTTGAACCCGGTCTTGAGCTTGATAAGCCCGACCTTGTCGGTACGCAGGCGCTCCATCAACTCGATATCCGCCCCAAAATCCGGATTGGCGATAGAACAGCTTAGCGGAATCGTGTCGCGACACTTGCCCCCAAGCAGGGACCAGACCGGCTGACCGCTGATCTGCCCGGCCAGATCCAGCAACGCGGTTTCCAGCGCTGCCTTGGCCTCGGTGCAATGGGCCACCGCGCGGGCGGCTTGGGCCATTATTGCTGCCCTGTCACCAACACTCCGGCCAACCACCAGTGGGCGAAGGTACCGGTCCAGCGCGGCATAGCTTGCCTCGGGGGTTCCGGTGAAAACCGACCAGGGTGAGGCCTCGCCAAACCCTTGAGCACCACCCTCGGCGGTCAGGCGCAAAACGACGATTTCACAGGTTCCCTCGACCCGTCCGATGCCATGATCCCTTGCGGAAACGACGGGCAATTTCAGGTGCCACAGATCAAATCCGGTGATGGTTTGCAAAAGATCCACGCTGTCCTCCCCCAAGGTCAAGAACAGTGTGCGGCGTCATTTTCATCATTTCAAATACTAATATTTTTGCAATGCATCAGCAAAAATGATGTATAGTGTCATATGGCCTCCTTCTTTCGCCACTATCAGGCTTTTCACGCCATTATCGAAACCGGGACCGTGACACGCGCGGCCGAGCAGCTTGGCGTCTCGCAGCCGGCCATTTCCAACCTTCTGGGGCAACTGGAGCGCCACTCCAAGCTCAAGCTCTTCGAGCGCAGCAGGGGCCGCTTGCTGCCGACGCCCGAAGCGATGGTGCTGTACGAAGAAATCGATACCGTGGTCCGGGGCCTCGACCATGTGAATCAAGCGGTGGTGGACTTGCAGAACCAAAAGGCCGGCCAGTTGCAGGTGGCGACCAGCCACGCCATGGCTTTTGGGTTCATGCCAGGAGAAATCGCGCGGTTTGCCGAGGACAAGCCGAACCTGACCATCGCGTTTCAGTCTCAGTATTCATCGAAGATACAGGAATGGGTCGCCGCGGGCCTGTTCGAGATAGGGATCTGTGAACCCCCTTTGCGCCAGGACGGCCTGGACTATACGCCCTTCTTCTTCGAGATCCTTTGCGCGGTTCCGCAAAATAGCCCACTGGTCGAACATAAAGTGCTGACCCCGAGGCTGCTGGATGATATCCCGTTTATCGTGATGGGTGCGGATCACATGGTCACCCGGCGTGCGCGCGAGGCGTTCCATACCGACGGGGCCAACATGAAAACGAGATGCCACACTGATCTGTTCCGAAACGCGTTGAATCTGGTCAAGCAGGGGCTGGGAGTGACCTTTGTCGATCCCTTCACCCTGTCCAGTGACGACCGCGAAGGATATGTACTGCGCCGTTTTGTGCCGCAGATCGTGCTGGACGTGGTCATCGTCACCGCGCGCGGGCGCCCGATTTCGGCGATCGGGGAACAATTCCTGTCGCAGGTCTCGGCCAGTATGAGTCGCCTTGCAATATCTCCTGCCGTCGCCAGGTTGTGACAGTTCATCGGCGATCTGATACGCGACTTATCCTGAGAGCACTGGACGTTCTGGCGATCTTGCCAGAGAAAGCATGTGCGCCAGGCAAGTGTCGCGCCTTGCCCGACATTACCCGCCAGCCTGCCCCCGATCACATGATCGGCCAAGACACAGAGGGAAGACAGACAGATGACCAAACACAGCCATTCCACTCACGATGCCCAGGCAGACGATCGCAACGAGAACATTCTGATCTACGTCGACGGCAAACTGGTGCCCAAGCGCGAAGCAGTGGTTTCGGTCTATGACAGCGGCTTCATGCTGGGCGACGGCATGTGGGAAGGGTTGCGCCTGTATGACGGCGAATGGGCCTTTTTCGACGATCACATGGACCGGCTGTTCAATTCGCTGAAATCGGTCTCGATAGACATCGGCATGGGGGCTGAAGACATCCGAAAGATTCTTGATGATACCGCCACGGCCAATGGCATGACAGGCGATGCCCATTGCCGCCTGATGATCACGCGCGGGCGCAAGGCCAAACCGTTCCAGCATCCGGGTCTGTCGAAATGGGGGCCGACCATCGTGGCCATCGTCGAGCATTCCACGCCCGCCGATAGCCTGCAATCGCGCGGTATCAGGCTGGCAACGGTCCCGCAGGTGCGCGGCTTGCCGATGAGTCAGGACGCCAAATACAACAGCCACTCCAAGCTGAACTGCGTGATCGCCTGCCTGCAGGCCGAGCAGGCCGGCGCGGATGAGGCGCTGATGCTGGACCCGCACGGGTTCGTCAACACCACCAACGCCTGCAATTTTTTCATCGTGCGCCGCGGCGAGGTTTGGACTTCGACGGGCGATTACTGCATGAACGGGGTCACCAGGCAAAAGGTGATCGACCTGTGCCGCGCCAACGGCATTCCGGTGCAGGAAAAGAACTATTCACTTTACGAGGCCTATGGCGCGGACGAGGCGTTTCTGACCGGCACCTTCGGGGCGCAGACGCCAGTGGCGGAAATCGACGGCAAACCGATCGGCGACCATACGGGCGCAGGCCCCATGACCTTGCGCCTTCGCCAACTCTACAAGGATCTGGTTGCGCAAAACGTGGTCGAGCAGAAGGCATCGAAAACGAAATAAGGGGCAGTGATGGCGGATTGGCCCGGATTACACGCCGGAACGTGGTTGAAATACGCGACGCGCCCGACGGGTAGAATATTCGTGGGAGCAGGCGGGGTCGACCCTGCGTGGCCGAACTCCGAAACTCCGTAACTGTCCTGCCAGATGCGATGTTTGATGCCGGATCTCGGTGCAGCAAGAAACAGTCCCATTTCATATCGGCGGCAGTAACGGAAAATACTGCCGACAAACTGAATCTCGCCGGTCCGAGCGGCGCACATCGGGTGCTGGCGAGCCGGCACCGCATCAGACAGACGACAAATCCGTGCACGAAATTGCCGCTCGCCTCCGCCTTTCCGTGCTATTTCAAAGGGTTCGAGTGGTTCCGTAAAAAATTCCCAAAGCTGCCGAATTGGCCTTGAATTTCCGTTGCTTGCGCGGATATACCCGTCGGCGGAGACGTGGCCGAGTGGTCGAAGGCGCTCCCCTGCTAAGGGAGTAGACGGGAAACCGTCTCGAGGGTTCGAATCCCTTCGTCTCCGCCACCACTTAACATATTGATATTAAATGATTTTACGCCTCACGTATTGTGTCGCGTTTTCCGCGAACTGTGCGGGGCGTTGGCCTCTAGAGACTTGAAATTGCAGGCGAAATAGCCGCCCCAAATGGGGTGAGTCTCTGTTTGGCATTTGGCGCGATACGGTTTTCGGGTGGCGCTTCCGGCGCTGGACTTGACTTTCGGTTGAATGGAAGCTGATGGCCACCTAATTCCAGGCAGCCCGCCGACCCAGCCAGCCTCGTATGGCATAAGATGCAGCCTGCCTGCAGACGGGACTCAACGTGGGTTCGCGGGGCGTTCTTTTTGCCGATCCGGTGCGTTTCGGCTGGCTGAGGAGTTGGGGCAAGAAGACTACTCCGCAGGCGCTTTCGAAACCGACCCGGTAGCTTGCTACCTGGCTGTTTCATTCGAATTTCAATTGCTTTTTGGGAGCCCGTTTTGAACCAGCCCGAAGGTTTCCCGCTTACAGAACAACCTTGCTTGTCCCAATGAAGCCAGTCGTGTAACGCTTAAAGAAAAATAACAAATTCTTGGCCTTAGGTGACTTTCTTCGCAGGTTTTCTGCAAGGGCTTTTCATTCGGGCTGGGCAGGAATTCGAATTGTGGCAGGATGACCAAAGAACCCCCCCGTAAAAACCGTACGACCAAGTCCCTAGATCAACTTGGCGCAATAATGAGGTCCGCCCAAGGCCGGGGCAGCGAGAAATCAAGCCCGAGCAAAAGTCAGGCAAATGGGCGGCCTCAGAATATCAGGATTTCAGCCAAGAAGGCGCTTTTTCTGCCGCTCTTGGCGGAAGTCATCGAGCTGACCGATCGCGGCTTCGGCTTCGCGGCATCGGTCGCAGGGCAACGCCTCTTCTTCCACCGCAACGCCGGTATTCGGCGGGATGACTTCGAAATCTTGAAACCCGGAGTCCCCATCCTTGCGCTTGTGGGAAGCGATCCAAGGCGAGGAGATCGCAAAGAGATCGTCCGATGGGCGGCATTGGATCACATCGTCTGGAACGACGGGGCACCGAATGACCAGGCTTCCTGGGACAAGATGCGACGGGTAGCCCTGGGCGAATTCCTTGGACGGCTCGACGCGGTGCTTCGTCCGAACTGGTACGTCCAAAAATGGGGGGACAAGTCCGCCCCAGCCAATCTCGAAGATGACCTTTTACGCGGCTTGGTGCTCACGCGCATTTGCGGCATGGATCAGGACGAGCTGAAGCGGTTCGACCCCCTAACCCTGTCGCGATCGGCACTCTACGAGTTTGCTCCATGTTTTGACACGGCGCATCCGGACGCCGTGGCCCTACTTGATAACGTCCCGGCGGAGCGCCTATCGCTGTTTGGACGACCCGGACCGCAGGTGCTCTCGCGCGCGTCGGAGGCAAGGCGAGCGGAGGTAATCGCGTGGTTCGTTCGGGCCGGAGGGGCCGAGGCAACCGGACGCGAGCGCGATGAAATGCTCAGCGGCCGGGCCTCCTGGGAGGCGGAGGCCGCATCACGCCTGCTGGACTCCGGTCTCCCGCACGGAGCGGGTCTAGTGCGCTGGCTCGAGGCGCTGCGCACGAGCGGTCTTTTGCCCGAGGGTTTCGTCGAAGCAATCGCTACGGCAGATGGGGAGCAGGTCCTCCTCTGCCTAGAACTTCTTTCTGAAAAGCAGAAAGAATCTCTCTTAAGCGCAGCGGCCGCTACGCATGAGACACGCACAGCAGCGATTGCTCTCCGGCCAGACATCGCCCCGGATCTTGCATGGCGCGTGGCGCTTGCCTTCGATCTTGAGACTGATGGTAACACGACGCAGCAGATCGGTACGGCCACGGCGGCTGGTAGCAGCTTGCTGTTCGACGGCGGCGGGCCAGGGGAGCAGGCGGAGGCATTCGCGAAGCTGACCCGCCGACTTTCTAAGGCGCCGATTGTAGTCGGCCACAACGTCCTCACTTGGGACCTCCCAATCCTCGCTGAAGAGGGTAACGACTCGCTCGATATTGGTCTCGTCTGGGACACACTGCTTGTGGAGGCTCTGCTAGATCCGCGCGCGGTTTCCCATGCCCTTAGCGGTGCGCACCGCGCCGACATGGATGCGGCCGATGCGCTCGCGCTCTTCCGTAGGCAGCTCGATCGCCTTCCCGACTCATTCGCGGCCTCGCTCCTGAGCAATCCCCCAACATCAAGCACCAGCCTGATTGCGCGTATTGCACAAGAGCTCTCGGCCGACTTTCTCGAGCCGGCGCCTACCCCGACTTGGGTTGTGGACGCCGCGCCTAACTGCGACCGGCCCGTTCTAGCCCCGATGCATGCAATCAACGAACTCGCCTGGACCAGCGGCGTCGACGTCGTTCCGGTACCGGGCGGCGGCGCCCTCCCGCTGGACCTGCTTGTCGTCGACGTGGACTCCCTGTGCGCTGACGCCGAGTTCGATCCCACCTCCGATCCGCGGGCAGCGGTCGTCTTGGCGTTGGCAGAGCGCTGCGATGCAGCGGGTATCGCGCTGCGCATCGGAATGCTTCCGCCTTGGCTGATCGAAGGCCGCCTCGGCCATGTCGTCCGTCGCGGAGCCCGGCCCGCCAAGGCAAAAGGCTTACGGGTATGCTTGCTTCCGCCCGCAGGTTCGTGGTGGGATGATTTCGATTCAACGTCGTTGCGTGTCCTATCGTGGACCGGAACCGTCCGCCTCATTGATGTTCCTCCAACCGCGGTAGGTTCGCTGCAGGTCAGCTCTGTCGTGCAAGAGGTACTCGTATGGGAAGAGATTGCGGGATGCTGGGCGCTTCCCGACCCGGCAGCGGCGCGTCTGGACGTCTTTCCAAAGCCACGGTGCCTTCGGACCGCACGTATTCCGGCGGAGGCGATCGTACCGCTGAGCCCCACATCAGATACGCCCGTCCCGCTTGTGCCCGAGCGCAAGATATTCCGCATGGGTCCTGGGGGATTCGACAACGCTAACTACTGGGCCGATGTGATCAGCGACGTGGCCGGGCTGGCGGCGAACGGAGAGGTTCGGGCGCTCCTCGTTGGTTCCAGTTGCAGCCGAACACTCCTTTTCCTCCTTGAAAAGGCGTTGGCGGAGATCGGTCATGGCGAGGTCAAGGCGGAGCACACCAGCCGTGGCGAGCACCTGAAGCGGGCGTCACGCATTGATGGTACGGTCGTTATGCTGGCAGAGGAGTGGCGGGAGTGGCTCCGGCTTGCCGAAGCGCAAGGTATAGTGCTTCGCCCGCTTGTCGAGGCGCTGCCCGTGGAGGAGTGGTATCTTCTAGCACGTAGTACGTCAGATGCCTCAGAGATCCCGTCAGGTCCGATTACGCGCGCTGATATCGCCACTGGACTGGTCGAAACCTCTCGCGCTTACCTCGAAGCCTGGCTTCAAGAAAGCGGGCTAGCTGCTGCTCGTATCGCGCCTTTGATCCTCGATCCGCGTGCTGGCGAACTGCTACGCCCACTTCGAGGTCGCCTCGCGCCGAGACCTTCGCTCCCGGCCTTGCCAGAGCGCGAACGTGGCAAGCTAATGGCTCTTCTCGAGCCGCTCGCGATCAAACGTGAGGCCGCTCCATCAGACATCAAGGCAATGGAGGCGTTCCTCGTTGCGCACTGGCAACCGCCTGGCGGGCAGGGCAACGCCGTGGAAGGCTTCAAGCCGACCCAAAAATTAGCCATGGAAGCTATCTTGCAACGACAACAGGACGTTGTCGTAACGCTGCCAACTGGAGAGGGAAAGTCCGTTCTCTTCCAGGTTCCCGGACTTTGCCGCGGCCTGCGTCATCGCCGCCTCACGCTCGTTCTGTCGCCGCTCAGAGCGTTGATGAGGGATCAGGTCGAGCGGCTGCGCATACAAGGATTCGACGCTTCGGCGGACTACCTGAACGCCGACCGTCCGGCACACGAGAGGGCCGAGATCCTGGAGGGCCTACTGGATCACAGGCTTGTCCTTCTTTACGTTGCGCCTGAGCGCCTCCGCGACCCCATCTTCCGTGACGTGCTTGAGCGACGGATCGTGGCGGACGCGGGGCTGGAGCGTCTGGTCCTAGACGAGGCACATTGTTTGAACCAATGGGGGTTCGAATTCCGACCCGACTACTTCTTCGCAGTACAAGAAGTTCTTCGCTCTGCAGACGCCGCGGGCGCTCAAAACATCTCCGAGGCGATGACCGAGGTGCTCCCTGATGCTCCTGGGCGAGAGTTTGAGCCGGCTGCTCCCGTCCTGATGTTATCGGCCACGCATACCGCCGCCGACCGGGACGCGCTCGCTGCAGTGCTGAAGTCGGCGCGTGGCTTGGACCGAAGCGTGGCCTTGAAGTCGGTACCGCCGCCCGACGAGCAGCCGCATCCACTCCGAGAGCACATCGAGGTTCGAACCGAGGAGGTGCAGCGCGCGATCCTCGGGAAGAAGGAGTTCGACAAGGGCCTGCCAGAACGGTTGCCCTATCTAGCGGCTGCCGTCCGCGCGGCGCAGGAGAATGGCATGCGTACTGGCCAGCGAAGCGGTGTGCTGGTCTTTGTGACGCGCCGCTCTCATGCAGAAGCCGTCGCATCGGCGATCGCGCAGGAGACAGGAATAACGGCCGAGGCGTTCCACGCCGGCCTCTCCGCTGGGCTGCGCGAGGAACTCGTGGAGGACTTTCGCGATGGGCGCATCGACGTACTCGTCGCCACGAAGGCTTTCGGAATGGGGATGGATATCCCTGACATCCACTACGTTGTGCATCTGTCGCCTCCGGCCTACCTGGAGGACTACCTGCAGGAGGTTGGCCGCATCGGTCGCGGCATGCGTGAGCGCGAGGCCGCAGGATTTGATCGACTGCCGGCGCCCCTACTTTGGTCACCTGCCGATTTCGTTGTAGCGAGGGACTTGCGCAAGAAGAACGAGGTCACTGAGGCATCAATCCGAAGCTTCCATTTGGAGTTGCGGCAGCATGCGACCGGAGATCGCGTGATTGTGCCCTCGCATGGCTTCGAAACCTACACGAGCGACGGTCACAAACGCGCTCTGGAGACGCGCTGTCGGATGTCGCTCCACTGGTTGGAGGAGGCAGGTCGGCTGACACTCGTCAATCTCGTGCGCACATCGCTTTCGGTCTACCTGCATGCCGATGCGCTTCGCAGGATCGTAGATGAGGAGAACTCAGTCGGGTGCGCAGCGGAGCAGCTCCTCGCAATCATTGGCGATGACCATTCGCCCAGCGATCGCGCAGCCGGAGGGGAGGTGCAGCTCGTTCTTCTCGATGTCGGCTCATTGAGTCGTGCCTGCGGACATGCCGGAACGGATGAGACCATAGCCGCTCTTGCGGAGTTGCGCGAAAGACGGGCCCTGGAAATCGATTGGACGTTGTCGGCGAGCCCCTTGCGGCTTTGGAAACAGCCACCCGAACAAACGAACGCGCTAATCGACGCCGTCGAACAGGGGATTACGTGGCTAATAAATCGGGCCGTTGGGCCAGGTGCCGAAGTTGATCCAACGACCTTGATGGAGGAGGTTGGCGCTGCGCGCGACGAGGAAGGCGACGTTTTCGCTGGGGTCACTGAGGACGAGCGAAGGTCCTTCCGACAGGCTTGGACATGGGCGGTGAAGTCACTCGCTCTGTCCTGCGGGGTCTATCTCAGGCAGGTGTCGCAGAAGGAAGGGCTCGCCTGGCGTGTTCGGCTTCCAGCGCCGGAGCAGCGCAAGGCGCATCAGCGCGCCGAAAAGCTACTCCAGGCCGTCCAGGGACTGATCACGCAGGTACGACGGGATGGGCCCGAGACGTTTTCAGTGGATGCCGGCGACTTGGTGAAGTTGGTTAAGGAGGTCCATCGCGGTTTCCGCACCCGCGACCTAGATGCCACTCTCCGTTTGGCTTCCGCGCTACGTCAACTCTCGATTCGCGAGGAGCTTCTGCCAAGCCATTACGAGATTGCCCTTCAAGGGGACGGCGCTGGATTTGACGGACATCCCGAGTTGGCGGCAAAACTCGCATCTGTGAACTCGCATGCTGAGGCCCGCCTTATCGTTATGGAGGCCTTTTGCGCGATACCCGAGGCTGCGCGGGACGGGTTCGTTCGAGGGTACATGGCCTGCCGCGACGCAGAGGAGGTCGAGGCGTTCCTCGTGCAGCAATTGGGTACCATTAGCGAGGAGGACACTCACCTTTCGGAATTCGTGGAGAGCCTGCTGCGCCGCTATCGTGGCGAGGCCGTGGACGAACATTTTTCGCGCTTCAAAACCTCTGAGGAGCCAGCTCAGTGGACGGCGATCACGCACCCCTACAATCGACCTATGTTGGTGAACGCGGGGCCTGGCGCCGGAAAAACGGCCGTGCTCGTCGCCCGGATCCTGCATCTGCTTCACGTGCAGGGCCTGAAGCCAGGCGAGATCCTTGTCATGGCCTTCAACCGCGCCGTCGTGCAGGAAATCCGCGCGCGGGTCGCCGCGGTATTCCATGATTTGGGCTACGGAGCGTATACTCGTGACTTGAGAGTCCAAACTTTCCATGCGCTGGCAACGAAATTCCTTCCCGAGGGAACACGCAGAAAGGATGAGAACGTCCTCGCAGCTTTGAGCGACAGCATGCGTCGAGACGCCACGCTTGCCGCAGAGGTTGCGATGGCCTGCCGCTGCATCCTAGTTGACGAATTCCAGGACTCCAACGATGCGATCTTCGACATCGTAGAGTCGGTCGCCGAGGCATCAGGAGCGGGGGTATTCGCAATTGGTGATGACGATCAGGACATCACGCGCTGGAACCGTGCGAGCGGAGCGTTCTCTGGCACCTATTTCGAGCGGTTCGAGCAGACATTTGAAACCGGGTCGGAAGATCATTGCTCACTTTCCGTAAACTTCCGTTCGGGCCGAGCGATTGTGGAAGGCAGCGAGCGCGACCTGGCAGGAATGCTGGATCGCAGTCCCGTCAGCGGGCGACTGAAGCGCTCCGCACTGCGCGCGCGTAAGGATGCGCCGACGGGCGAATGGCGGGTCGAGGATTGCCGCGACCGGGCATGGGACGATCTGGTCGCGGATTTTCAGCAGCAACTCGCCAATTTCCCGAAGGATAGGTCCCTAGCGATCCTTTGCCGAAGCAACGCCGAGGTGGACCGTCTTCGGGAGTCGCTGACGGCTGTACTGCCTGGCCTGAGGGTCCAAAAGCGGAGCGAGATCCTGAACGTCGCTGACTGTCGCCATGTCGGCTTGTGGCTGGATTTTCTCGACCGGCGGATCGCCCAGGGAGATGACACCGCGACGACGGAGTTGCGCGACACGCTCCTCAAGGATTTCCGCCAGACCTTCCACATCCCAGAGACGAGAGGGGACAGCGAGGCAATGCGCGACCTTGCGGCCCTATGGAACTGCGCACGAGAGGAGGATCGCGAAGCACGCCTGTCCGACGTTGCCGGCTTGTTACGGAGTTGGCTGCGACCGGACGACGTCGATCGACTAGTGGGTCGCGGGGCCTCTCGGATACTTTCTACGATCCATAAAGTTAAGGGCCTGGAGTTCGACGATGTAATCATCATGCCTTCCACCTGCGCCTTCCCCATGGGCCACGATGATCCGGCGCGCGCGGCGGCCGAGGAGGCTCGCGTGCTCTACGTCGCTGGAACCCGCGCCAAGGAGCGCATGCTCAGGCTGCACGGTGAACGCGAGGCCGCCTGGTCTTCTGACCCTCCGCGCCCGCTTGCGGGCCAGGATGAGAGCCGGTTCCTAAATGGAAGTGGCACGGAGATAGACCTAGGTTGGACCGCGGATGGCCGGGGCTTCAATTCCAACCCCGCAGGCCTCCATGACTACATCGAAACACATGTTGCCGTCGGCGATCCGATTTCCGTCGGTGGTCGTGGCGGCGGTGCCGGGCGCGCCCTCTTTCATGTCAATTCTTCGGGCTTGCCCACTCAGGTTGGTTTTCTTGCATTTAGAACCGGATCCGCTGGCCCGGCAGCAGACCTTCGTGTTGCGGCAGTCGTCCGTTTCTTCCCTGATATGCCGCCCAGATGGGCCAACGGGCGCGCGTGGGCTTATGCGGTCCTTGTGGAAGGACGGCTTCGTTGAGGTAAAAATGACGACATATCATGATGATCTGTTCGCCAAGCGGGTGCCCAAAAATCGCGCAAATTCAACAGTCTACCCTATTTTCTATGCTCAAAATGTGTCGTGTTTTCCGGGGGTTAGAAAAGGGAACATATCTCTGGTTCGAATCCAGAGTGCTCCGCCACCACATAACACATTGATATTAAACGATTTTTCGCCAGACGTATTGTGGCGTGTTTTCCGTGACATGTGAGGCGCTCTGGCTCCTAGAGACTTGAAATCACAGGCGAAATAGCCGCCCAAAACGGCCCGAGTCTCTGTTTGGCATTTGGCGCGATACGGTTTTCGGATGGCGCTTCAGGCGCTGGACTTGACTTTGGGCCATTTCGAAGCTGGTGCGGGGCTGAATTCGTGGCGTTCAGCATAATGTGACGACTAGCAGCGGCGGGAGTGCCTGTCGAGGGCAGACACCTGAAAGCCCTGATGACAAAGGAACTTCTCGCCTTTAGCCTGGCGACATGTCGAACGGGACGTGGACGGACATCGAGAACGATCTGATTGTCGCGGACTACTTCGCGATGCTCGCCGACGATGTTTCCGGGCGCCCTTATAGCAAGGCTGAGCATCGTCGCGCACTTCTGCCTCTGCTAAACAATCGGTCTGAAGGATCGATCGAGTTCAAGCATCAGAACATCAGCGCGGTTCTTGTAGGCCTCGGCGAAGATCGGATCCCAGGTTACAAACCGGCCTTCAATTACCAGATGGCTTTGGAAAATGCGGTGGACCGCTGGCTGGCTAAGAACCCTTCCTGGCTTACACGCGTGGTAACTGGGCCTCAAGAAAACGAACTTCGTGAAGCGCCGCAAATCTGGGTTGGACCGCCGCCTACACTCTCAAACCAACCTCCACCTCAGGAACTGGAGCAGGTGCTGCGCGTTGCGCGCAAATTCGACGTTGCGGCTCGGGACGAGCGAAATCGAGCGCTTGGCCGCGCCGGCGAAGAGCGAGCGCTGAAACATGAGCGGGCACAACTCCGATCGGCTGGCCGTGATGACCTCGCGCGCAAGGTGATCTGGGTCGGTAGTGTCAAAGATCTTTCGCACTTTTGATTTTCAGGCGACGACGGCTCCTTGGGTTTGGTCCGCGAATAGCGGGGTCATGTTCATGTACTTGCGGGTCGACCATTGGGTTCCGGCAATGTGTCTCAACCGGGCTGCGGCCAGGTTCAGGCAGGATTTACCATCAGGGAAGGCACCGACGACCCGCGTTCGTCGCCGGATCTCGCGCATGATGCGCTCCAGGGGATTGTTCGTCCGCAACTTGATCCAATGGCTGTCCGAGAATCCGTAGTAGGTCAGCGTCTCGTGGCCGCTCTCTTCGAGCAGGTCGGCCGCCTTCGCCAGCTTCATGGCGCGCAGATCGGCGATGACAGCACGCATCTTCTCGGCTGACGCCTTGCGATCCTCCTGGGCGTGGATTGCCTTCAGCATCCTGGCGATATCGCGGACCTTTCCGGACGGCACGAGGCTGAAGACGTTCCGGTAAAAATGCACGACACAGCGTTGCCATTGTGCGTCGGGCAGAAACTCGGAAGCGCTCTCGACGAGGCCGCGGCAGGCGTCTGAGACAACGAGCTGCACGCCGCTGAGGCCGCGATCCACCAGGTGGCGCAGAAAGGCCGACCAGCCGGATTTGTCCTCCTTGGGTCCCTCCATGATGCCCAGAATCTCGCGATAGCCGTCTGTGGTCACGCCAATGGCCACCAGCAGCGAGACGTTCCGGACCTCGCCCGCCCAAGAGCGCTTCATCACGATCCCGTCAAGAAAGACGTACGGATGATCGCCTTCGATCTTCCGATGCCGCCAGTCATCGATCTTGGCGTAGATCTTCTTGTTGAGGTTCGAGACGGTGCCGGGGCTGACCCGCGTGCCCCAGAGCGCCTCGGTGATGTCTTCGACGCGCCGAACCTAAACGCCAGCCAGATACATCTCGATCAGCGCCTCTTCGACGGAGCTCTCGCGACGCTGGTAGCGCTCGATGATGGCGGTTTCGAAGGTCTGCTTCCTGAGCTTCGGCATCTTCAACTTCACCGGCCCGGCCTTCGTGTCGAGCGACCGTTCATAGCTGCCAGCCCGTGTGTCCTTGCGGCCGTCAGTTCGTTCGTATTTGCCCGCGCCGCACAGCCTGTCTGCTTCCGCATCCAGCATCGCATTCAGCGCCTCCTCAACGGTGCCGCGCACCATCTCACCAAGGTGATCTCGAATGCGCGCCTCATCGATCTGTATCACTTGCCCCATCGGTTTGGGCTTCTCGTTATCATCCATTCTTTGCTCCTCTCAGTCAGTGTGAAAGGAGCCATCATCACGGTCAAATGTGCGAAAGACTTTGTACGTTATCTCTGGGTCTCCGAAGAAGAAGGGGACGGTGCGGGCTACGACATCGCGAGCTTCGAAACCGACGGGCGGCCGCGGCTGATCGAGGTGAAGACGACGAACGGATGGGAGCGCACGCCCTTCCATATCACTCGTAACGAACTGGCTGTCGCGGAGGAGCGGCGTTCGGAATGGTGCCTGTTCCGGCTCTGGAATTTCTCACGCGAACCCAAGGCCTTTGAGCTTCGCCCGCCACTGGATGCTCACGTGTCTCTCACAGCGACCGCGTTTCAGGCAAGTTTTCACTGAACCCACTCCGTGGCCGATGGGTTGGGCAATGTTCGCTCATTCTCAAGTGTAGACAGGATTTTGTCTGCGGCGACCGCCATTACTTTGATTTTTCTTTGAAAAGATTTGCGCGATGCCAGGCAAGGCGTGCGCGATGACTATCCGTCAAACTAACTGGTTGATGCCAGCGCAGTTCATCGCGGGCGGCCGCTCCGAGGGCTGGCGAAAACAATGGATGGCCTGTGTCATCGAAGCTGACAAGGCCGCGGTCAAACGCAGCATCCCAGAGTGCCGAGAGCAACAGGCCATTGTGAACATCGAGGCGCTCTGCATCGCTTGGGCAATCCTTCCAGGGAACGATATGCGAAGCGCGAAGTAGCGGGGTATCAGCGATACCCGTCAGTGGGCAGCGCCCTTGCCAATATTCCAGTAGTCCCGATCGAAATACATCCTGACCAATACGTTGAACGACGAGGCGTTCGGCCTCCGTGGATGTTGGCAGATCCTTCACCTTGGCCTGGAATTGCGCCAGCGGCGCGTCGGGAAGGCTGGCGGCCAGCTGATAGACACGGGGCATCAAGGCGTAGAGCAGCCCCAAGGTCGTGAATGTGTAGCGCACAAGGCCAGGCCCCTCGACCGGGGCCCCGGCTGTGTCCAGTTCCTCAGTCACGCCAGCATGATCGATGGCCAACAGCCAACCGCCATCTTCATCATGTGCTAGCCAGATTGAGCCCTGCGCCGTAGTCGAGCTGTAGCGCCTCCAGCCATCTGCGTCGCCGTGAGACCGGCGGAAGCCATTCTGGAACGCGACCTTGTCGCATTCCTGGCGGGTCACGAAGGATTGGGGCGTCTCGATCATTCCCTCATGCCTTCTCGTTCCGGAGCTTCTGGGCGGAGAGGCCCATCGCTGTTTCTACGGCGTTGGCCGCGCGGGTGACGGCGTAAAGGTTCAAATCCTCGAACGCGCCCTTGTAGTTGGCCAGATAGCTTTCGCTTCTGGGTTTCAGCCCGTTGCGCATCGCCACCAGATAGGCCGCCATCTCCGCCTCGACCTCCATCAGAGCGTGCGGTGTATCGCGCCGATCCGGCACCCGACGACCGGCATCAAGCCCGAGGTGACCCAAGTACAGATGCGCCAGCTCATGCGCCACGGTGACGAAGCGCGTGGCAGCGTCGTGATTGCGGTTGTAGGCGAGCTGGTAAAGGTTCTTGCCGGTCTTGGCCTTCGACGCTGCAAGCAGACGTATCCAACCTGCTTGTCCATCGCCGGAATCAAGGACGACTACGTCGATCCGCTCCTTCTTAACCGACTGAATGAACTCGATGAAACGGTTGTCAGTCAGGTTGCCGAATGTGGGAAAGGCAAAGGCATCGACAGGGACATCGCGCCCCTCGGTATCAAGGATGTCGAAGACGAAATCGACCGGGCCCTTGGTACGCAGGATCAGAAGCGGCCGCGCACCCTTTTTCGGCACCCGCCCAAACCGCTTGTGCCAGTCCTGTGCCGTTGCTGCGTGGGTCAGGCCCGGCTTCTGGATGTGCAAAAGCATCGCGTTGAATGGGGCGAATTCGCGCAGACGGATCGTGAAGGCGAGCAGCTCCTTGATCGCCTCGCTACTGTCGTAGAGCTTCGTCGCAGAGATGAGCTGCTCCAGCAGAGACCGCTCCGGCGCCTGTTCTTCTCGTAGCTGCCACGCCGTTGCTGCGATGAAGTCAGCCAGCTCATCAGGACCGTAGTCGCCTTGCTTCTGAGACGCCCGGGTCATCAGACCACCGTCATTCGTCCAAAACCGCTTGAAGATTTCCGGAACCAAAGGCTCGACAAAGCGTGTCAGGTCCTCTGCCACATCCCAATCATCGCGCAGGATTTTGGTGACCTTTTGGGCCATTACGTTTGGCGGATCAGCCATGTCGACCCAATCCATGAGCGCAACGGCCACATAGAGATCGAGCAACCTTCGCTTTGATCTAGCGCCATCCACGGTATCACATCCCCATCGCAGTGAATTCGCCATCCGCTTCCATGCGGTCCCAGGCGGCGAGGACGAGGCGGCGGGTGCGGTATTCGCCGTATTGGCGGATTTCCTTTTCCTTGAGGACGCGGAAGGTTTCCGAGGGGTAGTCGGGGCCTTTCACATCCGCAGAGTCGAGGATGTAGCGCAGCTCGTCTCGGGTCAGGTCGTAGGCGCAGGCGTAGAAGGCGTCGAGGTCGGCGCGGAGAACCGCATGCCGGTCGATATTCCAAAGGTACCGCTTGCCCTTATGTTCGCGAGGAGCAATTGCAAGGCTGGCGTAGTTGTCTAATATCAATCCAAGCTGCAACACTTCAGGCACTCACACTGCGTCGGCGAAGTTCTCTAATTGGATCGACTGGCATGCGTGGCGGAGCTGTGCGCCACATCAGCTCTATTTCGGCCTGTGTTAGTTGGTATGCAGCGCAAACGATATCCGAGAGCTCCCGTTCAAGGTCGAGTATTTTCATAACCGTATCTTGAGCAGGCGCCAGAACTTCACCGTGTCTTTGCTTGATTCGATCAGCTGCTACCGTGGTTTGCCTCTTTGGTAGTGCAGCCAAGACGGCTTTAACAAATTCATCGGCACCCAAGAGGGTGAGTTCCGACAAGGCTTTCCCAGTTTTGGTCAGTCCGAACTCATCTCGTAGCCATTCGTGAACAGAACGTTCCGTTTCTTGCTGTACTGTTGTCAACTGCTTCAGGGATGTCGTTATTCTTTCCGCTTCAGCTCTTGTTGCATCGGATGGCGTAGGAATGGGGACTGTGACAATGAATTCCTTTATTAGTCGCAAAGCATCATCTTTCCCGTGAACCGCCCGTCTCCAACTCCACCACCAGAACGTGGGGGCATTGAGCACGGCCAACAGCCAGGGATCTGATGATGTCAAAAGATATGCTGTATTGGGCAAGTAGAGATTAGACTCGTCAATCTGAAAGGTCTGGCGCCAACTAAGCTCCTGAAAGACTATTTTTGGCCTCTCAAACTCGGGCCAATACTCCGTGCTATCTTGAATCTCATACCACTCATAGCGCCCTGGCTTTCGTCCAGGCCATTTTTCTTCATCATTCGAAGGCATCCAATCTGCCGGCTTGGGCTCAAGCCGGTCTCGGAAGGCCTCTAGATGTCTTTTGACACTTGGGTAGTGATCAATCTCAATTCCCCGACGGGCGAAGATCATCCAGAGCCCATTCCACGGGGAGTGCCACCGCCCTATGTCTTGGCCCCTTACGTATGGCTTAATAATGTCAGTACACGCTGGATCTTCTTCAACCAGTCGATCACGAGTTGTATCGTCAATAAGAAAGGCATCATTCAATCCCGTTGATACGCCTCGGTATGGCCTTACAGAGTTATATTCCGCCAGCGGCAAGCCATTCGAACTTATTTTACTTAGGAGGCCCATAATTTCGGGTGGTTCGAGCGTCCAGCTTTCGCTTGTGAAAGTGCTTCGAGGCAGCCGGTATGTCCCTGCTGAAAGTGCTGCGGAGAGACCATTTTGCGGAGATGCATCTCTAGGAACCACGCAGACCGTTGTATCGACCGGCGCCTCTTGTCCCTCTATTGGTCTCTGAAAGGTTGCAATGGAGGGAAAGACGTCAACTCCTGGAAAGAAGTGTTTGGCGTGGCCAAAATCCGCAATGAAATTTACAAAGTAATCAGATGAGAAAAGACTACGTAATGATTTTGCGTACCCTGCCCGTAGCCACTTATTAGTCACAACGTAGCTCAGATAGCCGCCTCTGCGAAGCGCACGCAGTCCCCGCTCGTAGAAATACACGTACAGGTCAGCAATACCATCGAATGCTTCATAATTTACCTTTAGGAACCGCTTTAGTTTCTCGTCAAGAAGTTCGTGGCGAACATAGGGCGGATTGCCCAAGACCACATCAAATCCGCCGCCTTGTATCACGTCGGGAAACTCCAGCGGCCAGTGCAGCGCCCGTGCCTGCGTCGCTGCCTTCGCATTCTCCATGATGGGCTTGCGCCCCTTGCCCTGACCAACCGCCAGCCAGACATCCTGCGAGGTCGGCACGGTCCGTTCGGAATCGCCGCTCGGGACCTCACCCGTCTTGGGCAGTAGGAAGGCCGCAGTGTAGAGGTTGCAGCCCATGCGTGCGCGCAGAAAGGCGTCCTGCTTGCGGAGCGAGCGGTACGCCTTTGCTTTGGCTTCGACGTCCTCCACCGTGTCTTCGGGCAGATCGCGCAGATCGGAGAACTCGGCCGAGAGCGGCGCGGTGGGCAGGTCGGAGCGGCCACCTGTGAAGTCGAACGTGCCCTGGCCCTTCTTCGCGTCCTTGTTGGCGCGGTCGTAAAATTTGGCGACGTCCTTGTCGTCGCCGGTCAGCGGCTTGTAGGCGGCGTCGGGGATGCCGTCCTCCAGCACCTTCAGGTCGAAAACCCCCAGCAGCGCGTCGCCACAGCGGATCTGTGCGTCGAAGAAGCCGAGCGGTAGGCCGGGGTCCACCGTCTCGATCCAGAGCGCGACCTTGGTCAGCTCCACCGCCATCGGGTTGCGGTCCACCCCGTGGATGCAGCAGCGCGCGACATCGCGCAGCGCGTGGCGGAAGTCGGCTAGCGAGGGCGTGCCCTCGGCCCGGATGCGCGCGAGCCGCGTGGCGATGCGGCGGGCGGCGGCCAACAGGAAGTGCCCGGACCCGCAGGCCGGATCGATAACCGAGAGTTTCAGCAGCGCCTTGGCAGGATCGTCCGCTTCGGCCTCGGTCTTGTCGAGCACGGGGTCGAGCGCGGTGTCGAGCAGCGCCTGAACGAGGCTGTCGGGCGTGTAGTAGGAGCCGGTGGTCTTGCGCTGATTGCCCTTCTGCTCGGCCGCCTCGGAGGCGAAGACGAGCGTCTTGCCGTCGTCGCCGAGCTGGGGCTGGAGTTCGAGGAGGGATTCGTAGACCGAGCCCAGTTCCTCGGTTTCCATCGCGCGCCAGTTGACGGGGACCATGCCGTTCTTGTCGGCAAGCCAGGAGAGACGATAGAGCGCCTCCATGAAGGCCTTGTTGCGAAGGCGGGCGGTTTCGAGGTGGGGCAGCCGGTCCTCGGCAAAGAGGCCGCCGAGGGCGGGCAGCGCGAGGGCGGGCTGGCCATGCGTGAGGGCGCGGAAGACGATCTTCACCCCCTCGTAGCGGTCATGGTGTTTGTCCCAGGTGGCGGCGCGGTAGCATTGCTTGCGCAGCGACTGGAGCGAATAGCCCTGGGCGTAGAGGGCGCGGGCCTCGGGTTTGGCCTTTTCCGGGTGAAGGAGGTTCCGGTCCTCGGCCACCATGAGGAAGATCAGGCGGTAGACGAGGCGCAGGAGTTCGTTGAACCACTCGGTCAGGTTCACTTCGCCGGAATGCAGTTTCACGGCGAGGTCGGAGTTAGCCTCGAGAAAGCCCGAGCCGAGCAGTTTGAGGGCCAGCTGGACCTGACTGGCGAGGCGATCACGCGCGGCTTCGCCCTCCTTGGAGCCGGCGTCGCGCCAGCGTTCGAGGGGGCAATCGGTGGCGGGGGCGTCTGCCGCGCCGAAGCGGGTGCGGTGGATCAGGAGCCAGAGCACCGCAAAGGACGCGATGTCCTCGTTGGTGAACATCTGTGCCAGATCGGCCTCCATATAGGCCGGGCGGGTCAGGGAGGCATTGTCGCGCATGAGGCGCAACTGCATCCCGTTGGTCACGATGCCCCAAAGGGCCTCGTCCCGATCATTCAGGTGGTCCTGAAGAGCAAAGGCCGGAGAGCGCGACCGATCCGTCGAGAGCGTGGGGCTGCGGCGATCAAGCAGCTCGGACGGAGGGACGACCACAACGGGCACACGGTCGGACGCGATAAGGGCGATCGGTGCGGCTGCCACCACTAGATCGGTGTACCCGAAGGTTTCCTTGAAGAAGTCGGCGATGAAACGCGAGGTAGCGGCGGCCGAGGGGTGCTCGATCTTCGCAAAGGTATCGAAATGCGATTGGCCTACGCGGAAGGCGGTGGCGATTTCCTCGCGGATTTGCAGACCTTTGCGAACCCCGTATTCCTCTGGGGATTGCTCGGGTGCCTGGCGCTGATCGATCTTGGCGATCATTGCAGGCGCGATCAGGTTGCCTTCGAGGCTCAGCGACGGCCACGCCGACATATCGGTAATTGGCTTGCGGGCCATGATTACACCTCCCCCGGAACAAGAACGAAGAGGCCGATAACGTCTGGGGGAATGATCGGCTCCACACTGACACGCGACGCAGACCCAGCGGCAGCACGAAGGCGGGCGTGGTCTTCAACCAGCTCCGCGGCACGCTTTTGCACGAAATCGGCAATCGGGCCGCCCAGCAGGTCGGGAAGGGCTGCCTTCGCCGAATTGATCATCCGATCGCGGGCGACAGGCGCGAGATCAGCAGTCGCGGGAGAGGCAAGCAGCGCGCGCGCCTCGCTGCCAGAGGCGATCACCGTATTGCTGTCTAGGGCAACGAGGGCGGCTTCCTCTGCCAGCAGAAGGCGCTCGCGCCGTGCATGAACCGTGAGCTTGTAACGAATACGCAAGAGCGCGACACGCGTCATCTGAGTGACGGCGGCACTCGGCCAGGCCCCGACACGACCGATGCCCAGATCCGGCAGCGCTTCGGTGTCAAGAGAGGCTTCAAGCAGGCTTTCTGCCAGGGACGATGTCAGCGGATGGGTTCTGGTCAGAAGTGAAGCGCCTGAGGGCACCGGTTCCTGCGTGGCCAGTTTCAGAGAGCCCTTCAGCCCACGCTGCTCCAGCTTTTCCTTGAGGCTATCCTGAAGGGCATGCACGTGGGCGAACTGCAGCGATTTCTTCTTCTCGAGGGGCACCCCGAACCGAGACATCGCGCGCTCGAGAAATTCGAGCGTTACTGCTGGCGATCCAAGCAGGGACTTCACCTTGTCCCATTCAGGAGCGACTTCACTCGGCTTCATGGCGTTTTGTGCAAACCGGGCGCGTGACCGCTTTTCGTTCTCGCTTGCATCGCGCCAGCGGGTCTCCATCACTTGGATCCCGTCGCCAATTTGCAGGTCCAGCGTAAGCTGCTTGTGGCTGCCACCGCCACGGCGGAGCATCATTGCAGCCATCAGCGCATCGGTGACTGGTCCCCGTTCATCGGGTAGAGGCACAGTCACGCCCGTCGCCTTGCGGATTTCCTCGGCTTTGCGAAGAATGACGTCCAAGACGGCACCGTCGATGGCGCTGTCGGGCGAAAACATCATGATCGAGCGAACGAGTTCGGCGGGTTGCCCGAAACGATCCACGCGACCTTCGCGCTGTTGATGGCGCGTCGGATTCCAGGAAAGGTCGTAGTGGATCACGGTGTCGAACAGCTGTTGAAGGTTGATCCCCTCCGACAGGCAGTCCGTAGCGACCAGGATGCGCTGATCTGTGGCAGCACTTTCTTCCGCCGCCATTTCCGCGACGCGATCGCGACGTTCGTCCGGTGTCAATTCACCCGTCACGGCTTGCACATTCAGCTTGGGGAAGGCCTTACGAAGCCCTTCCTTCACGTGTTCGGCAGTGGCGAGGTAGCGGCAGAAGACCACCGGGTTAGCCCCTTCTTTGATCAAGGGTTTGAGGGCCTTGATGAGGGCGTTCAGTTTGGGATCTTCGGCCTTCAGAAGTTCGCTGGCCTTGTCGAGTAGCCCTTGGAGAGCGGGATCATTTGAGAAGACGGTGTTTGGCTCGATGTCCACGGCGTCTTCATCATCGCCATCTTCGTCGTAAATCTGCGGCTCGAGGCGGTCGTCTTCATTGGAAGCTCGATTTCGCAACGCGCTCATTGCGGCTGCGGGTGACGATCCGACACAGCGCATCAGCGCCAGAGTGCCCCAGAACGCAAGCCGGCGATCCCTTTGCGCGTCCCCAGCCCGAGACACGACCGAGAAGCAGTAATCAAGTACGGCTTCCTGGAAGGCCCGATGCTCGTCGTTCAGGCGATACGAGTATTCGGTCGTCTCGTGCTTGGGGAACGAGCGGTTCTCATCCCAGTCGCCCTCCACTAGGTCGACGCGCCGCCGCTGAACAAAGTGCCTGACAAGGCGCTCGCGGTATTTCTGGTTGTCGAAGTTGACGGTCCCGAATTCCGTGTCGATCAGCGACAGAAGCCGAGCGAACGCATCTTCATCCCCGGAGTGCGGCGTGGCTGTCAGCAGGATCAAACGACGCTCAGGATCGCGCGCAAGGCCTTGGAGCAGGTCGAAGCGCTGCTGCTTTCCCTTGTGCGTCCCGACGCAGGCGTGTGCTTCATCGACGATAACGAAATCCGGACAGGCCCTGGCGAACCCATCCCGACGTTTCTCGGCTTTGATGTAGTCAAGGCTGACCACCGTGAACGGATAGGCATCGAAAAGGGTCTGCGCCAATGGGAGGTTGCGCTCCAGACGTGCCGCAGTCCCGGAGGTGACGGCAACGGCATCGATCCCGAAGCGATCCTTCAGTTCTGTGATCCACTGGTCCACAAGGTGCGGAGGGCAGAGAACCGAAAACGCATCGACCTCTCCGCGATCCATCAGTTCGCGCAGGATCAGACCCGCTTCGATGGTCTTGCCGATTCCAACGTCGTCGGCAATCAACAGACGCGGGACCTGAAGCCGAAGGGCCATGAGAAGCGGGACCAGCTGGTACGTCCGAGGCTCAAAAGTAAGCTGTGCGGCGGACCGGAACGGGCCTGCCCCCCGGCGGAGGGTCAGTCGCAACGCGTCGGCAAGAAGGGCTGCCTTGGACTGCACTGTCGTGCGCGCATCGTCAGGCAGGTCGAAGCGAGCGGCTTCGACCGGCGTAAGCTCGAGATCCGGAGCAAGAACCACGATGTCGTTTTCATTGCCCGAGAGGGGGCGCAGGGCGAGCAGGCCCTCGCCGGGTGTCGGCAAGGCAACCCATTCGCGGCCGCGCGCTCTGACGAGATCTCCTGGAGTAAAATTCACAGTCATATCAACCTTCAAAATTCTTCATGAAGCCATCCGGCAGTCCTTCCGACGGAGCCGAAGGCAATTCAAAAACGACCCAACCCTTGTTCATCGCGTCTGCCTCAGCTTCCGCTGTCAGGTCAGCGGTCGTCGCGGCAACCGCGAAAGCGCGCCAAACGAACTCGAATTCGCGCCCACCAAAGCTCGCAGGCATCGTATCGACTTGGGGAATGCCTGCTGCGCTGAATGCCTCAAGCCATGGTGATGCCACCGTTCCAGCGGTCGGCTTCGCAGCAAGGGAAATTGTGCCGCGTGCAAGATCGATCAGGAATTGCGCCACTTCCGGGCTCGAGCGGTCGATCAGCTCATGGTCCGGTTGGTTGAAGTAGGACAGCAGGCAACGGTAGCAGCCGCGAACACAGCTTCCGTCTTTCCTCTCCTGCAACAGATCCGCATCACCCGCCGCAATCGCAGCATCAACATTCTCGAAGTGCATCAAACCCAGTGCGGTCTTCGCCACCTCGTTGATTGCCTTTCCGTCATCGATCAGGCGCGTGAGCACGCCGGCGCCGCCTTCCGTTGCCTCGTAGGCAAGGATTGCGCGACGGTTGTCCCTCGCGGGCAGCGGTTCACCGAGGATTTCGCCCTCTTCCAACTGGAAAACCACTTCGATTCCGCGCAGCAACGCATGCTGAACAGTCGCGATTGTCTCGGGCTCATACTGCTCTGGCTTTTCGAAGCGGAACAGCAGGGCATTCTTTCTATCGCGGACAATCGGGACAATGCGAACCGGCTTGACCACGTCCGGCGGGACGTCCGTGTCGCTGTCCTCGTCGTCGGATTTCGCCCAGTAGCCGGACCTTGGATCGATGTGGAAACCGAAGACAGTCTGGTCCTTTCGGCGCTTCAAGCCCTTGTTCAGACGGCTGATTTCCGCGCTGTTGGCGTATTGAAGCGCCAAGAGGGAGGTCTCGCCACAGACGAATTTGGCGTTGGTCACTTGGACCTGCCCATCCTTCTTCGGCCAGGAGAAGACGGTCTGGATGTCAAAGCCCTGCCGAACGCGCTCTTCATCGTTCGCCGTGATGCGCTCAGTCGGGGCGGCCTCGACGTTGTCGATGCGCAGGGTCTTCTTGATGGGGACCTCACCCGCCATGTGGTTGTTGCACCCATGGCACCGCTCGACCTCGCCCTCATGCGATGCGCCACAGTTAGAGCAGATGTAGATATCCTTGGTCGCCAATTCCGACCCGTCGCCCTGACGCACCTCGGGCGGCAATTTGGCTTTCATGACCCGGTAGGCGCGGCCCTCATGATAGATCAGACTGCGCGGGCCGAATTCGGAAATGGCGAGGAACCGAGCTCTTGACAGGAATGAACCCGTCTTGCCTTCGCCTGGGACGAACGCGTAGAGCGGCAATCGCGGGAAGTTGTACCCGGGCAAGAAGCCCTCAGTTGCCAGATACCGATACGAATAGAAATCGGAGCCATTCGAGGCTTTGCCTTGTTCGAGGATGGCGATCTGATCCTGGGCCTGCATTTGCGCGGCCTTGATCTTGCGCCGGTCGACTCCCGAGAGCCCCGTAATCTCCGAACGCTTGTTCGCCTCGGCCAATTGCGTCCTGGCAGAGCTATAAAGCTCGCGCCAACGGTCGAAGGCACGGTCAAACTCCTTGGGGGCATTCATGGCCGTGTGAAGAACGAACTCGTCTGGATCATCCATCCAGATTGGGGTTTGCCCTCCGTCGGACGCCAGAATCTGCTTCAAGACACGCGCCATCGGCCCCCGTGCCTGCGAAACGAGAGCGGGTTTCGAGATGACCGCCAAAACGTCTTCCTTCAGCGGGAATTTATCCCCGTGAAGGTCCAGAATCTCTGGGATGTCGGGAGAAAGCGCCAGTTTCGCTTCAGCCAGCCACACCGCGTGCAGGTGCGATCGGACCAGCTCTTCATTCGTGATGTCGAGTGCCGGCGGCCGCACAACGCCGGCCACCATATCGTTGCGCCGTTCAAAGAAATATTGGTCATGCGGAGACCCCGAGGCGCAGTAGGTCACTACAACCGCGGCCTGACCCGAACGACCGGCACGGCCAGCGCGCTGCGCGTAATTCGCCGGCGTAGGCGGTACGTTGCGCAGGTAGACGGCGTTCAAGGCGGAAATATCAACGCCGAGTTCCATAGTCGGAGAGCAGAACAGGGCGGGCAGGAACCGATCGGACTCGCCTGTCGCCCGGATTTCCGTTCGATACTCCGAGGTCGCGAGATGGTCCATGTCGTCCTGTTCGAACCGGAACCGCCATTCCCGCCATTCACGCTGTTTCTGGGAAACCTGAGCTGTGTGCTCGCGTCCCTCCAGCCCCCAGTAGGAACTGCGCCCGTCGCCAAGGTCACTGGCAATCGCGGTATAGAGGTCGTGGAAATAACGGTTTCCGCGGTGGGTTTCATCATCGAGGGCCGGTCCCGGCACAAGCCGAACCGCAGATGGTGACAGGCGCCAGCCCGTCACATCGCTATCGAGTTCGACAGGCACCAGCAGCCCTTCGTCGCTCAGGAAGGCAAGCATCCCTTCCATGAACTCGTAGTACTCATCCTTGTTCAGCTTCGTGCCGAGAACGGACTTCCGGTTCACGAGCCGTGCGATCCGCGAATTCGGACCTGCCCGAAGAAGTGTTTGTTCTTCACGCAGCGTGACGACGTTCTTGCTGCCCGCGCGCAGGACAAGCGAGGACCGCGCTCGCGGATTTTCCTTTTGGTCAATTGCCCAAGGTGCCTGAAGCAGCATTCGGGATTTCTGGGCTACGCCGTCGAGGACGGTCAGGTCCAATGCTTCGGTCTGAACAGCCAGGCCCTCGAGCATCGCGGACAAAATCGCCTTGAGAATTGCCTGCCGCTGCTCGAGGCTGAGGTCTCCCAGTGCTTGATGGATGGCCATGAAGCGCTCGCGATCTTCAGAGATTACCTCGAGGCCGAGGAAATTCACGTCGATCAGGTTCAGGACAGACAAGCTGGGGTTGGTGAAGCGCCAACCGCGACGCAGGTCCGTCCAGACACGATGGGCGAGTACCTTTGCGAGCGACCGCTGGGCATCTTCACGAATGATGGCACCAGCATTTGAATCCAGCAGCCAATGCTGGCGCGCCTCTTTGTTGGCTGCAGTAAAGCCGAGCGCCTTCACCACCTGCAGGCCGAACTCGTCTTCTGCGAGCCCACCTGAGCCAGCAGCAATGACCGCGCGAAGAATGGCTCCTCGCAACAGGCTTACGAACAGGAAGTCATTGAAATGGCCGGACTGCAGGGCTGCATCCTGACGGTTATCCGTGAATCCCAGAAGCTTCCGCTTCGTTTCGGGTACGCCGCTGCCAGGTTTGTTCATCCACTCCAGGGCGCTGGCTACGAGCAAGGTTGTAGCCGAGCTTCGCCCTTCGCCGGACAGACCCGCCAACTTGCTGCGCTCACGCATCCCCTGCGTCGGTTCGTCATGGCAGCACAGGCAGAACGCGAACTTTCCCGGGATGAACCAGAAATCGTTCCCGCCCGCTCCGTGGCGACCATCAGCACCCACAACGTAGGATACCGGCATACGCTTCTTGCGATACCCTCTCAGCCGTTCAATGCCGTTTTTCTCTTCTCGCCAGCTTTCAGGGTACCCCTCAAGCTCGCCTGTGAACTGGAAGTCAGAATCGCCGGGCGTCACCGGACAGAGATATCCTGCGACTTCGTCTTCCTCGGTATCGAGCGGCGTGTCGTCGATGCTTCGGGGCAGAAAGCGCAAACTCCCATCGTCGTCGACCTTGGTCACGACATGGTATTCTTGGCCACAGTTTCGGCAGAACCGTGTGGGGTAGAGGCGGTTGCCAGGGGCTTCGGGGTCCTCGAGCTGCCCTTCAAGAAGGATCCGACGCGGCCTGGCAGTGAGGGTTGTAAAGACTTCACCGGCACCTGAGATGAACCGGTGGAGTTTGAAGGCGAGAAAGGCTCCGTCCTTCGTGCCGCCGCGCTCATGCTCCGGCAGGCTTACCCGGGTCAGGAATCTTTCGAGATAGTCTCGGCAGGTTTCGGCATCGACCGCACTGGCCAGAGAGAGCTTTTCGACGGCCTCTTCGAAAGGGATCGGCTTCTTCCTGCGAAGCTCAAGCCCATCGTCCAATCCGAGTTCGAGTTCGGCCCACACCGAGAGCGGATGGCGCTCCAGGGTTTCGTCATCGAGCGCGTCCGGCAAAGGCTGCGTCAGGACCGTCTTCAAAGCGCCAAGGACCTGCACGGTCTTAAGGGCGTCATCGGTCGCACGCTGCAAGGACTCGTCGATGACTGCGTCCGGGCCAATTTCGGTGCCAAACAGACGAGACGCTACCTTCGCGACAGCAAGTGCGCGGCTCTCATCCGATCCCTCGGAGGCCATCGTTGCCGAGGTCCCGATGCAGATTGGCTCCTTGTCAGGCGAGCACCTGTCCCGCAGGCGCCGAACGAGGACCGCGACATCGGCACCTTGGCGCCCGCGATAGGTATGGAGTTCGTCGAGAATGATGAACTCGAGACCGGACGCGTTCGAAACGACTTTCGAGTCCAGGTCGTCCTGACGCGTCAGAAGCAATTCTGCCATCATGTAGTTCGTCAGGAGAACATCGGGCGGATTGGCAGCGATGCGCTCGCGTTCTTCACGGCTTTCCTGCCCGGTGTAGCGCTTGACCACCGGCTTGAGCTCATCGGGCAAACCGGAACCGGCGATGAACTTGTCGATCTCCTTCATCTGGCTATTTGCCAGTGCGTTCATGGGGTAAACGATGATTGCCGTCGTGCGACGCGGCTTTCCTGCGCGCCGCGCGCGGATGATCGAGTCGACAACCGGCACGAAGAAGCACAGGGATTTCCCCGAACCCGTACCGGTTGTGACGACATAACTCTTTCCTTGCTTCGCCTTCGCGATGGCCTCGGCTTGGTGCCGGTGAAAGCGAAGAGGCGTGGTGCCAAACCGGAAAACTTTGCCCGTGCCGTCGTCGAGATCACCCGTGGCGACGAGTTCATCGACCGTCGGCCCTGCCATGAAACGCGGGTTCAGAGACAAGAGGGCATCCGGCCAGAATTTTCCGGCGTCGTACTGGTCATCGATCTCGGATTTCAGATCAGGCGCTCGGATTGCGCTGAATGAACGCGAGAAGTGCTCGTAGGCATTTATCAATTGATGGTCGAATTCAAACGCTTTCATTGGAAACCTTGTTTCTCGGAGCTCAATTGTTTGCTCTCGTGAATTTTATCCCGATTCAGTAGCACTATCTGCTGATCCTGCGGTTCCCTGGCCGCCGGGTCAGTATCTAATCCCAGCCGCCTTAGCGCGTAATAAAGGAGCGCGCGACGGACATTGATCTCAGCTTTGCCATCCCGCATCCCGTAGTCGAGCGCGATGATCTTCGCCTGCGTCTCCGATAGGTCGGGGTGGGGGGCGACTTCCAGAGTGACTTCGGAATGCCAGTCGCAATCATCACCGGCCGATATTTCGCTCTCGCGCACCGCTCGGATTTTGAGAATTCGCGAGAGCAGGAAGTCCTTGAAACACTTTTCGGTCAAGCAATACGCCCGGGTGTGCCATCGAAACCCGTCGAACGCGATGGCGTGCGGAGCAATCCAGCGCATGCGCGGCTCTGGGCTAGACAGAGACTGGTATTGCACCTCGATCGCCTCAGACCGACGAATAGCCCCAACGACTGACCGAAGTGTCACTGGATTGACTCCGCGCACTGGAATAGGCGTCGAGGCGTAGGGCGGGAGATCCGCTATCCAGGCATCCTCGCGGCTGAGGATCTGATCTGCGACAGACCGAAGTTGCGTAAGGTAGCGGCTCGCGTCTGGCTCGAGGAACACCGGCTTGAACTCAGCGCCTCGGACATAGGTCCGTGCGCTCTTGTCGTAGACCATGTTGTCTGCAGAAAAGCCGATGTAGCGGTTCAGGTCGTTGGACGCCTGGTTCACCGAGACCCCGAACTGGGTCATCAGATCGCTGCGGTTCACGTGCCCCTCCCAGAACAGGCGGAACTCTATGAACTCGAGGCGCTGCGCGACTCCCCAACGAAGTTCCGACTTATCAGAGTCCACCATTTTCTCCCGGCATAGCTGTCGCGCACCGAAACTTTGTGCACCCACTTTCTGGTCCCATTCCAGGCTATCGGGGGAGACGGTGGCGTGCAATCCAAATACTTTGAAATATGAGACTTTTCAGATGACAGAAGCAGTTAAAGCTCGCGAACAATCTGTTCTTGCTTGTTCCATTCTGGGGGTAGCTGCCTTCGTTTGAACCATTCCGACGTGAAGGAAACGGGCTGGTTACCCGCGGCAACCTGATCCAGAACATCCGGGGCGAGGAAGGCGAGACCGACTATCTGCTGGATGCGGCTCGAGGTGGTTTTCTCTCGAGCGGCAAGGTCGCCGAAGGAGGCGCCGTCCTTAATGGCCGCGTACCAACGTTGTGCAGTCAGGATGTTCTTCGCAAGCACTGGATCGACCTGCGGGACAGCGCTACCGAGAATGATGCGTGCTTCGACACCTCGACGTTGCATCTGAAAGGATGCGGGAATCCGTCGGGCCGAGCTTTCAATCCGATCCGGCGCGATGCCAAGCCGTTCCGCCAGAACCTTCCGGTCGAGCCGCAAGAGGATGCTACCCTGCGCAAGATCGGCACGGCGCAGCAGGGGTGCCCAGAAGTCAGCACTGCCTTCCAGGTCACAATCATTCGCGACTTGCAGAAGCTTCTCCTGCAGAGCCGAGACCTCAGAGGCCGTGATGTCCCGGATCAGATCGGTCACCACGGTGGGTTTGCGCAAGTGATCGGCGAGGACCCGTGCAATGCCAGCCTCGAGGTCGCGGGCCGGCAACCGCCACGCATCGGCGTGTTTCTCACGCCGGTTGGTGACTAGCCTGCGCGAGATGTAGTAGCGCAGACGCTTGCCGTTTTTCCGAGAATGGCTCGGGGTCAACCGATCTCCGGTCTCATCGAAGAGCTTGCCGACCAAGGGCGAGCGTTCCGCCGCGTTCGACCGACCGCGTACGCGGGCCGCCTCGGAGGCAAGACGTTCTTGCATTTCGTCCCATGCCGCAGGGTCAATGATTGCGGGATGCTGCCCGTCATAGATCTTATCCCGGTGCCGGATGCGGCCGGCGTAAAGCGGGTTGCTCAGGATCTGATAGATGTGCCCGCGGCTGAATGGTGTGCCGCCGGTCGAGGTGCCCGTAGCGAACGACCGCAACCGCGTTCGATAGTCAAGTTCTTCCGCACGTTCGGCGACTGCGCGGACCGAGCCGAGATCGTTATAGAGGTCATGGATGCGGCGGATGATTGGCGCTTCGGTCTCGTCGATCTTCAGGCTGCGGCCGTCAGGCTGGTAGCCGAAGGGAACTGTGCCGCCCATCCAGAGCCCCTTCTTCTTCGAGGCGGCGATCTTGTCGCGGATCCGTTCCGCCGTCACCTCGCGCTCGAACTGCGCGAAGCTGAGGAGCATATTCAGCGTTAGCCGTCCCATGCTGGTGGCGGTGTTGAAGGACTGCGTGACCGAGACGAAGGAGGCGCCGGCTGCATCAAGCCGATCGACAATTTTCGCGAAGTCGGAGAGCGAACGGGTCAGCCGGTCGATCTTGTAGACGACAATCTGGTCGACGAGGCTCGCCTCGATATCCGCGAGCAGGCGCTGGAGCGCTGGCCGCTGCAGGGTCCCTCCGGACAACCCTCCGTCATCGTAGCGGGTCGGGATGAGCACCCAACCCTCCGCCTTCTGGCTCGTCACATAGGCAGCGCATGCCTCGTGCTGGGCGTCGAGCGAGTTGAAGTCCTGATCAAGTCCTTCTTCGGAGGATTTCCGGGTGTAGATTGCACATCGGATTCGGCGGGCCATCTCAAGCCGCCTTTCTTCGATGAGACAGCTTGGTGGGCGTATCGTCCCGCCGAGCCTCCTCAGCCAACCCAAAGAAGCGGGGGCCCGACCAACGGGCTCCCGTGATTTTTCGGGCGATGGCGGAAAGCGATACATACCGCTCCCCAGCCATCAGAAAACCTCCGTCGATCACTTCGACGGTCCAGGTGCGCCCCTGCCATTCCCGAACGAGCTTGGCGCCGGAGCGCAGCCTGGTGCCAACGGTCGCCCGCGACGCTCTGCCAGCGGCGATGCGGTTCAGATCCTCGATCGTTCGGGCCTTGGGTCCGCCACGCACCTGAGATTGCAGTTCGAAGGCGACGGCCCGGCGCAAGAACGGCAGTGAGAGGTTCTTCGGGGGCGGTGCCCCGATCACCTCGCGCCAGCGGTCGAGCAGGGCGGCGCGATCTGCGGTTTCGAGAGCGGTGAGAGCTTCAGGCAGGTTCCGCAGGGCTACCGGTTGGTTGGTCGAGCTCATTGACTGGCCTCTGCGCTGTTGACGGCTGTCACATCGGCGCTAGCGCTGAGGGCGATCCGATAGATCAGTCCAGAGCCGCCAGCCTCCAGCTTGGCCGTTTCGACCTTGTGGCCCGCCTTGCGCAACCCGGTGATCGCTGCGCGGGTGGTATGCGGTTGCCAACCGAGCGCTGAGCTGATCGCAGTAATCGTAGTGCCGCCGTCGCGCCTTAGCATGCTGATCAGCCGATCCTTCTTGCTCTCGATGCCGGCCGGGGCTTCTGTTTTGATTGTTCCGCAGGAAACGACGGTTTTGTCGGATGTGGTCGTGGGTTTCTTCGCCATGGTTGGCCTCCTGGTCGGGGCCGGATCCATCCCGGCCTTCCTACCATGCAGAGCCCGGAGTTCCGGGCAGTGGCGCTGAACAAACCCGCTGTGTCAGCATGACTTAACTACCGCTTGCCGAGCCGACGAAGTCCAGCGGAAATTGTAGGTGGGCAGAAGGGGCGGAGAACGGATGTTCGTTGCCGCGAGCGCGAATGCCCCCAATCTTCCAAGTGTTCACGATCGCGAGCTACCCCTCGAGCCACTTCACAGGACAGACTGCTCGACTTGAAGTAGGTTTCTCACGTAAAATCAAATAAAGTCATGTATTTGTTGTCGCGCATCCGCGGCGCTGTCATTGAAAAGAACGCGCCTGCATCGACCGCTGCTTAGAGAGTCTTAACCAGATGAACGAGGACCTTGAGACAGACAGCCCCGACAAGATGACCGTTTCTGCCGGGCCGGAGGCCGGAGTTGCCTCCCCAACGGCGATTTCGACGGCGGCATGCAAGGTCAACGAGCACTGTGTCGGCGATCACTGGACGGTCGGTGATGTCGAGTTACTGGCGCGGCTCATAGCGATTATCGCAATGGGACAGGCGAAGCACGCAGCGCGGATTATCGCGAACCTGCAGCTAGCGGTTCCGGCCTTGACCATCGACGTGCTCCGTGCCGATGCGAAACAGCGTCTGACTGTGACCGGAGACACGCCGGAAAAGCAGGACGCTCACCGATGGCATCGCGACGGTCTGATCTTCGAGGCGATCTCCTGGATCGCCGCCCGACAGGGTGCTGCCGCCAACGTGCTCATGAGAGACCCCCACATCAGCGCGACGACACAGGGTCTTGACGGGCTCATGATCGAACTGGACGAAAAAGGTGAAACGGTCGTCCGCGCGACAATTCTCGAAGACAAATGTTCGAACGACCCCCGGCGAAAATTCAGAGACGAAGTTCTGCCGGCCTTCCGAAACTACCATGCTGGCAAACGGGCTTCGGAGCTGGTGGCGGCAACATCTTCGCTGCTTGACGGCAGGATTCCCGACGAAGCCGTCATGGAGGCTGCAGGGCGCGTACTGGATATGGCATTCAGGGCCTACCGCGCCGGATTGACGATCAACCCTGACCACGACTCGGAGGCCGGACGCACAGCTTTGTTCAAAGGATATGAGGGGCTTGAAAAGATCACCGGGGCGCAGCGCATCGGGGCTACATTCCTGCCGCCTTTGGAACTGCGCACCTGGTTTGACGAGATTGCCGGTCGGGCGATCGCCTTCATTGACGAGCTCGGGGAGGACGATCACTAATGTTCGATCCGGTGACAGCGGAAATCATGCGTACTGCGCCAGCCTTGCCAGGCCTGAATCCTGCCGAGCTGCCGCAATTGCTTACAGCGCAGTATGCAGAACTGGTTGCCCGCAGAATGAGACGCGTTGAAGGCGCTGAAGATGCGGCGGGTGACGGCGCTGCTGATGGCGAATGGCCTCTCGCCCGTATTGCCGACGCCTATGAGATCGTTGTGTCCGTCCGGCGCGATGCCGACTACCGCAGGGCGGCGGCATTCGTTGCCGGCACGGCGCATCAAATTCTGGCGCAGGACCTCGCGCAGACCGATGCTGCCGGGTCTGTTGCCATCATGGATCGGGATCGCATCCATCCGGCGATCGCGGCGGCGGTGCTTTTTCTGGTGGCCGAGCAGTACGCGGACGCCCACGAAGCCGCGCGCTTTATCAGGCCGGAAGATGGAGAGCAGGACTATGTCTGCACCATTCTGGCCGAAGACATTCGTGACCTGGCTCGCGGCAATTTCCAGAGCATTCTCGACCGCGCGCAGCGCCGTCCGGAGGGGTTCTTCTCCGGTGGACTGCTTGAACAGCGGGGGACAACGGCGCTCTTCGAGAGCCTCGTCGTCGGTGTCGAGTTGTTTGCCGCGGAAGTTCTGGCAGAAGATATGCCCGAGATGGCGGCAGGGCGGTTCGACGGCGCAAGGGCGGCGTTCGCCCGCGTGCTGGCCCTATCTTCGCTGGAGCACGGTCGCCTCGGTGATTTGTCGCAGAATTTTCAGACCACCTATCCGGGACCGCGTCACCTCGCCTCACTGCTGCTGGCAGCCTATGACTCCATTGCGGGCGCGGCGGTTACACGCCTGCAGCCGCCCGATGGTTCAGATCGGGATTACTGGCGAAGCTGGCTGAGGCATCGTGCGAATGCCGCACCATTCGTCTGGCCCAATCATAGGGAAGCCATAGCGAAGGGATTCCACGAGAGTGGCAAGTCCGCCGTGCTCGTTCTGCCGACCGGCGCGGGAAAAACAACGGTCTCTTGCCTGAAGATTGCCGCTGTACTGGCAAGCGGCAAGTCGGTTGTGTTCTTGGCTCCAACTCACGCGCTTGTGGATCAGCTCACCGACGATCTACAGAAAGTCTTCCCGGAATCCCTGGAAGGTTCGGTTGTTTCGAGCGATTTCGACCGCTTGTTCGCTTCCGGCACCAACTTCGACAGCATCGAGGTCATGACGCCGGAGCGCTGTCTTGCGCTTCTGTCATATTCGCCCGAGGCTTTTGAAAACGTAGGGTTGCTGGTCTTTGACGAATGTCATCTTCTCAGCCCCGTATCGAATCTCCGCCGGGCGCTGGACGGAATGTTCTGCGTACTTGCCTTCAACAGCATCGCACCGGAAGCCGACTTTCTGTTCCTTTCCGCGATGCTTGATAATGGCGCTGTATTCGCAGAGTGGATTGAAGAGCTCACCGGTCGCACCTGTGTTCTTGCGGATCCGCTTTGGAAGCCGAGCCGACAGGCGCGCGGAGTTCTGCTGTATGAGAGTGCCGCCATCGTGCAGATGACTCGCAACGCGATCGCTGTTCAGCGCGCGGAGGATGCCCGCAAGAAAAAGCGCGCAAAGAACCTGCGCAAACCGGCTGCCGAAGCGCTGCAGTGCCCGCCGCATGCTCTCTTTGGGCTTCAGCACAACTGGCTGGCCGGTGCAGCGCCAAGCTGCACCCTGACGGCCATATCCGATGCGCCGGTCACGTTAACCGGTAAGCTCAACCGGAATGGTTCGATCTATCTGACGCCGAATGTAAACAAGGTCGCCGCGCAAGTTGCGGCTGTTGCGGCGCGCAACGGCCTGAAAGGCATCGTTTTCGTCAACCGCAAGGATACTGCCGCTTCCACTGCGCGTGAAATCTCGGCGCTGCTGGGTGACCCGCCAGAGCAATCGCAAGATGAAGAAGAGAGATGGAAGGCGCTGGAGATCGAGCTTGGCGGGCTGGAACACGCGATCTTGCCCGGTCCCGCCGCCGCCGTGCCCCACAATGCGCTGATGCTCAGGCTGGAGCGCGATCTGGCAGAGCGCTTGTTCCGCCGTGCCGACGGGGCAAAAGTCATCGTCGCTACACCGACGCTGGCGCAGGGTCTCAACCTTCCGGCTCATATTGCCATTCTTGCCGGGGACAAGCGCAGCGATCCGGACGAAGGAGGGCGTGAAGACCTGGAGGCGCACGAGATACTGAATGCTGCGGCCCGTGCAGGTCGCGCCGGTCACCTCGCCAACGGCATTGTGCTCCTGATCCCTGAAGCCGTGCTTCAATTCAGGCAAGATAGGCCCTTCACAAAAGGGGTGCTCGACAAGCTGAAATCGGTACTGCCGGAGGACGACCGCTGTCTGTCCCTGAGCGATCCCCTGCAGACAATTCTTGATCGTATTAATGTGGCGGCTGCTGCCGATCCCGATGTCGAGTATGCCCTGAATCGCCTGGCCACTGCGGTCGCGCCTGAAGGAGCAGAAACCGAGGCAACGACGCGCTTTTCAATAGGGCGGTCACTGGCTGCCTTCACGGCCATAAGGATCAATCAGAAGGCGGAGTTCGATGCGAAAGTCGCGCGTTTGAACGAGCTTATCGGCGTGAGAGCGAAGGAGGCCGATGATCAGGTCCTGGCGGAGCTTGCCACTCAGAGCGGCGCGCCGCTCGGCATCCTCAAATCGCTGCGGCAAAGGATCGAGGATCAGATTGAACGGCTGCCCCAGACAATACCGGACTGGACGTCCTGGATCATCAACTGGCTCGCAGAGGATCAGGATGCGCGCGATGCCATTCTCATCCGTGATGGTAGGGCAATTCTCGGCGCTACCGGAAACAAGAAGGACGGACCGCTGACGGCCGACGCCGTAAGAAGCCTCGAACCCGGCATTCTGGCTTGGCTACGCGGCGAACCCTTGCGCGAAATCGAAAGACAACTCGGCGGCGACCCCGCTGAAAAAGCGATTTGCCCGCGTGCCCGTGAGCTAGTCTCTCAGCTAGTGCCGCTCAGCCTTTCCTTCGCTGCCGGTCTAGCCGCGCGCACGGCAAGCGAGATACCTGCAGTCGCCGACGGAACGGCTACACCGGTCTCTGTTATTGACTGCCTTGCCGCCGGGGTCAGACGCGGCTTCGACACCCCGAACAAGCTCGCCTTTAGCGACATCAAGCGCGGCTTCCTGAGCCGCGTTCAGACTCATCAGGCCTATTCCGCCACTTTCGAGCGTGAGCCAGAGCTCTCAAATATGGAAGAGTATCCTGCGGTGGTGGATCGCATGCGGGTGTATCTGCTGCTGGTCGGCGACTGAGCGTAGCATGCCAGTTTGCAAGCATCCCTGTTGCCGTGCGATCGATCTGGCTAGTGTAAACACACCATACTCCGATGACAGCACATAGAGACGCCGCTATGATAACCTCCGTTCACTGCAGCGAACGATCATACCGCCGAACCAAAGGCCCAATGGCAGTTTTACGGGATGCGGCTACGCAGAATGGAGCGGACCCTACGGTCCGCTAAGGGCCGGGCTCGGCGCACAGCTTTTCCCTTCGAACTAATGTCCGCCATCCAGATATTCTTTGACCAGGGAAAGAGACTGTTCGGTTCGCTTCGTGACATCCCTGATCTCGCGAAGCAGCCCGGCGGCTCTTGCCTGGCTGAGCCCAGCCCGCTGCCCTTCGGCCGCCAGAGCCGCGCAGTCCTCGAACTGTGCGGTCAGCCGGGCGAAGAGCTCCTGTATTTCGGTGTCCTGCACGTTCCGGCTCCAGTCCTCTGTCGAGCAAGGACCGCTTCCGGCGGAGCTAAAGTCCAGTCGTTTCTGCCGTCTGGCAGACGAACCTAAACCGTTCCAGCAATCGCACGCTGGGCTCTCTGATAACGCCAGATCGCATGATCGAGGCTGAGCGGCGTCCAGCGATGCCCGCGTTCCGTCAATTCACGGGCTGCAAGCCGAACCAACACCGCCGCCTGCCGGGGCTCAGGCTCTTTTTCGATCCTTAGCGCATTGGCGACGAAGCGCTGGATCATCCGGTCGGGTTTGATGAGGTCATCATCACCGGCCAGCATCCTGAAATAGTCGAAAGCGATCCCGCTACCCTGGCCCGGCAGGCCGAGGATGATCGCTTCGGCAAGCTCCAGCCGATCCGGCGTGAAGTCTGCGAAGGTGTCGATTTCGCACCTGCGCAGAGCTTCGGCGAACAGCCTGACCGCTTCGGCTTTCAATATTCCCGAAGTCGTCGATGTACGCTGGCGGTTTCCGAAGAGCACCTGGGCTGCGGCCTCCGAGGTCAACCCCTCATAGAGCGCGAGCAGATCCGAGAGGCTGTGGGTCCCGGCGCCACGATCTTCGCGCAACGGCGCAAAGCGCGGCCAGCCGGACTTGTCGCAGAACCGCGCCACGGTCGCTTGCGTGGATGTGTATTTCACACCGATCGAAAACACCGCGTCGATCACACAAAGCGGCAGGGAAGCATAGCGGTATTCTTGCGAGACGCCGACCTGCTCCAGCCCTATCTCCTCGATATGGTCGGCAAGCATGATGACGGGATCGCCAAATCCCCGAGGTTTCTTCGCCTCTATCTCGTTTGCATCTGCCGCTTCCACCATCGTCATAATCCCAAATTGTCGTCGATCAGTGACACGAACAACGCTTGCGCCGCGGCTGAGGTCAAGCGTGAATGTCACTGTTCGTCTGTAGACGGATCGACGACACCAACCGCCTTTGGGCGGCATGGAGATCCGCGAACGCCTGAGCCTCAACATGCGCCGTCTGCGCCAGTCGAAAGGCTGGTCGCAGGAGGAGTTTGCGCATCAGGCCGGGCTGCACCGGACCTATGTCAGCGACCTGGAACGCGGGGCACGCAATCCGACGATCACCGTGGTCGATAAACTGGCAGCGGCGCTGGGCGTGCCGGTCGGCGCCTTGCTCGACGAACATGGCTCCGGTGCGAGTTAGCGATTCGTCTCGATAGCCGTGGGCGCCAAGACCGTGTTTTAAGGCCTACAAATCCCCGAAAATCGGTCCGGAATGCAGATTCTATATAAGCCATTTATACATCGGGGCAGAAAACCCTTGCGTTCATGGGGAAGCGCCACAATGTAGACCCTGAGCCGCAAACAGCTGCCGGCTCAGAAGTAACGGATCGTGGATAGCATCGGACTATCACACGGGTCGGGCCGAAATCCCGGCAACTCCGCAGCAATCCACCGGGTTGCCTGCGTATCAACGGAACCAACGGTGTTTAGCGGCGCCAGATCGCCGCGAATGAGATTGGAAGTCCCCGGAACGCTCTGGGGGCAAGTTGGTATGCAGAGGAGAAAATCTCATGACCAACATCACCCAGGGAACGGACGTTCCCAACCTGAGGGACGAAACCCTCGCGAAGGTCATCCGGTATGATCCGGATGAGCTGGACTATCTCCTGCTCGAAGAGCGCGAACATAGCGACGCCGAGATCGACCACTTCCAGCGGACGATCTACGACTACAACGGCGCTCAGCCGATCGTGATCGATGACGAGTGCAACATCGTCGCCGGTCGCGGGCGTGTTGAAGCCGGCCGGTTGCTCGGTGTCGATGAGATTCCGGCCATTCCGCTGTCGTCGTTCTCATCGGATGATCTCGATCACTACATCGAGACGATGATCCGCTTCGGCGCCTATGTCGGCTGGAGCGCTGAGATGCTGGAAACCGACCTGCAGCTTCTGCTCGTGGTCGAAGCACTGATGAAGGCGGGCGGGAGCGACACTGCGGTCAAGACCCAGTGACGATCCAGTGAACCCGACCCGGGCTCAAAGTGCCCGGTCAAAAAGATGCGAAGTGATCGGTGGGGGGCCTGCCGATCTCGTGCCGGGCGACCGGCCCTTCGCAAGGACCCTACGGTCCGGCCTCTCCCTGAAACAGCGCTGTCCGGCTCACCCTTTTGGGCTCTGGTCCCTGTCACGGCGAGCCGGCAGCGCGAACCCGAAAGGCCCCAGAATGGCTGATATCAAGACCCTGCCGGAAAGCACCCGGCTCAAGATCACCTATCGCAAGACTGGTGACCTCATTCCGTATGCGGGCAATGCCCGCACCCATAGCGACAAGCAGATCGCCCAGATCGCAGCGTCGATCCGCCACTTCGGCTTCACCAACCCGGTGCTGATCGACGTCGCGGGCGGCATCGTTGCCGGCCATGGTCGCGTGGCTGCGGCGAAGCAGCTCGGCATTCCCGAAGTGCCGACCATCGCCCTGGGCCATCTGACGGCTGCCGAGCGGCGCGCTTACATCATCGCCGATAATCGCCTAGCCGAGCTCGCGGGCTGGGATCGCGAGATTCTGAAGATCGAATTCCAGGCGCTGGCCGAGATGGATCTCGACTTCGAGCTGGAGATCACCGGCTTCGAGACCGCAGAGCTCGACCTGATGCTCGACGATAGTGCCGACGAAGATTTCGCGGACCCGGCCGATGAGATGCCCGAACCCGTGTCTGGGCCGGCGGTGACCCAGCCGGGCGACGTCTGGGTTCTGGGCAAGCACAGGCTCATCTGCGGCGACGCACGCGACCCGGCGACCTATGTCGCGCTCATGGGTGCCGATCGCGCTCGGGCGGTGTTCACCGATCCGCCCTACAATGTGAAGATCGACGGACATGTCTGCGGCTCTGGCGCCGTCAAGCACCGCGAATTTGCCATGGCCTCGGGCGAGATGGATGCGGTTACCTTCACCGCCTTCCTCGAAGCCTCTCTCGGCGCCATGGCGGCGGTCAGCCTCGATGGCGCGATCCACTACACCTGCATGGACTGGCGCCACATGGCTGAGCTGCACGCGGCTGGCTCACGCGTCTATAGCGAGCTGAAAAACCTCGTGGTCTGGGCCAAGACCAATGGCGGCATGGGGACCTTCTACCGCTCGCGGCATGAGCTGATCTATGTCTGGAAAGTCGGCACCGCGCCGCACACCAATACCTTCGGCCTCGGCGAACATGGTCGCTATCGCACCAATGTCTGGGACTATCCCGGGGTGAACAGCTTCGGCGGCAACCAGCAGGACCTGGCGCTGCATCCGACGGTAAAGCCGGTGGCGCTGGTGGCCGATGCGATCAAGGACGTCACCCGCCGCGGCGAGATCGTGCTCGACGGCTTCGGCGGCTCGGGCACTACGCTGATCGCGGCCGAGCGCACCGGCCGTGTCGCGCGGCTGGTGGAGCTCGACCCGATCTACAGTGACGTGATCTGCCGCCGCTACGCAGCGCTCACGGGCGTTGGGCCGGTGCTGGAGGCCACAGGCGAGACCTTCGCGGCCGCGGCCGAGACGCGCGCCACTGAGGCCAAGGCGCCTGAACCGGAGGTTGCAAAATGAGCGATCAGACCAATCAGCCGGCGGGGTATGCCAACCCGCCGGCACAGCACCGCTTCAAGAAGGGCAAGTCCGGCAATCCCCGCGGGCGTCCGCGCAAACAGGATGACCTCTGGGGCCACCTGAGCCGGGTGCTGAACCGCAAAGTCAAGCTGCAGGGCAGTGACGACCAGATGCCTATCCGCGAGGCCCTTATCCGCCGCCTGCGGGAGCTGGCGCTTGCCGGTGATCGTCGTGCGTTGGATCTGCAGCGCCGGATTCTCGCAGAGTCCGATGCCGCTGACACGGACCGTTTCGATCCAGATGCCAAAAGGCGAAAGGTCGTGGAAATTCTCAACCGGATCGCCAAGGCGACGAAGAAGGAGGGCGACGGCGATGCGTGACGAATATGATATCGGCTATGGCAAGCCGCCAGAGGCCAGTAAATGGCGGAAGGGGCAGTCGGGCAATCCGAAGGGTCGGCCCAAAAGCCGGGCGGACCACCTCAGGGACGCCGCAGCGATCCTGTCAGAACCTGTGATGGCCCGGACCTCCGATGGGAAGCCCGTGTCGCTGGCGGGGTTGGAGGCCGCCTATTTGGCGCTCTGCCGCAAGGGGCTTAAAGGCGACGTGCCGGCGCTTCTCAGGGCCGTTACGATCATGCTGGAGGTCCAGCCGGCCGTCGAAGCAAAGATCGATGACAAGCGCCGCAAGCGGGAAGAGCTGATCGCCCGGCTCGAACGGCTCGGCCTGCCGACCGAGGCTCTGCGCAATCGGCCGCTGGAGAACGACTGAGGCGACGCGGCGCCTTGGCGGCCTGAAAGGGGCTTAGATCAAGAGAGGCCGCGGCCTGCCCGTGGCCTCTCAATTTCAGCGCCCGTATGGCTGGCCCTGCACAGGCCGTACGGGCGCTCCACGGGCCCAATGGGGCTGCCGCACGCTGACATGAGGGCCAGCCTCGATCAGCCAGCTGTACGAGGGGTCTCGCCCCTTCGTGATGGGTCTAAACGGCCAAACTGGGAGCGCGGGCTGCACCTCACAAGTTTCGGAATCTGTTTCGGCAATCCCGGAGCCCGATTTCACGATCGCCGGAACCGCACCATCCATGTCATAATTTGACACCCATGGCACGTAGATTGGGTTAAATGGCCGGAGATCGATTCTTGCTGCGCGACCCGAATGAATTGCGGAAGGTGGGCGCCGAGCTGAGAACGCGGGCAGTCGTTTGGGCTGGTTTATGGGAGAATATGTTTGATCAAGATTTTGCACACCGCCGATGTTCACTTGGACTCGCCGCTCACGTCCCTGGCGCTTCGCGGCGAGGCTCTGCGCGCAAATATCCAGTCCGCGACGCGGTCTGCATTTATCCGGATCATCGATACCGCGCTCGCCGAGGGCGTTGCTACCCTTCTGATCGCCGGTGACCTTTACGACGGGGCACAACGCAGCGCGAAAACCGCGGCGTTTCTGGGGGGGCAGCTTGAAAGGCTGCGGGCTGCCGAGATCCCGGTGTTCTACATCAAAGGCAATCACGACGCCGAAAACCCGATCACCGGCGAAGTCGCGCTCCCTGACAACGTCCATGTGTTCGATGGGCGCGGCGGCAAGGTACAGCTGGCGGATCTGGATGTCTGGATCCATGGCGTAAGCTTCAGCGGCAAACACGCCCCCGAAAGCCTGCTCGGCAAGTTTGGCGCGCCGGTGTCCGGTGCCATCAACATTGCGATGCTCCACACGTCCTTGGCCGGAGCGGCAGGCCACGACAATTACGCGCCCTGTTCCGTCGCCGAACTTGCCACGCTGGGCTTTGACTATTGGGCGCTCGGCCATGTTCACAAACGACAGGTGCATAGCGAAGCGCCTTGGGTCGTCATGCCCGGCATCCCGCAGGGCCGCGACATTGGCGAGGCGGGTTCCAAGTCGGCCTCGCTCTTGACGATCGAAGGCGGGGGGATTGCCGTGGCGGAAGTTCCGACCTCCATCGTGTCTTTTATTGGCCATAACATCGATGTGTCCGGGGCGGAAAATGACGACGAAATCCGCCAGCGGATTCGGCAAAGCCTCCATGCTCCGATCGCGGACTTGCGACCCGACGACGATGCGATCTTGCGTCTGACACTTTCAGGGAGAACGGCACGGCATTGGCATGTCCTGCGTGACCGGGACATCTGGACCGAAACCGTCTCACAAATCGCCGAAGAAACCGGCCGGCTCTGGGTCGAGAAGCTCAGCTTTGCGCTCGAGGCGCCCGCGGCGGGGGGCCATACCAGTGCCACCGATGAGCTTGGCCGCCTGATGGCGCAGATCGCGGCGGAAGAGGGGTTTGCAGCGCAGGCGCAGGCCGAAGTCGACGAGGTGCTATCGCAGCTTCCAGCGGCCCGGCGCGCTGAGCTTATGACCGATGCGGAGGCACTCTCTGCGTTGACATCCGGGCTGGCTGAAGCTGGGTCCGAGCATCTCTTTGCCCTGATGAAGGGAGCTTCGGAATGATGCGCCTGCGAAAGCTCGATCTGGAACTCTTCGGCGGGTTTACCGGCAAGCGATTTGATTTTGGGGCCCGGCCAGATCCAGGCATGCCGGATTTTCACGTCATCTACGGGCCGAACGAGGCCGGCAAGACCACGACGATGGAAGGCTATCTTCGACTTCTTTATGGGTTTCCCCATCGGGAGCCTTACGATTTCCTCCACCAGCGCAAAAACCTTCGGGTTTCTGGCCTGCTGGATATCGACGGCACTGAAACGGCCTTCACACGGGTACCTACCCGCGATCCGTCGCTCCGCGATGCCCATGGCCAGGAATTGCCCAACAGCGCGCTGCAAGCGCATCTCGGCGGCCTGTCCGAGGAAGACTACAGGAACCTTCTGTGTCTGGACGACCTGACCATCGAAAAAGGGGGCGACGAAATCACCCGGGCCAAGGGCGATATCGGACGCCTGCTGTTTTCTGCGGCGGCCGGGATCAGCGAACTTTCCGACGTTCTCGATAGTGTGCGGGCGGAAGCGGACGGTCTATATCGCAAGCGCGCGAGCACGACCCGGCTCGCAGGTCTGAAAAAAGAACATGCCGACGTCGAGAAGCAGATCCGGGAACTCGATGTGTCCGCTTCACAGTATCGAGGTCTGAAGAAGGCGCTCGACGACGCGCTGCTCGAGGAAGCCCAGGTTTCCAAACGTCGCAAGGAGCTGTTTGCCGCGAAAGCTCAGCTGGACGCCAGGCTCAAGGCCTTGCCCGTGTTGGGCGAGATCGGTCTGCTTGATGACCAGCTGGCGGATTTCAGCACCTGGCCGGCGCAACTTGATGTCGACCCTGAAGACTTAGTGCGGATGCTCACCCAACAGACCACGGCTCAGAGCGACATCACGAAACTCGGCGATGAGCTCGAAGGGTTGCGTTCGGATCTGGCCGCGATCGAACACCACCCCGAGCATCTTTCGCTGACGCAGGAGTTGGAGGATCTGGACGCCTTGAGGAGCCGGTACGCGACGGCCGACCTGGACCTGGATCGGCGCCGCAAGGCGCTCGAACAGGTTCTCGCAGATATGGGCCTGGCCGCTCGGGAGCTTGGTGCACCCGCCGGTATCGACCCGAAGGATCTGGTGCTGTCCTCGGCCACCTTGTTGGACCTCGAGCAGGCCCGGGAGAGGATGCGGGATGCAGAAGCCGCGGTCACGCGTGAGCGGGACGAAGTGGCGGCCATCGACGAAAGGATCGGGGCAGCCAAGGAGCGCCTAGGCACCCTCGGTGCTGAAACCTCTATCACTGTCGATTTGGCCGAGATCTTCGAGCGTTTTGATGTCGATACGCTTTCCGCGCGCCATGCGGCTGCCTCTGAAGCTCTAAAGACCGCGCGCCGTAACCGGCGGTCGGCGCTGGATGCGCTCACCATCAAAGGACAAAGCTTTGAGGCTCTTCCGACCTCTCCTCTGACCGTGGAAGAGGCCGACACTCTGCTTGGCGATGTACAGGAAACGACCCAGCGCTATGAGGCCGCGGTCCAAGAGCTGGAGAATGTTCGAGTCGAAATCGCGGAGCGCGACGCCCGGATCGCACAGATCAAGGCGATGGACGGGCTTGTAGACGATGACGAGACCCGCAGCATCCGCGCGGGTCGCGACGACCTCTGGAAGGCCCACAGATCCAGCATGACCAACGAGAGCGCTGACGCGTTCGAGGGCGCAATGGCGCGTGTCGATACTGCAATGGATCTCCGACTTTCGCAGGCTGCTGATCTTGGAACACTGCGTCAGCAAGAACGCGATCTCGCGGCGGCGAACGCGAAGGCGGGCTCGGTGGAGCAACAGGTCTCCGCACTGGAACAAGCGCGCAACACTATATTGGAGCGTTTGGCGGGGGCGGCGACCGAAGCCGGTCTCGAAACCACAGTTGCCCCGGACACTTTCGTGAACTGGTTGCGCAAGCTTGAATTGGCGTCACGTGCCGATGCCGAACTGCTCCGGCTTCAAGACGAGCATCAGGAGACCTTCAAAAAGGCAGACCGGCTGATCCAAGTGCTCTCGGAGCACATCCGCCGCGACGCGCCGGAGTTTGACGACTTGGTCGCCGTCGCAAAAACCAGTCTCGCCACGCAGCGCACGCATCAGGAAAACCTGCGCAGCGTCAAAGCGCGTGTTGATGAGCTGAGCCGGGATCGGACCAAGCGCGCCGACAAGCTTGCCGCCTTTGACGCGGACGCATCGAACGCGCGCCGTAATTGGATGGAGCGGGCGGCCGCGGCCTTGCCGGAGGGTTTGGATGCTGGCGTGCTTGAGGCCTCACTGCAACCGCTCCAGGATCTACGTGAAGACGACAAGGAACGCGTGGCGTTGGAGCGTCAGGTCTCTTCCATGGAAGACGACCAGACCCAGTTTTCCGAGAAAGTGCAGAAACTGGTCGAGCGGGTCGGTAGCATTCCGACTGGATCGCCACTGTCCGACTACGAAGCTCTAAAGGCCATGTCGGAGCAGGCAATGGGCGCAGAAGAAAAGGCGCGCGACCTGAACGAGCGGATTAAGGCGTGTGGAGTCTCATTGGCCGAGGCTCAAAAGATCCTGGACGACATAGACCGTGCCGTTGCTGAACTGGCTCGGGTGTTTCCCGAAGGCATAGATACCAGTTCTCTGGGCGCTCTGCGGCAGGCCGTCAGCACTGCTAACGGAGTCATCTCTGACAGGGCGAGACGTTCGGACCTTGAGCGCACTCTGACGTCGCTCCTTGACCTCGAGAGCCTGGAAGAAGCCCGAGCCGTATTGGCGGGGGCGACCCAAACCGGATTGCAGGCCGAGCTCGACGAAATCGGCGCTGATCTCGAAGGCATTGAAGGGCTCTACAAGGGCGCGATCGAGGCGCGGACCGCCGCTGCACAAGCGCTCCGCGCTATTGCCGGGGACGCAGATGTTGCGCTCCTGGTCGAGAGAAAGACAACGCTGGAACTCGAAATGCAGGACGTTGCACTTCGGCATCTCGAACTGAGTTTGGGTCACCACCTCGCAGAAGCGGCGATCCGTCGGTACCGCGATGCCCACCGCAGCGCGATGATGCAAGCCACGGAAACGGCGTTTTCGGAACTAACGAACGGCGCCTATTCCAAACTCCAAACCCAGATCGACGGAGCATCGGAAACCCTGTTGGCGTTGGATGCGAGTGGCATGGCGAAACAGGCTCAGGACATGTCCAAAGGCACCCGGTTCCAGCTCTATCTCGCCTTGCGCGCCGCGGCCTACGAGCAGCTAGCGGATCAAGGGGCTTCGCTGCCGTTCTTTTGCGATGATATCTTCGAGACCTTCGACGAGGAACGCACGCGCTCGGCCTGCCGGGTGATGGAGCGTGTCGGGCTGCGTGGACAGGCGATCTATCTCACGCATCATCAGCATGTCGTTGATATCGCTCGCGAGGTCTGTGGCGAGGGGGTGCAGATCCACAACATCGAGGCCTAGCGCGGGATGATGAGAGCTGAAATGGGTTTAGGTCGCGAGGAGCGTTGGCCCATAAAGGTTTACTCTATGACAGGGTAGAAAGGCTTTCCCCAATCCTGGTCTGGATTATCCATCATCAGATCGACAAAGACGGGCAGCAGGAATGCCAGGATGGCTGCACCATCCCGGACTTGCGCTCGATTTACACCGCTGTTCCACGTCGAACCACCGTGAATCAATTGATTGCGCAAGACATACAATCGATCGAAAACAAAACTTAGTACACGCGCAGTGTCTCCCGCCTGAAAAGCCTGAGCGAATGACTTGGCGGACGCCTTGAAGCGTTCTTCCCAGTCTTCATACCCATCAATACCGTTATGATGCTGCCAGAACGGATTGAACACGTAACGGTTTTCCATGAGCATCCGGACTGGGCCGGTGAACCTCTGCCAAACAGCGCGATAGATCCGTTTGTCATGGTCCAGCGCGACGAGTTTGCCGAAGAAATCCAGAAAGGCTGCGCGCTCGCCTGGTGCGATCGACTGAAATTCGCGCTCATCGGCATAGGCCGCGTTGAAAGCAATCCAAAGAAACAGGAAGCGAGCGTCGTCATCCCCGTCACAGGCTTCGGACCTGCCGACCCAACTGATCGCGCGATGCACCCGTAGTCCCATTGTCTCCGGGAACCCGGCGCGAATAACCCGCTGTTTTTCTTTGAGAGCACTGAATTCCAGGTTGCCGTCCATCAAATACCTCCGTTTCAAACTGCTTTCATGGCATCGCCCCGAAATCGGACCGACGATAGCCTTCCACCATGAAGCGCAACGCCTCGGGCGCAATAACCTCGACCTTGTCTCCCCATTGGTAGAGGTGCCAGGTCATCTCGAGCCACCCGGCCGCATGGAAACGTACAATCAGGCTGCCGTCATCTTGCGGCTCAAGGACTTGATCGGGATGAAACCTGAAACCTGCCGCGCGGTCGGCGGCCTCCGGCGAAAAACGCCAGACGACCTCGCCATATTGTTCAGGGTCCTGCCAAACACCGAAGGACTTGGCGGCATAGCCAGCAATGGTGAACCCTTCCACTAGCGCGAAACTCTCATCGAGTGCCGTTGCCTCTCGGATGAGATCGATCCGGAAGTTCCGCACCTCATCGGCCTTGGCTGGGTCGCGCGCAGCAAGATAGGTGCGATGGCCCAGCAGCACTCCGTGCGGCTCGAGAATGCGTGTCTCCTTATCCTCGTTGTAGCGCACGCGTAGCCGGAAGGGGCCGCGCAGCGCCTCGATGATCTCATCCAGAATATCGGGAGAGACGCTGACGCGCGGCCCGGGTCGCGTCACTTGACCCATTGCCGTCAGAACCGCCTCTGCATCGGTCTCAACCCGCGCTGCATTCCGCGAGGACAACCGGGCGAGCAGTCCCTCACGAAGATCGGAAAGCGCCTGTGCATGCCGTAAACGCCCATCGGACTCGGCAGCGCGCGCAGCGATCTCAAGAGCTTCGACCCCGGTCTCGTGGCGAAGCTGCAGCCTATCAAGATGCGGGTCGGTCAAGCGCCAGCGGCGTTTTCTATCTTCGCCATCTTCAGAAAGGACATTTCCGAATGTGGTTTCCAGCGCATCGGTCATACGCTGAGCAGTTCGGTGTGACACCTCGAACTCGGCGCAAATATCCTCGAGGCTGACGCCTCGGCGCCGAGCCGCCGCCAGCTGTGCGAGGCGGATCAGGTCCTGGGCCTTAGAGAAAGACATAAGCGCAACTAACAAGCCTGTCAAAGTTTGACACCCTCGCAGGTTACGTTTGCTCTAGCGTCCTGTCGAGCCGATTCCCTCAAGCGGATCGTGCCCCGATCAGCAAGGTGGAATTGCTGGCAGGCGCATCGTGAAACGAAAGGAGCCACCAATGACTGGACAGGTAATCAGGATCGAACGAGTTTCTCCGCGTGCAGGAAAGGTCGAAGAGCCGCAATTCACAGCAAAAGGCTACAAGCTTGGAGATCCGGCCCATGGAAAGCAAAAGCATCACGCGGAGCACGCGGTCTATGTAAAGACGCTGGACGACGCAGCGGAGCTCATCGGAAAGGGCTTTTCACTCTGGATGGGGGCAAATGGAAAGCGGGCCTCTCTGATATCACCGGAAAGCTTGCGCATAGTGAGAGCTACCTGAGCGCTCCCGGAATCGGCCTTACTTTTCGGCATATTCCTATTGAACATCCATCGCAGAACGAGGTGGCTCGGGATTATGTGTGACAAATGTTGACACCCTTTCCGGTTGAGGGCCAAGCTGCGAGCAAGTGACGAGTCTGCTTTGGATCGCCTACTATTTTGATTGAAGGAACCCATGCGGGAATTTGGCGGAAACATCCTTTTTTCAGCGACTGATCTGATGCGGTTCATGGGTTGCCCCCATGCAACCCATCTCGATTTGTTGCGCATGCGGGGAGAAGGGCCAGAGCCCGGAGAAGATACCGAGGATGCCGCTCTGCTGCAAAAGCAGGGCGATGCGCATGAGGCGGCGCATTTGGCGAAGCTGAAGGCATCCGGGCGGCACGTGATCGAGATCGATCGGGGTGATCTGGCTACCAACGCACAAGAAACCCGCGCTGCACTTGCCACAGGGGCCGAGGTGGTGTTCCAGGGCGCGTTTCTCGCGGGCAACTGGGGCGGATGGTCAGACTTCCTGGAACGGGTCGAGCGGCCCTCGGCTCTGGGTCCGTTCAGCTATGAGGTGGCCGATACCAAGCTAAAGCGCCAGCCTCACCCGAAGCACGTGTTGCAACTGGTGCTCTACTCCGACCTTCTGACCGAGATACTAGGCATGGCGCCCGAATTTGCCCATGTCGAGTTGGGGACAGGCGAGAGGGCGACCCTGCGGCTGGCGGACTATGCCCATTACGCGCGCGCCGCTCGCGCTAGACTTGAGGCCTTTGTGGCTGAGCCCGCGACGACGCGGCCTATACCTTGTTCCGATTGCGCTCTCTGTCGGTGGGCGGATCACTGCAGCAGTGTCTGGGATGCCGAGGACAGTCTTTTCAACGTGGCGAACATCGCCAAGGGGCAGGTCAAGAAGCTGGAGGCCGCCGGGATCTCCACGATGGCGGAGCTGGCAACGCATGCAGGCCCAATTCGCGGCATGGCGAATGAGACGCTGGAAAAACTACGCACCCAGGCGCGCCTTCAGAATGCCCGGAAGCTAGGGGCACCCCACTATGAGTTGCGTCCGCCACAACTCGGGAAGGGATTTGATCTGCTGCCGGCGCCGCAGCCTGGTGACCTCTTTTACGACATAGAGGGGGACCCCCATTACGAAGGCGGGCTCGAATATCTGCATGGCGTCTGGTTCGACGGTGGCTTTCGTGCCTTCTGGGCGCATGACCACAAGGCAGAGGCGCGGGCCCTGTCGGAATTGCTCGACTTCTTCCGGGACCAGCTCGCAAAGTTCCCGCAGGCGCGGATCTATCACTACGCTCCCTACGAAATCACGGCCCTGCGCCGCCTGACCGCGAAGTACGGGATTGGTGAGGCGTTCCTAGACCGGCTGCTTCGGGAGCGCCGCTTTGTGGATCTCTATGCCGTTGTGCGCGGAGGACTAATCTGCTCCGAGCCAAACTATTCGATCAAGTCTCTGGAAGCCTTCTACGGGCTCGAACGCAAGGGCGAGGTCAAAACGGCGGGCGGTTCGGTTGTGGCCTACGAACATTGGCGAGAAACCGGCGAGCAGCAGATCCTCGACGAGATCGAGGACTACAATCGCATCGACTGTGTCTCGACGGAACGCCTCCGCGACTGGTTGGTTGAAATCCGCCCCGAAGGTCCTTGGCCACAGCTCATTGAACCTGCCGATGCGAAGGAAAATGAGGAGGATGTCGAGGCTCAAGCCTTGCGTGCACAGCTCGCAGCGTCACGCCTCACAGAAGACAAACAGTCGATGCTGTTCGACCTTGGGATGTTTCATAAACGCGAGGCCAAACCGGCCTGGTGGGCGATCTTTGACAGTCTGGGCAAGGACGATGAGGATCTGATCGATGATCTCGACGCCTTGGGAGGCCTCGTCGCGACCGGGCCCGCCGAGCCGATCAAGCGCTCAGTGCAGCGCAGCTACCGCTTCCCTGCGCAGGAAAGCAAATTGCGCGGGGGCAAGAAGGCCAGCATTCCGACCCCCGAAGGCTTCACATCTGTGAGCATCGAGGAATTCGATCGAACGCGGCGCACGATTACGCTGAAGATTGGAGCAGCACGGGCGGATCTCCTGGCGGACCGCCTGACACTCCATCCGGACAAGCCGATCAATGCCGAGGTGATCGCGTCGGCGCTTCGTGATGTGATCGATGACCAGTGTGGTCCTCGGAGCTACCGCGCCGTCGATGATCTTCTCTCGCGATCGGCCCCGAGGTTGACGGGCGCGGGCCCAATTCTGCCTCAGGGTGACGTGGTCGCAGGCACCATCGCGGCAGTCGAGCGAATGGATGAAACGGTGATGCCCATTCAGGGCCCTCCTGGGACCGGCAAGACCCATGTCTCGGCGCGTGCAATTCTGTCGCTTGTCCGAGCAGGAAAACGGGTGGGCGTGGCCTCCAATTCCCATGAAGCCATTCGCAACGTCTTGATGGGATGTCTGAAGGCGTTGGAAGATGAAGATCTACCGATAGACCTGGAGCTCATCCACAAGGTGTCCGGAGATGAGGATGGCTATCCTGAGGACTGCCTGATCCGCCGCACTAACGACAACGCGGAAGCCGCGTCAGGTAGTCAGGTGGTGGGCGGCACGGCCTTCTTCTTTGCCCGTGAAGAGAACATTCAAGCCTTTGACTGGCTGTTCGTGGACGAGGCCGGACAGGTGGGGCTCGCCAACATGGCCGCCATGGGCCGGGCCGCGCGCAACATCGTGCTGGTGGGCGACCCTCGCCAGTTGCCGCAGGTGATCCAAGGAGCGCATCCGGCGCCTGCAAACCTGTCCTGTCTGGAATGGATGTTGGGTGACCACGCCACTATTCCGCCGGATCGCGGGATCTTCCTCGGCGTGACACGGCGAATGCATCCGGAGGTCAATCGCTTCATTTCGGATCAGGTCTACGAGGGTCGTCTCGAAAGTCACCCCGATACTGCCCGCCAGGCGGTGACCGGCACGAATTTTCCGGAAGCCGGCGCCTATTGGGTGCCGGTGGCACATGAAGGGAACGCGCAGGTCGCATTGGAAGAAGTCGAGGCGATCCAAGATGCCGTCGAGGAACTGCTGACGGGCGCTTGGAAAGAGAAGGACGGCGTGACTCGCCCCATTCGTCAGTCTGATATCATCGTCGTCGCGCCCTACAACGCTCAGGTTAACGCGCTACGCGAGGCCTTGCCCGAGGTGATCCGGGTAGGGACGGTGGACAAATTCCAGGGGCAGGAAGCGCCAATCTGTCTCGTCTCGATGACGGCCTCATCTGCCGAGGAAACGCCGCGCGGCATGGACTTCCTGTTCTCGCTCAACCGTATCAATGTGGCGGTGTCGCGGGCAAAAGGCTTGGCTCTGGTCTTCGGGGCTCCGCGACTACGCGAGGCTAAATGCGATACAGTCGAGCAGATGCAGCTGATTAACACGCTCTGCGCGGTGACGGCACAGGCAGAAATCAAAGGGGCGTCATGAGATTCGACCCAAAAGACATCGTCGAACATCTGCGCCACAACCTTGAGCGTTATCCCTATGCTGATGGCTTCCCTGTCCTCCGCGAGCTTCTGCAGAATGCCGACGACCCGAAAGCGGAAGCTGAAAGCGTAGCCGTAAGCCTTCTCAGTGGGTGGCCGGAGGCTGCCAATCCGCTGCTCCGCGGGCCGGGTCTTTTGTTAGTCAACGATGGTGGTTTTGACGCCGGCTCTGCAACAGGCATGCAAACCTTCGGCGGAAGCGTGAAGGCGCTCGATGAGGCCGCCGTGGGGCGTTTCGGCCTCGGGCAGAAATCTGTCTTTCACCTTTGCGATGCCTTTGTGGTTGTTCCCTGTGGTTACGGGACAGAACACGCTCCCTTTGTCGTCAACCCTTTCGAGACGCTCGGACGCGAAGGCGATGACTGCCTTCGCTGGACCAAAATCGACGAAAGCGATGCATCCCTTATCGTTTCGGCGGGGGAGCGCTTCATATCCTCTTCCCGCAGACTGAACTTGTGGTTCCCCCTGCGACGCCGCGGACTGCGCCCCAAGCCGACGAGCAAAGGCGGTGTCTCAACGGATGTCACGCCTGAAAGCCTCTCGCCCCTTGCAGACCGTCAACGCCTGGCTGAAATGCTCGCATCGCTGCGTCATGTGCGCCGCGTGTCGGTCGAGATCAACGGCGTGCGCGTCGAACTCGACCGTGATGCGGCCCCTGGCATGGTTGGCTACGGACTTGATCCAGGTGATCGTAGTTTCGGGGGGGCGCTCGGCCCGGGTATGTTTAGCCTCGGCCGCGAACGTCGTGCATCTGACGACTTCCGCAGCGACCTTCGAGGGTCGGACAACTGGCCACTCAGCCGGAACCCGGACACCGACGAGGAGCAGAAACAAAAGGCAACACCCCACGGCACTGCAATCCTCGTGGTCGAGCCTGACAGCCGTGGGCAGCTCTCTGCCGACTGGTCGGTGCTCCTGCCGGTAACTCAGGCTTTTCGCGCCCTCCACCATGACGGCAAGGGACGCCTGAAGCTGCTCCTCCATGGATGCTTTTTTGTAGACAGTGGGCGCAAGGCCGTCATCGGACTTGACGATGACGGCCCGAGGCACTCTGAGCAGAAGCCTTCGAACGAGGCTGCGCTACGTGCGGATTGGAACCGTAGCCTCCGCGACGAGCTTGTTCTGCCGCTGATCCCAGCCGTCTTTCACGACGCTCTGGCACAACAGGTACTCTCGAGTGAGGCGCTAGCAGCCGCGGTCAGCGCACTGGCGAACAGCGACTTCGGTCGCACGCACCGCGAAGCGATCGCGGCTGAACATGTGCTGGCCCGCTGCGTTGACATCACTCGAGACAGCACGGTGGCGCGCTGGCGCCTCGTTACGGCTGGGACGGTCCTTCGGCCCCTGCCGGCACCCGACGACCGTGGGCGCATCGCGCTCTTAGAGCTTTTGCCCAATGTCGTCGACTGGGCGGCGGCGCGCAACCTAACGCTGGTCTGCGGCACAGATGCACTGCTGGCGCCCGAAGTGCCGGGCTGGAACTCCGGCGAGTTAAAGGAGTTTCTGGCGGGGCTTGAGCCCGAGTGCTTTGCAAGCGAAAGACACACGCGCGTTCTGAGAGGTTTCCTACTTGTCGCATGCGCCAACGATGATCTGCGCGTGGCTGCGGCCGAGCCGGTCACCGACCGGCTGAGGAAGGCGATCGCCTCGGCGCGTGCGGTTGCACCGCATTCCCGGATCGCCGAGGTTCTGGCCACCATAAATTGTTCGGACATCGTGCCGTTGCCACCCTCGGCCTCCGAGCGCTACGTGTTGCGCGCACTCGCGCAGGCGCAGAACGCGCCACTTTGTCTGTCCCGGGCATGGCTACCGGAAGGGACGGAAGACAGCCCGACGCTCGACGCCGACAAGGCCCGGCCACTTATCGCAGCGTTGCAGCCGCTGTTCGCGAACGAAGCGCAGGGCGAGGCCGCAGGTACGGCATCCCTCGCCATCGTGCGCCGGCTCAAGAACCTGGAAGCGGCACTTGCCGACCCGGAGCTTTGCAAACTTCCTGTAGTGCGAGCGCTCGATGGCAGTGGCAGCCGCCTGCTGAGCCTTGCCGAACTCGACGCCACAGCGCGCGAAGGGAGGCTGTTCCGTGACACACCGCCTGCACGAATGCTTCTTGGGTTGTTGGCGGCCGCGCTGCCTGGGGCGAAGGCGTTCATCCTTCCCAGCGCCGTCGCCAGCGCGCTGGACGACGCAAGCCGCGGCCCATCTGCTGAGCCGACCTTCCGCTTGGCCAACCTCGATGCCGGCGCCGCCTGCTCCTTGGCGCGAAGGGCCGAGGCATTCGGTTCGCCTCAGACCCGCGCCGCACTGCTGAACAAGATCTTCACGGAGGATGCGGACAAGCGCGACGCCCTACGCGTTCTTGCAGCCGGGGATCTGCGCGCGCTCGATCCTGGTGTCAAACTCGAGGCACTGCGCGAGGCAGTCCCGGCGCTCGACGCGCTGATTGCGCGGCTGATCGCAACTTCAGCGCAAGACGTTCTAGTGCCAGCTGAGGTTATCGACACGCTCGATCGGGTCAAGGTACGCCACCTGTCGATCGCTACGATCGAGGGGGCGGAACTTGGTGATCTGCTCTACCGCCATGCTGAGGAGCTGCCTGAATGCGGCCTCGACCGAAAGGCGGCCGAGGCGATCCTGTGCGCTGACATTCCCGAGGAAACGCTCCGACGGCTGCCGATCCTTCCCACGACTAAGGGTGGCTGGGCGTCCGCGGACGACCTTTATCAATCGAACCCAGACTGGCCTGTCCCAGCGAGCATGACTGCCCTTGTGCCGATGCTTGGTGACATTATGGAGCAGACGGCGAAGAGACGTGCCGAGGCACTCGTGCGTCACTGGTCACCCGAGGCGCAGATCGCACTTTGCCTCAGACAACAAGAACCCTCGCGCTTCGCCGTCGAGATTATTGAGGCACTCGCACGGGGCGACCGACCTGACCCTGACCAGATCGGCGGGATCCCTTGGCTCTTTGACCGTCGCGGCAGCGCCTGGAAGCCCGAGGACGTGCTTGACCTGTCCGACGAGATCCTTACCGCCGCGCGCCAGGCACTTGGCGAGGATCTGCCTTTCCTCCCGGTGAGCGACATTGCTCCGGTGCTCCGTGATCACCCAGCCTTCGCCGCCTTGCGCGACCGGGGCGTGCTTTCCGACGGGGTGAGCTCTCTGGACGGGCTTCTCCTCATGGTCGAGGCTGAGAGACCTGTCGCCTATATGGGTGAGGTCAACGAGGAGTTGGCAAGGGCGCTTACCGACCTCGCTGCTGCCGGGGCCGTCCTCCCATTGACCGGCTGGCCCCTTCTCGCCGCCGTACTGCGGGCGCTTGCCAAGGGCGACCAGAAGAACGCGGGGCGGGTGCACGAGGTCCTCACGCATTTCGGGACCGCCGACAGCGTATCGTCTGTCGACCTTGACGGTTGGCTCAACACCTTAGCGAGGATAGCACAGGAGGGGCAAAGTACAGCCCGAGCTGCGAAGAGTTCTGCGCGCGTTGCCTACGAGGCGAGCTTCCGGGCGATGACTTCATGGCCCATCTCGAGCTTCCGAAGGATCGTGGGCGAAGTCTTGGTGCCCACCGTGGCGGGCAGCTGGAAACCTGGTTCGGAGGTCACCGCCCGATGCACGGGGGTTGCGCCGGATGTCCTGCTCAGCACGGAGCTCGCCGAGCTCTTGCCGCTGCATGATGATGCAGCCGCTGCTGAGGATGGTGCTGAGGCTCCCCATTTGAATGGGTCCACCGTTAAGATTAGGAAACGGAGGATCAGAAATGGCAAACAAGCGACCGAAGCCTGAAGAAATTGTCTCGAAGTTGCGGCAGGTTG